>CAKOIS010000001.1 GCA_934087065.1 uncultured Bacilli bacterium
TTTAATAATTATACTAGACAAATCAGTTTTATTTTTGTAAACTTAATGTAGGTGATAAAAATGAAGTATATAGTAGATGCAATTATAGAAATTCCAATGGGAACAAAAAACAAATTTGAAGTAAACAAGGAAACTGGAAAAATAACTCTAGACAGAGTTCTTTATAGTGCACTTACATATCCTGGAGAATACGGATACATTGAAAACACAATAGCTGACGATAAAGACCCACTCGATATACTTGTATTAAGTTCATACCCAACTTTTCCAGGCTGTGTTGTACCAGCAAGAGTTCTAGGTTATCTAAAAGTTATTGATAATGGTTACAATGATGAAAAAGTAATTGCAGTTGTAGACAAAGACCCAAGATTTGATAACATTAACACACTTGACGATCTAACAGAACATCAAAAAGCTGAGATAAAAGATTTTTTTCAAAACTATAAAACATTACAAAATATAACAGTAGAAACAAAAGATTTTTACCCATTAGAAGAAACTATAAAGTTAATTGAAAAAACGAAAGACAGATACGAAAAAACTGATAACTAGTCAAAACTAATTATCAGTTTTTCTTTACTTTTTAATACTACTATCTATATAGATTAACAACTCCATAATATAGTTAATATAATGTTTTTCTAGATTTTCCTTATTCAAACTTATATGTATAGCATCTCCCCTAAAAGCAAAATTAAACCTTGTACAAATTCTAGTTGCTTCAATAAACAAATCTTCAATATTAAGTTTGCTATACACATCATTGTCTAGTTTTAAAGTGAATTTCATCTTATCATTAACTAACAACTTAATTTTAAGTTTATCAATTAACTTTTCAACTAACTCCTGTTTCATATAAATATCAATATCTTCACTTACAGTACCAAATCTATCTTTAATGACATCATACACTGTTTCATATTCAGTAATACTATTAATTTCACTTATCATTTTATGTATTTCAATTATAATCGCGTCTTCATTAGAGTATTCACTTCCTATATGTGTAGCAACATCATCTATATTAGTCTCTTTTTCTTCATCATTCATCACTACACCATTTAACTCTTCATTAATTAGCTCAATGTACATATCTACTCCAACTGAATCAATAAACCCAGCTTGTTCACTACCAAGTAAATCCCCTGCACCACGAATACTTAAGTCTCGCATTGCTATTTTATATCCACTTCCAAGCTCAGTAAACTCTTTTATCGCTTCTAATCTCTTTTGTGCTGTCTCACCAAGTACTTTTTCTTTATTGTACATCAAATACGCATAAGCTTGCCTGTCTCCTCTTCCAACTCTTCCTCTAATTTGATAAAGTTGTGAAAGTCCAAACCTATCAGCATCCATTACTATAATAGTATTAGCATTAGGTATATCTATTCCATTTTCAATAATCGTCGTACTTAAAAGAACATCAAACTTTCCTAAAGTAAAATCATACATAATATCTTGCATTTGTTCTTTATTCATCTTCCCATGAGCATAATTAATGCTAACTTCAGGCAATAGCTTTCTAAATTTTTCTGCTATGCTAGACATATCTTCAACTCTATTATAAAGAATAAATACTTGCCCACCTCTAGCTTTTTCTTTCAAAACAACATCCCTTAAAACATAAGCATCATAACTTATAACATAAGTTTGAACAGGCAACTTATTAACAGGAGGAGTTTCAATTAATGATAAATCTCTAACACCAATTAAACTCATTTGTAAACTTCTTGGTATAGGTGTAGCAGAAACAGAAAGAACATGAACATTAGACTTAATTTCTTTAATTTTCTCTTTATGCATAACTCCAAATCTTTGTTCTTCATCAATAACTAAAAGACCCAAATCCTTAAATTTAATATCACTAGAAAGTAGCCTATGCGTTCCAAAAACAATATCAATTTTTCCACTTTCTAAGTCAGACAAAATATTTTTAACTTCTTTAGTTGTAGTATATCTATTTAATAAAGCTATATTTACAGCATGATTTTTAAATCTTTTAGTCGCACTCATATATTGCTGATAACTTAAAAGAGTTGTTGGACACAAATACATCACCTGTTTATCATTCATTACTGCCTTAAACATTGCTCTAAAAATAACTTCCGTCTTCCCATAACCAACATCTCCACATAAAAGTCTATCCATTGGTTTAGAACTCTCTAAATCTTTCTTAATTTCCATAGTAGTCTTTAATTGGTCTGGAGTTTCCTGATAAACAAATTCACTTTCAAAAATCTGTTGCTCTGGTGTATCTTCCTTGAAAGGCTCCACTTTAGAAATACTTCTATTTTTATAAATTTTGATTAACTCTTCACTTATATCATGAATTTTCTTTCTAATCTTCATCTTAGTTTTTTGCCATTCAACACTATTTAACTTGTGAATAACCGGTCTTGCACCATCTTTAGAAGAATACTTATAAAGTTTATCTACTTTATCAACAGGCAAATATAATTTATCGTCCCCCTTATACTTAATCAAAATATAATCTCTTGGTAGTCCATTCTTCATAATTGTGCTTATTCCCATGTAAACACCAATTCCTGACTCCTTATGAACAACATAATCGCCAACTTCTAGTTTATCAATCGAGTCTATCTTTTTACCCATTTTATAGCCAGTATTATATTTAATCTTCTCTTCATGTCCATTCAAATCATTTTTTGAATAATACACTTTTCCTTTATAGACAAAACCTTCTAATAAATCTACATCAATAACTTTACTCTTAACAATTTTTAATTTCTTAATAAACTTGTCATCATTAGAACACAAAAAACTATTCTTTTCATTTAAATCACTAACAAATTTAAGAACATCATTATTATAGTTAACTATTTTAATGGCTTCAATACTTAAATCTGATTTTCCATTTTCTATAGTATCTACAAATATCTTACTATTAGACTCTATATCAGCTAATAAAAAATTATAGTTTTCCTCATTATAATAATTAATCTGCTCGATTAAACTTCTTTCAACCATCTTTATTTGATTATAATCTTGGTATATTAACAAAGGCTCATTTAAATAAGATAAGATACTTGAATTACTACCGTTATATTCATCATTAACTGGCTTGATAACAACTTCTTGAACATTTTGAATAGACAATTGTGTATTCTCATTAAAATACTTAATATCATCTATCTCTTCATCAAAAAATTCAATTCTAACTGGATGGTCAGAAAATATTGGAAATACATCAATAACAAACCCTCTTACACTAAATTCCCCAGTGTTTGTAACTAAACTTTCTCTTTTATAACCAATATTTGTTAACTTTTCTATTAAACCTTCTCTATCAATAGTCTTACTGACTTTCAAATTAATAGATTTTTCTTCAAAACTATTTTTAGCTGGAAATTTCTTTAAAAAACTACTTGTATGACATATTAAAATCTTATTATCTATAGTATCTATATTATTTAAAAATTTCATTCTCATGTACATTAACTCAGGACTAGACGCAATAGCTTTCTTAGTAAGAAAATCATCATCAGGAAAAATATACACTCTATCTTTTAAATAATATTGTAAATCTCTATAAAGTTGGTTAGCTTCATTCAAAGTTGGAGTAACTATAACAACGTTTTTCTTCCAAGCAAAAAACATATACAAGAGCATTTGATTGTATATTTCATTTTTACTAACATTTATCTTCATTCCATCTTTAAATTTAAAATCAAACAAATCATTAAGCATAATATTCACCCATTATATTTACTCATTAACTTTTCAAATGGCAAGACTACAAAATCTTCAATTATTCTATTAATAGTATTAAACACATAATATAAATTATTCAAATCATGCTTGCTAAATTTTCCCAAAACATAATTAATAGTATCCCCTTCAGGTTTAGATATACCTATTCTCACTCTTTTAAAGTTTTCTGTACCTAAACATCTAATAATACTTTTAATTCCATTATGTCCCCCACTTGAACCACTTGCTTTTATCTTAATAGTTCCAACATTAAAATCCATATCATCATAAATTATTAAAATATCATCTAAGCTAATCTTATAATAATCTACTACTTTTCTTACTGCCTGTCCACTATCATTCATATAAGTAAGAGGTTTAACAAATAAGATTTTTTCCGCATTAATTACCTTCTCGGCTATCATATAATTATCTTTCTTCTTGAAATTTGACTCATCAATATAGTTATCAATAGCCATAAATCCAGCATTGTGTCTGGTATTTTGATATTCTTCTCCGGGATTACCAAGTCCAACAATTAATTTCATTTCTTACCCTCCTCGTACATACTATATAAAATATTTCTACTTACTTCATTTTTCTTAGAAACATACTTAACTGCATCATTAGGTTTAACACCAAGTTTAATTAAGTCCATCACTTCCTTAAAAGAAACTTCATAGTCAACTTCATTCTTATTATTATCAATAACGATTACAATTTCACCTTTCACTTCTTTATAAATTTCTAAAGCCTCACTTACACTGCCTCTAAATACCTCTTCATGAAGCTTAGTTATTTCCCGGGAAATACTTATTTGAATATTTCCCAAGATTTTTTCTATATTCTGTAAAGTTTTATAAAGTCTATGAGGTGCTTCATATAAAACTATTGTAAAGTTGATACTCTTTAACTTTTCTAATTCATGAATCGCCTGTCCTTCTTTAGAACTCAAAAATCCATAAAACAAAAATTTTTCTTGATTTATATTAGACATATTTAAAGCAGGTACAAAAGCACAAGCACCAGGTAAAGCTATCACATTAAAGCCATTCTTTATAACTTCAGACACCAAAACATTTCCAGGGTCACTAATAAGTGGAGTACCCCTATCTGTAACAACGGCGATATTTTTTCCTTCTTTTAATAGCTCCACAGCCACACCACTAGCTTTAGCTTCATTAAATTTCTGACTTTGATAAATCTTCTTTTTAATATCCAAGCTATTTAAAAGTACGCCAGTCACTCTGGTGTCTTCTGCAAAAACTGCATCCACTTGTTTAAGCACTTCAACGCTTCTATAAGTCATATCTTTCATATTTCCAATAGGCGTTGGCACTATATAACAATTACTAATTTCCTTATCATAACTTTTTTGTATCATAACTACCTCTCTAACATTCTATTTATTTCTTCTGTATAACTGCCATCACAATTGTGACAAATAAGTGGTTCTAAAACCTTTAACCCAACCTTACCATTCTTTTTAGCATCAATCAATACCAAATTTGAGTTTTCTTTCGTTTTAGGATAAACAAATCTAATTCGTTTCGGCTGCAAATTATACTTTGTAAGCACATTTACTATTTCAGCTAGTCTATCAGTTCTATGAACTAACACCAAACTCCCATTATTTTTTAATAGTTTTTTGCATGTCCTACAAATATCCTCTAAATTCAAAAGTATTTCATGCCTAGCAATAGATTTAACCAAATTATCATTCAAATTACTTGTTTCACATACTTTAAAATAAGGAGGATTACAAGTTATCAAATCAAATGTATCCGTTTCAAAGACCTTATCTAAATCTTTAACATCCATATTTAATAACTCTATTCTATCTTGTAAATTATTAATTTTAACAGACTCACTCGCTAAATCATAAATTTCTTTTTGAATTTCAACACCTAATATATTAGACTTTGTAAGAGTACTTAGTATCATAGGTATAGGAGCATTTCCCGTACATAAATCAAGTATTCTCATATTATCTCTAAGCACGCAAAATCTTGGAATCATAACAGACTCCAAGCTGAAATTAAAATACTCATTGTTTTGGACTATCTTTAACCCATCATAGCCTACTAAATCATTAATTACATTTTCCACATTCATCACACTTACTTTTCAAAGTAACTTCAATTCTACCTTCACTAGGAACATCAACAACATAACTTCTCTTTAATATATCAATTGAAACTACAGTCCCCGTTCCCTTTTCAGTTTCTACTTTTTCTCCCAAAATAGGCATTCCTTTTCTATTTTCAGAATACACCTCATCTTCATAAGTCAAACAGCAAAGTAATCTTCCACATTGGCCATTAATTTTATTAGGATTAAGTGCTAAATTTTGATTTTTAGCCATACTTATTGAAACAGAATCAGCAAAATCTTTCATATAACTTGCACAACACAAAACACGCCCACATTGCCCAATTCCAGAAACCTCTTTTGCTTTGTCTCTAACACCAATTTGTCTTAACTCAATTCTTGTTTTATAAATAGATGCTAATTCTTTAGCCATATCTCTAAAATCAATTCTTTGATCTGCTATAAAGAAGAACATTAACTGATTTCTTTCAAAAGTAAAACTAGCTTCAATTAAATTCATTTTAAGTTTTAACTTCTGAGCTATTTTTCTAGCAGTATTTAAAGCTTCCATAGCATCCCTTAAATTAGACTCGTGTATTTTCAAATCTTTTTGTGTTGCAAGTCTCACTACATCTTTCATATTACTTAATTCTTCTTTATTAATAATATTACTCATTATAACTTTACCAAGTTGAAGACCTCTTTCTGTAGTAACAACAACAAAGTCACCATCTTTTATTTGTAAATCATTACCATTGAAAAAATAATACTTTCCATTCTCCTTAAAATTAACAGCAACCACATTTTTCATTTAATCACCTACCATTTCACTAATAAGTCTTATCATAAATAAATTAATATTCAAATTATACTCAAGTTTATTTTCACTCTTACTAAGTATCAACATCTTTCTAATAATATCCTTTTTAGAATTTAAGTCACCCACATACTTTAAATCACTAAGATACTCTTCAAAATAAATAATATCTCTACTTAATATAAGATTAAAAACATCACTATAAAAGTATTTCATTATTTTTAACATATTAATTACATTATCTTTTTCTTCCTTCTTACTAATTATATCATACAAATACCCAAAAGAAGAAGACTTTTTTTCTTCCATAAGTCTAATTAATTGAATTGTTTTAAGAATTACTTCATTTGAATAACTTTTAATATCAAAAACTTTCATGTTTTGTATTGATAAAACCTGACATCTGCTCTTTATAGTTGGTAATATCTTATTTATATTAGTAGTTATCAAAAAAGCATAAATATTACTTTCTGGTTCTTCCAAGAATTTTAGTAGTGAATTTGCTGCATAATCATTCATTTTATGAGCATCATTAATTATATACACTCTATTTTTATGAGTTTGACTATAACTCTTAAGTTTATCTTGTAATTCTAATATTTGCTCTTTAACAATTTTATCATTTTCCGGATTAACTATAACTACATCGCTACAATTATCAATATCAACACTTTCTTCAAAAAAATAATGATTGAACAATAAAGAAAGTTCATCTTTAATAACAGAATACTCAGTATTACACACCAAAAAAGCATGACTAATCCTATCTTGACTAGCCATTTGCTCAAAATAACTACTTAGTTTTATTTCCATAATACCACCTACTCTCACATAAAATGCTTTAAAAACGCAAGACCAAACAAGGCAGGTATACCTAATAAGCTTACAAAAACTACACTCACTATATTGATAGGTATTATAAACCCTGCACTTGAAGTAATCAAATCAACTGTATAAAGCATACATAAAGCCATCACAAGTCTTTTAATAACTAATACTATAAATTGCATAATATCCTCCAATTAATAGTATTTATAACATCATTATTTATGACAAAAATTTTCTATCATCAATTGCTCTAATAATTGTTAATGGGTCTAAATACTCAATATCTGCGCCCATTGGAAGTCCATAAGAAAGTCTAGAAACTTTTACATTCTTTTTCTCTAATAATTTTTGAATATAAAGACTAGTCATTTCACCTTCTACAGAAGGATTAAGTGCAATTATAACTTCTTTTACATCACCATTAATACGTTCAGTAATCAAAGAATTTAAATTAATATCTTCTGGATTTACTTCATCTATTGGAGATATTAATCCACCTAATACATGATAAACTCCATTATATTTTCCAGTTTTTTCAAACATAAACACACTTTTTGAGTCTTCAACAACACAAATAGTAGACTTATCTCTATGTTCATTATCACAAACATTACAAGTTTCTTTATTAGTTAAATGTCCACATACCTTACATTTTCTCATGTTCTCCTTAAACCTGTTTAAATTAGCAGAAAATTCTTCTATTTTATCAATATCAATATCATTAACTGCATAAACATATCTTTCAGCAGACTTTTCACCCACACCAGGCAATAACTGAAAACTTTCTTTTAATTTTTCAAATTCATCTGGATAAATCATTATACTAGAAAAGTCCTCCTAAACCACCAGTATATTTACCCATTTTTTCTTCCTTCATTTTTGAAATTTTCTTTAATCCATCATTAACAGCAATTAAAATCATATCTTCAAGCATTTCTTTATCATTTAAAATATTGTCATCAGTAATTACTACACTTTTAACTTCATTTTTACCAGAAATAGTTACCTTAACTGCTCCACTTACACCTTCAAAAACAGTATTTTCTATCTCGTTATTAGCCCTTTCTAAATCTTTTTGTACTCTTTGAGCTTGTGCCATTAAATTTTGTATATTCATAATTTCCTCCTATCTAACACTTATTGTGTCTTCTCCAAATAAATCTAATGCAGAGTTTTCTAAATCATTAAAACTCACACCCATATCTAATTTTACATCATTTTCATCAATAAATACATACGGAATTTGATTTTTTTTATTTTTTATAAAATCTTCCTTTATCATTTGCCATTCTTTTGTTGTTACAGCAGCTACTTTATATGCTTCTTCAAATACCTCTTTAATAAATAACTCAATTTGTTTATAATTATTATCAAATAAAGTAACATCCTCTTCACTTTTAAAGGCAAATAATAAATATTTTGTAGAAGCAACAACTACATGACCATCCAAAAGTAAAATTGAAAGTGTGTTATAAACCTTATTTGAAACATAATCGCCTATCTTATCATAAAACTTAACTATATTGTTTAAAATATTTTTATCAGCTTCTGCTAAAACATTATTAATTCTTATACTCTTTAAATCACTATTAATTGTATCATCTGAGTTGTTAACTATTTTTTCTTTAACAATTTCTTCTTCTGTAACATTGTTAGTATTTGGTTCTTCAATTCTTTTTTCTAAAGAAGTTTTGTTAATAACTTCTTTTTCTTTTAGTTCATTCGTTTGAAAATTGTTTATATCTTCTTTTTTTGGAAAAGATATACTATCTTTTTGTTGATTATTGTTTAAAACTTCTTTTTTAGTACTTACAGTATCTTTAGAAGACAAACTATTACAAATATTAACCATATAAATATCAAAAAGCATTTTAGGGTCATTAGAATTTTTTAATTCTTTTATAAGTTCATTCAAAAGAGATGTAATAAAAATTAATTTATCAAAAGGTATATTAATTGTATCAAGTTTTAAAGAGTAATCTTTATTAAAATAACTATCTACCTCTAAATTAATGCTTAAATCCCTAACAATTGCCAACATTCCATCAGCAATATCCTTATAATTCTTACCTTCTCCATAAATTTTATCAGAAATATTCAAAATAGAAACATAATCACCAGTTGAAACAGCATTTAATAAATCAAATAAGGTGTTTTGAGAAATTCTACCAGATAATCTATCAATTTCTTCTAAAGTAACACTTTCCTGTGGTAAAGATATAACCTGGTCAAGCAAATTAATTGCATCTCTCAATCCACCATCTGAAATCTCAGCAATATATTCTAAAATTGATTTATCAACGTTTTTTCCTTCCTGATTAGCAATATATAAAAGTCTACTAACCAATTTTTCATTAGAAATCTTATTAAAGTCAAATCTCTGACACCTTGACAAAATAGTTAAAGGTATCTTATTTGGTTCAGTTGTAGCTAGAATAAAAATGACATGACTAGGTGGCTCCTCAAGCGTCTTTAACAAGGCATTAAAAGCACCTGTTGACAACATATGTACTTCATCAATAATGTAAATCTTATACTTACAAAAACTTGGCAACAATTTAACATTATCTCTTAAAGTTCTAATCTCATCAACACCATTATTACTTGCTGCGTCTATTTCTATAATATCACTATCGTTTATCTTTAAATTCTTACAAACATCGCATTCACCACATATATCGTCGTTAAAATTAAGACAATTTACAGCATGAGCGAGAATCTTAGCAATACTAGTTTTACCTGTACCCCTTGGTCCAGTAAATAAATAAGCGTGGCTAACCTTATTATTTAATATAGAATTCTTCAAAATATCTACAACAACTTCTTGTCCAACCACACTTGCAAAATTAGATGGTCTATATTTTCTATACAAAGCAGTATACGCCATTTTATCGCCTCCAAACTACTTAATAATATATCACATACCTGTGTATAAGTCAAGTAATTAATTACATTTGTTCGCTATATTTTGATTATTTTCTAAGAGTATCAAAAAAATCTGTTAACAACCTAGAATATATGTCACTTGTACTGCTATTTAACTTGATAAAATTCGTTTTACTTAAAACATTTTTTGTCTTATCGCACAAATAATAAACATTTCTAACTCTAGCTTCCTTAATAACTTCACGACACATAGCGCAAGGCTCCAAAGTGACATATAAATCACAGTCATTTAATCTCCACGATTTCAATTTTTTTGTACCTTTTAAAATACATATTATTTCAGCATGCCCTAATAAACTATTATTTCTAAACCTTTTGTTATAAGCTTTCGTAACAATCTTATTATCCTTAACTAAAATCGCCGCCACAGGTATGTCACCTTTCTTATAAGCTTTCATAGCTAATCTATATAAAATTTGTTGATAACTCTCATTCATAGATTTTCTCCTTTAAAAAAAGTGCACATGAATGATTAATGTTAAGGCTGCTATCTTCCGATTCTGACCTGGTTCCACGTCATCCATTGCACAAATACATTATAACACAAAAATCAAACTATTCAAAACAATAAATCACTTATGTTCCACGTGAAACATTGTTATATTTTTTATAAAAGTATTAATAAGCAAACCATCATGTTAGTATCACAAAAAATTATTATATAAATAATTAACAATGTTCTTCATTCAACGTAATAAAATCAAATAATTTAATTAATTATTTGATTAATTATCAAAATATATTCAATGTTCCACGTGGAACATTGAATATAAGCATTATTTTAAGATTTATGTAATAAAAATTCATTTATTTAAATTTTAATAAAATATTCATCACCTAACGTAACTATTATTACTTTTCGTATTTTAATTTTATTAATGTTTCACATGAAACATTAATAAAGTATAGTATAGCTTCCTATTACATAAGGATATTATTATATTTATTAATTAAATATTTAAAAAAGTTGAAAGTTAGATTACACAGATTTTAAAAGTCTTATGTTCCACGTGAAACATACAAATATAGATAGTAATTACGTTATTTTAATTAAAATAAAATGTTTATAACATATAAATTACACATAGAAAGATATTAATATAGTTTTATACATATTTAAGATTAAATATTTTTTATTACAATGTTTCACGTGAAACATTGTAATAACTGAATACTTTAAAATTATAAATTCAAATGCTAAAAAAACGTTATATTATATATTTAATAAAGTAAAATTAATAATTTAAAAAAACTATCTTGTACAATGTTCCACGTGGAACATTGTACATAAATAACCGAATAAATTAAAAGCTAAATTTAAATAATATAAAAAATAATAATTTTAGCTAGATATTGTCTATTTAATAGACTAAAAACCTGTTTTAATTAATGTTCCACGTGGAACATTAATTAAATAGTCTAATATCTGATATTTAATACATATATTTTAATATGTTTCACGTGAAACATGTAATAATATAATATTTTTTTAAAATTTAATCATATTTTGTCACAAAAAATGTGGATAACTCTAATATAATACATTTTAACTTAAATAATACCTAACAAAAAAATTACGAGTACAAAAAAACAATGTTTCACGTGAAACATTGTTTATATATAATAATTATTCATCTACTATTATGTCAGATGTCTCTTCTGATACATCTTCTTCTTCAGAATTTTTGTTAACAACTGAGATAGAAGAAACAACACTATTCTCTTTTAAGTTAATAAGTCTAACACCTTGAGTTACTCTACCCATAGTTGAAACACTATTCATATCTAATCTAATAATAATACCTGAATTAGTAATAATCATAAGGTCACAATCATTATAAACTGACTTAAATCCAACAATTTCGCCATTCTTATCAGTAATATTTAACGTTTTAACGCCTTTACTACCACGTTTAGTCTCTCTATACTCACTAACAGCTGTCTTCTTACCATATCCTTTAGAAGTAACAACTAATACCTCTTGAGAATCTTGAGCTACTTCAGTACCTACACAAGTATCATTAACTAAATTAATACCTCTTACACCAGCAGCACTTCTTCCCATTATTCTAACTTCATTCTCATTAAATCTTACCATTCTTCCTTGACTAGAACACATAAGAACAAAATCATCACCAGTAGACTTCTTAACTGAATTTAACTCGTCTCCTTCTCTTAATGTAATAGCTATCTTACCTTTTTGACGAATATTATCAAATTCACTAATTAAAGTTCTCTTAATAACGCCTTCCTTAGTACCAAATATAAAGTATTTATAAGCATTTTCCTTTTCTACCTTAACAACGGCACTAACAGTTTCGCCTTTCTCAATTTGAATTAAGTTAATAATAGGTAGCCCCTTACTAGTTCTAGAAAACTCTGGAATTTCATAACCTTTTAACCTATAAACCTTACCTTTATTTGTAAAGAAAAGTAAATAATCATGTGTGGATAAGTTAATCATTTGCTCTACAAAGTCCTCTTCATTAGTAGCCATTCCCTTAATTCCAACACCTCCACGATTTTGAGTCTTGTAATTATCAGTAGTCATTCTCTTTATATAGTTTTTGTTACTGATAGTAACAATTACATCCTCTTCTGGTATTAATGACTCATCCTCAATATAATCAATTGCTGTCATATCTATTGAAGTTCTTCTATCATCACCAAATCTATTCTTAATATCAAGCATTTCTCTCTTAATAATATCAAGAACCTTCTTCTCATCTGCTAAAATAGACCTTAACTCATCAATTAATTTTAATAATGTGGATAACTCTTCCTCTATCTTATTTCTCTCTAGTCCAGTTAATCTCTTTAACTTCAACTCGAGAATACTATCAGCTTGAATTACACTCAAACCAAATCTATTAATAAGTTTAGTTCTAGCTTCATCATCATCTCCAGCATTTCTAATAATGTTAACAACTTCATCAATATTATCAAGTGCTATCTTATAACCCTCTAAAATATGAACTCTATTCTCACTCTTTGCAAGGTCAAACTTAGTTCTTCTATAAATAACTTCCTTTTGATGGTCAATATACTTACTAATAATGCTCTTTAAAGGTAAAGTCTTAGGTGTCAAACCATCAAGCATTAAGAATATAATACCATAATTAATTTGAAATTGTGTATGCTTATACAAATTATTAAGAACTACTTGCGCATTAGCATCCTTCTTTAACGTAATAGTAATCTTTACTCCATCCTTTAAATCTGTATGATAATCAGTTATTCCATCAATAATCTTATTGTGAACAAGTTCAGCTACCTTATTCTTTAACTCCATAGTATTAACGCCATAAGGTACTTCAGTAATAACAATAGTAGGATGTCCCTTAATTTCTTCAATAGTAGCTCTACTTCTAATAGTAATACTGCCTCTTCCTGTTTCATAAGCTTGCTTGATACCAGAATTGCCTAAAATAACGCCACCAGTTGGAAAATCCGGACCCTTAATATACTGCATTAAGCCCAAAGTATCAATATCAGGATTATCAATATAGGCAACACATCCATCAATAACTTCTCCCAAATTATGTGGTGGAATATTAGTAGCCATACCAACAGCAATACCCATTGAACCATTTACCAAAATATTTGGATACCTAGAAGGCAAAACCTTAGGCTCCTTCTTTGTAACATCAAAGTTGTCTTCCATATCTACAGTATTTTTATTAATATCTCTTAATAACTCCAAACTAATTTTCGATAGTCTAGACTCAGTATAACGATACGCCGCAGCGCTATCTCCCTCAATATTACCAAAGTTTCCGTGTCCATCTACTAAAATATACCTTTGATTAAAATCTTGAGCAAGTCTTACCATTGCATCATATACAGAAGTATCTCCATGTGGATGATAATGACCAATAACATAACCAACCGTAGTTGCGCACTTCTTATGAGGTTTATCTGGTGTATACCCACATTCATACATACTCCATAAAATTCTTCTATGAACAGGCTTTAAACCATCTCTTAAATCAGGTAAAGCACGTGCTTTAATAACGCTCATTGAATAGTCAAGAAATGATGTTTCAACTTCATCAACGATATTATTAACTGAAAGCTTGTCTCTCTCATGAAATTCTCCGCCAAAATAACTAGCATTTTCTTCATTCTTATTTTCAGTTTCATTACTCGCTGGCTCATTAGTCACTATAGTATTATCTTCATCATTCTCTAACTCATTAGCTCTTTCAAGTAATCTATCTAAATCATCATTCATTTATAAAACCTCCTAAATATCCAAATTTTGTACAAATCCAGCATTCTCTTCAATAAACTTACGTCTTGGTTCAACATCTTCACCCATAAGCTTAGTAAATACTTGGTCTGCTAAAATTGCATCTTCCACATCTATCTTACGAAGAACTCTCTTGTTAATATCCATTGTAGTCTCATTTAATTCTTCAGCGTCCATCTCTCCAAGTCCCTTCATTCTGGCAATTTCAGCACGATTTCGAACATTTTCTGGTAAAGAAGCTAAATATCTATCTTTCTCAGCTTCATCTAAGCAATACTTTCTTGTCTTACCATGCATTACCCTAAACAAAGGTGGTTGAGCAGCATAAACATGTCCCTGTTCCAAAATAGGTTTAAAATACCTATAAAATAATGTTAATAACAAAATTCTAATATGAGATCCATCTACATCGGCATCGGTCATGATAATAATCTTGTGATATCTTAACTTCTCTAAATCAAAATCTTGTCCAATACCAGTACCAAAAGCTGTAATAATTGTTTTAATTTCTTCATTTCCTAAAGCCTTATCAAGTCTAGTCTTTTCAACATTAAGAATCTTACCTCTTAAAGGAAGTATAGCTTGAGTCATTGAGTCTCTTCCCTTTTTAGCACTACCTCCAGCACTATCTCCCTCGACTATAAATAATTCACTTACAGTTGGGTCTTTACTCTTACAATCAGTTAACTTACCAAAGAAATTAGTAATTGTTAAATCACTCTTTCTAGTAGCTTCTCTTGCCTTTTTAGCAGCACTTCTAGCACGACTTGCTAGCATAGCTTTCTCAATAATTATCTTAGCGTCAGTAGGATGTTCCATTAAAAATCTCTCAAATCCCTCTGCAAAAACATTATCAGCTATCTTTCTAACTTCAGAGTTACCAAGTCTTCCCTTAGTTTGTCCTTCAAATTGAGGATTAGGATGTTTACAAGAAATTATCATTGTTAACCCTTCTTTAACATCATCCTGAGTTAACCCTTCGTCTTTCTCCTTTAACATCTTAGTTTTTCTAGCATAATTGTTAATAACTCTAGTTAAAGCACGTCTAACACCCTCTTCATGTGTACCCCCGTCATGTGTATTAATGTTATTAACAAATGAATAAATATTATCATTATAACTATTGTTATACTGCATTGCAACTTCAAAGAAAATACCATCTTGTTCTCCTTCTAAATGAATAATATCGTCATGTATTGGTGTCTTATTTTTATTTAAAAACCTAACATACTCACTTATTCCACCTTCATAAAGAAACTTTTCTCCTTGAGTATCTTCTTCATCTCTATCGTCTCTTAAAGTAAGTTGAAGTCCTCTATTTAAAAACGCAAGCTCTCTTACCCTTACTTTTAAAGTTTCATAGTCGTATATTTCAGTATCAAAGATTTCACTATCTGGTTTAAAAGTAACAGTTGTACCAGTTCTATTTGCTTCACAAGTACCAATTTCAGTTAAAGGCTGTACAGTCTTTCCACCATTTGCAAACTTACACTCATATATTTTGCCATCTTTATAAACTGTTACAGTAACTCTACTAGATAAAGCATTAACTACACTAGCACCAACGCCGTGTAAGCCCCCGCTTACCTTATATCCTCCACCGCCAAACTTTCCTCCTGCATGTAATACTGTATAAACAGTTTCAACAGTTGAAATTCCAGTTTTAGGGTGTTTTCCTACTGGTATACCACGTCCATCATCCTTAACAGTAATTGAATTATCTTTATTAATAATAATTTCAATATTCTTACAGTATCCAGCTAATGCTTCATCAATTGAGTTATCAACAATTTCCCAAACTAAATGATGTAGACCCTTAACATCAGTAGTACCAATATACATACCAGGACGTTTTCTAACAGCTTCCAAGCCCTCTAAGACCTGAATATCATTCTCATTATAATTATTATCGCTCATACTTTCCTCCTCCATTCAAATCAATAATCTTAGCTTTCTTAACTAAACTAGGTTTTACATTATTAACATCAGTTGTAGTAATAAACACCTGAATTTTAGTATTCAAATTACTTATAACATTGTTCTGATTAACTATATCAAGCTCACTAAACAAGTCATCTAAAAGTAATATAGGTTCCTCATAGTAGTCATTTGTTAACACTTCTAACTCTGCCATCTTAAAACAAAGTAATATCAACTTTTGTGTTCCCTCACTACTATAATCCTTCGCATTCAAATCGTTATGTAAAAAAACAATATCATCCCTATGAACCCCAGTCTTTGTTAAACCCAAATTCATTTCATTATTTCTGTTTTTCTTTAACAATTTTAATTTTTCCTCTTTATTCTTTTCCAAGAACTGGCTTGAATACTTAACATACAACATATCATTCTTCTTAAATTTACTAAAAATCTTCTTAATATGCTTGTTAATCTTTTCAATATAATCACTTCTAATGTCACATATTTCTCCACCAATATCCGCGATTTTTTGATCAAGTATATCTAAGTAAAGACTATCCATATTAGAATTAATCATCATTCGCTTTAAATATTCATTTTTATTTTTAATTAAAACATTATAATCTTTTAACAACTTTACATAACTCTTATTAATTTGAGACAGAGCTACATTCAAATAACTTCTCCTAACATTAGGACTTTCCTTAATAATTCTAAGTTCATCTGGAGAAAAGAGTATAACCTTATACTGAAATATATAGTCACTTATCTTCTTCTTCAAATTGTTATTAATCTTAGTTTTCTTTCCCTTATCAGTCAAAGTATAATCCAGTTTCTTAATCTTGCCAGCCTTTTCTAACTCAATTTTAATCTTAAAAAAGTCTTTACCACCATTAATAAGAACATTTTCATCATTAGATTTAAATGTCCTAGCAGTACACGCAACATAGATACTTTCTAAAATAGATGTTTTACCAATTCCATTATTACCAATAATAATGTTAATATTGTCTAAATCATCAATTTTAAATTTCTCATAATTTCTAAAATTTGTTAGTTCAATCTTTCTGACTTGCATTTTAAAACCTCTTATAACATTCTAATCAAAAATAATAGGTATACCAGTACTCCTATACCTATTACAATTATACCATAAAAACAGGCCAATTTAAAAGCTTTTTTTATCTTTTTTTGCCATTTCTAACACTATATGAAGCATGCAATCTAGCAGCTTTAGAATATTGACTATTAAAAGTGTAATAAGACACTGGCACATTCATAGAATAACCATTATTAAATTTAACAATAGTCTCATTTTTCTCTTCACTTTTTTCATATGCAAGTATATTATTATAACTCATCCAAACAGTATCTTTATTTCTTGGAGAACTAATTGGAAAAAAGATAATCCTAGAACTTTCTTCCACAACAACTGGAGCTTTATACCTAGCTTTAATAAACTTATACGTACTATTTAATCTAGTCTTATAATTAATACCAAAGTACTCGCAGCTATGCTCTATTACAGTAAGAGAAGTATCTTTTATTGGAATATTACCGTGTAACTCAATTGCCTCACATTTTCCTTTCTCAGTTGGTATCACAGCCAAAGTTTCATCATTTATTTCATAATCCACTTCTATTTCCCCCTTTCAAGGCAAATATACTAACAAAACAAGTTGTCGTATTTTGTCGAATAACGTCGATTAGAAAAAAATATTCACAAAAAAACCGAAAATACTCAAATTTTCAGTTTTATACCCAAAATTAATAAGTTTTAATTGGTAAAATAAGTTGAAGTAAATCTCCATTATCATTTTCTTTAACAATAATTGGCTTAATCTCTCCGTTAAAGTAAAGTGTAATACTCTTGCTATCAAAACTCTTAATAGCTTCCATCATATACTTAACACTAAATGAAATCTTAATATCTTCTCCCTTTAAAACTTCAATGTTCATAACTTCTTCAATTTTACCAATCTCTGGACTACTTGATGTTAATATAAGCTTGTCCCCATGAGTCTCCAAACTAACAATGTTCTTATCTTTTGCCTGAGCCAAGATACTAGCTCTATCCATAACACTATAAAACTCATTAGTATCCACTTTATAAATAATCTCATAATCATTAGGCACAAGTGAATCTGTATTAGGATAAGTTCCATTTAAAATACTTGATTGGAATAATAAATCTTCATACTTAAACAACACCTTATTACTAAATGTATGTAACTCAATAGTCTTTGTATCATCATCTATTAACTTAACAAATTCATTAATATTTCTAGCTGGTATAACAATATTTACATTATTATCAGTATAATCATTAAACTTTACACATTTTTTAGCAAGTCTATAACTATCAGTAGCAACACACTCTAAAGTATTTCCAGCAATTTTAATGTTAATACCAGTTAGTAAAGGTTTACTTTCTTGTTGACTAGTAGCAAAAACAGTTTGATTAACAATATCCTTAAAATTACCAGCAGTGAGCTTAATAGGATTACTTCCTACCTCTAATTTAATATTAGGAAACTCATTAACATCAAAGCAATTCAAATTATATTTACTTGTCATAGTACTAATAATAGCTTTACAACCATCCACTTCTTCAATAACAATATCTTCATTAGGTAACTTTCTAATTATGTCTAGAATAAACTTGCCATATATGACTACACTACCTGTACTACTAATTTCCTTAATCTTTGATTTATCAATAAATGTTTTAATAGTAATCTCATTATCAGTAGCCATCAAACTAAGTCCTTCATTACTAAGTTCAAACAAAATACCATTAATTATAGGAATAATATTTCTGTTAGATAAAGCCCTCCCTACATTATTTAAATTTTCTAATAATACATCTTTATTAATTTTAAATTTCATAACATCTCCTCCATTTCTTATTTATTTAAATTAATAATTATAATATAGAAGTTGATAATGTTAATAACGTGTCTAAGCCCAGTATTTATAGGACTTTCTTTATGTGTATAACTTTACATTATTAACATTTTATTCACTCATTTTAAGTTTCAACTCACTAATCATTTTTTCAAGTTCCCCATTACTCTTTATATCTTCATTTATCTTCTCATACGCATGAATTACAGTTGAATGGTCTCTTCCACCAAACTCCAGTCCAATTCTAGGGTATGTTTCATCGGTTAGTATTCTGCACAGGTACATCGCTATCATTCTAGCATTAGCAATATCTTTACTTCTCTTTTTACCCTTTAAATCATCAGGTGTTAATTTAAAGTACTGACTAACTATGTTAATAATTTTTCCAATACTATTAACAGTATATTGTCCCATGCCATTTACGTATTCGTCTAGTGCTTCCATAGCAGTCTCTAAAGTATAATTTTTAATGTTGCAAATAGCTGAATATGCAGCAAGTCTAGTTATCATTCCTTCTAAGTTTCTAACGTCACTTCCGCAATTTGAAGCCATAAAATCAATTATATCTTCACTTAAATCAATAGCTAAATCAGAAGTCTTTATCTTATTTTTAATTATCTTAACTTTAAGGTCAAACTCTGGAACGCTTATAATAGCCTTAAGTCCCCAGTTAAACCTAGTTCTTAATCTATCAGCAAACATTTTTAAATCGTCAACACTTCTATCACTACATATGATAATCTGTTTTTCCTTATAATATAGAGAATTAAAAGTATTAGTAAACTCTTGCTGCGTCGCAGTAGCGCTTCCTAAAAACTGAATATCATCTATCATTAATACATCAACATCCCTATATTTTTCTTTAAAAATGTCAATATAATTAAAGTTATCCTCTTTATTTCCACTATCCCTAGTAATACTTATAAACTCATTCATAAATTCGTCAGTAGTAATATAAAGTACTCTTAAATTAGTATTCTGAACAATATAATTTCCAATCGCATGCATTAAATGTGTTTTCCCAAGTCCACTTTTACCATACAAGAACAATGGATTATATAGTTTTCCCGGGTTCTGCGCAACTGATAAACAGCTACTAAATGCAAACCTATTGGAGTCACCTACCACGAAATTATCAAAAGTATATTTAGGATTTAAATTAGTTTTTCTTGCTTCTACAAAATTGTCAATAACACTATCATCTAACCCTATCTTTTCAATATTATCAAAAGTATTCTCTTTATATTCACCCTCTAAACAGAACACAATATTTAAATTTTTCCCAGTAATATTAAGAAAAATCTCCTCAATAATATCCATGTAATTGTTGATAATGTGGTTCTTATGCACAGAATACGGAACAATTATAACAATATCTTTATCATTAATTGTTAACAACTTAAGATTTATAAACCATGTATTAAAAGTAACATCACTGACTTTATTTTTAAGCTCGTTTATAAAATCATTCCAAATTTTAACTTTGTCCATAACTCATCACCCCACAGCACAGAACTTATCCACATACATTGTAACCCATTTTTTTCATTTTAGGAAGTATAAATTTCAAAAAAATGTTATCAACATGACTTATTAACAACTTATCAACACGTTTTTTCTCTATTTTACCTATGTTTGACACACTTATTAACATTATCAACATTTTTCAAATTCACACTGTTAATAAGTTTATCCACATGAAATGTTAATATGTGAATAAAATAAAAAGTTGACAAATAATATTCTATAGTTTATAATCTTATAAGTCAAGCAAAAAAAGTTGGGAGGAATAAAAAAATGAAATTAACACCGGTTGCAAAGAAAAACAACAAAGCAAAAAAACAAGGTTTTCTTTCTAGAAGTGCAAATATTTTAAAATCTAGAAGACAAAAAGGAAGAAAAAACTTAATTAACAAATAACTACTTGAAATGAGTAGTTTTTTTCTTGTATAATATTCATGAAGGAGAAATTATGAATAAAGAATATATAATAAGGAAAAATGAAGAAATATCCTTGATAGTAAAAACAGGAAACAAAAAAGTAACTAAATTTTTTATAATATATTATATAAATAATGACAAAGCTAAAAATATGTACTGCATAAGTGTAAGCAAAAAACTAGGAAAAGCTCATGTAAGAAATAAAATAAAAAGAAGAGTAAAAGATATATTAATGAAAAATAGAATGGAATTTACAAAAAAGTATGTTATAATAGTAAGGAAAGAAGCAGTGACTTCTAAATATAAAGAACTAGAAGAGAATCTAGTAAGCACAATAAAGGAGATAAATTAATGAAAAATATTAAAAAAGTATTAATCATAGTTTTAATGACTATGGTATTAACAACAGGATGTACAAAAAGTTTTAGAAATGAAGAAACAAAGAAAGTTTATACAGAAAACATATTATGTAAGCCAACAGACGAAGAAGCTTTAAAAGCGTACGCTGAAAATGAAAATGTTGACTTAGAAAAATTACCAGTTTGTGAAAACTTAAAAGTTAACTCAGGTGGATATGAAGGCTTATGGACAAATATATTCGTAAAACCACTAGCATGGTTAATAGTAAAAGTAGGTTTATTAGTTAAAAACTATGGTTTATCAATTATATTAATAGGAATAGCTTTAAGATTACTTGTATTACCTCTTAGTAAACAAACAATGGATATGAGTACAAATATGCAAAAAGCAAACCCTGAACTTCAAAGACTAGAAAAGAAATATCTTAACAGAACAGACCGTGACTCGCTAATGGCAAAAAATCAAGAGATGTTACTTATCTACAAAAAGTATAACATTAAACCAATGGCAGGATGCCTTGTTAGTTTAATACAGTTACCATTATTCTTCGCCTTCCTAGAGGCAATTCAAAGAATACCTGCTATTCTAGAAGAAAGAATGTTAGGTTTCGACCTAGGACTAACTCCATGGGAAGCAATTAAAAGTGGTTCTTATATATATCTAATCATAGTTATTCTTATCGGGTTAACTACATACTTCTCATTTAAAAATGCAGGGATGACTAGCATGAGTGAAGAACAAGCAGCACAAACAAAAATGATGACAAGAATGATGACCGTATTTATAGTGCTTATGTCTTTCACACTTAATGTAGGTATAGGAATTTACTGGATTTCATCAAGTGCATTTGCAATATTCCAAAATATGATATTAAAAAAAATAAAAAGTAACTAAATAATTATGAAGTAAGGAAGTGGAATTATGGAAAAATATGTATACAAAGGAAAAGAAGAACATGCAGTATTAAATGAAGCTCTTAAAGATTTAGGAGTAACTCTAGACGAAGTACTAACAAAAACAAGTGAAGAAAAAGGTGGCCTTTTCAGTGGAAAAAAAGTAGTCATTGAAATAGTAAAACTAGAAGACATTGCATCTTTTGGAAAAACAATTCTAGAAGATATTCTAAAAGGTTTCAATCTTGAAGGTAATATAGAAAAACAAATTAGAAACAAACAAATCTCATATAGAATACATTCAAATAATAATGGAATACTTATTGGTAAAAACGGAAAAGTATTATCTTCAATTCAAACTTACTTAAAACAAAGTATAAGTTCACAAACAGGAATGTATATAAATGTTATATTAGATGTAGAAAACTATAAAGAAAAACAAAACTACTTCCTAGAAAGAGATGTTAAAAAAATAGCAAGACAAGTGACACTTACAAAAGTAGATGTTAAACTTGACCCAATGAATTCATTCCAAAGAAGAATAGTGCATAATGCTTTATCAAAATTTGATTACATAAAAACAGAAAGTGTTGGTACTGAACCTAATAGATGTGTAGTTATTAAATACAAAGATAAAAATGAAGAGTAAAATCTTTGTTTTTTTTATACTAAAAACACGAAAATTTATTTCCCGGGAAATAAACAATTTACATATTCTTGATAAAGTGGTATAATCTACACACGAAAGGAAGTGTTTTTATGGAAAATGATACAATTGCCGCAATTGCCACAAGTATGGGAAGAAGTGCAGTAAATATAATCAAAATAAGTGGACCTGAAAGTATTAGTATAGTTTCCAAAATATTTACAAAAGACTTGTCTAAGCTAGAACCTAACACAATTAACTATGGCTTTATCAAAGAAGACAATGAATTAATAGATGAAGTACTAGTTTCTTTATTCATTTCTCCTAATAGTCAAACTGGAGAAGATATTGTAGAAATAAACACACATGGTGGAATATCAGTTACAAACAAAGTTCTAGAATTAGTTTTATCAAACGGTGCAAGACTTGCAGAACCTGGAGAGTTTTTAAAACGCGCATTTCTAAACGGAAAGAAAGACCTAATAGAAGCAGAAGCAATAAGTGACTTGATAAACGCAAAAACAGAAGAAGCAAGAAAAATGAGTTTAAAAGGCTTAAGTGGAGAACTATCCAAAAAAATAAAAACACTAAGAAACAAAATATTAAACATAATTGCAAATATTGAAGTAAACATAGATTACCCTGAATACGAAGACGCAATTATATATACAAACGAACTATTAAAAACGAATATTAACGAAATACAATCTGACTTAGAAAAACTTGTCAAAGAAAGTGAAAAAGGAACACTTTTAAATAACGGAATAAACGTTGGGATTGTAGGAAAACCAAACGTTGGTAAAAGTAGCTTATTAAACTTACTAATAAACGAAGACAAAGCTATAGTAACAGATATAGAAGGAACAACAAGAGACATAGTTGAAGGAAACATAACAATAAATGGTGTTACACTAAACCTAATTGACACTGCTGGAATAAGAGAAACAAATAACGTTGTTGAAAAACTTGGTGTAGAAAAAAGTAAAGATATAATAAACAAAAGTGACTTAATAATAGCCTTATTTGACATCAGTAGACCATTCACATTAGAAGACGAATCTATATTGTCTAACATAAAAGACAAAAAATCAATAATCATTTTAAACAAAACAGACTTACCTACAAAAATAGACTTAAACAAATTCACAAGTTATAGTGTAATAAAAACGTCAGTGAAAGAAAACATAGGAAAAGAAGAACTTCTTAGTATAATTAAAGAACTTTTTAGTTTAAATGAAATAGAAACAGGAGACTTCACTTACCTATCAAATGCAAGACAAATAAGTTTGATTAAAGAAGCACTAAAACTTTGCTTAGAAATAAAATATCAAAACGAACAAAATACTCCAGTAGACCTAATACAAATAGATTTACAAAACTTATGGGAAAAACTTGGAGAAATAACTGGAGATGCATACAAAGACGAATTACTAGACGAAATATTTAGCAAGTTCTGTCTAGGAAAATAGGAGGTAAACAAAATGTACGAAGTAATAGTTATTGGAGGCGGTCATGCAGGATGTGAAGCCTCTTTAGCCTGTGCTAGAATTGGACACAAAACTCTACTAATAACAGGTAATATTAAAAATATTGCAGATATGCCATGTAACCCATCAATAGGTGGCTCAGCAAAAGGTATAGTTGTAAGAGAAATAGACGCTTTAGGAGGCGAAATGGGAAGAAATGCAGATATTTCCCATTTACAAATTAAAATGCTTAATAGTAAGAAAGGCCCAGGTGTAAGAAGCTTAAGATGTCAAGCAGACAAAACAACATACCCTGAAAATATGCTAAAAACTTTAAGTAGCACACCTAATTTAACAATAAAAGAAGCACTAGTAAAAGAAATAATTACAGAAAATAATGAAATTAAAGGAATAATTACAGAAGACAACGAAAGAATTTATACAAAAAAACTAATAATTACGACAGGAACATACTTAAATGCTGATATATTAAGAGGACACAATAAACACAAAGGCGGTCCACACGGAGAAAAACCATCTTTATATCTAAGTGAAAGCTTACAAAAAAACGGAATAAAAGTAAGAAGACTAAAAACTGGAACACCACCAAGGGTGTTAAAGTCAACTATTAACTATGCTGAATGTTCTATAGAAAACGGAGACGACGAACTATTAACATTTAGTAATTTCTATGCTCCTACTTATAAAGTTGAAGACCAAATTCCATGTTATCTAACCTACACTAACTTAACTACACACAAAATAATACTAGATAACTTAGACAAATGTGCCCTATATAGTGGATTAATCGTAGGAATTGGCCCAAGATACTGTCCATCAATTGAAGACAAAGTTGTTAAATTTAGTGACAAAGAAAGACACCAAATCTTCTTAGAGCCTGAAAGACTAAACGGAGATGAAATATATGTAGGTGGTTTTTCAACTACAATGCCTGAAGAATTACAAGAAAAGCTAATTCACTCAATGGAAGGATTGCACCATGCTAAAATAACAAAATATGGCTATGCTATAGAATATGATGCAATAGAAAGTACTCAACTTAATATGTCACTTGAAAGCAAAATTATAAAAGGACTTTATACAGCAGGTCAAATAAACGGAACAAGTGGATATGAAGAGGCAGCCGCTCAAGGCTTAATTGCTGGAATAAACGCTTCCCTTGCACTTGAAAATAAAGAACCACTAATTTTAAAAAGAAATGAAGCTTATATAGGTGTTTTAATAGATGACTTAATAAACAAAGGTATAACTGAGCCCTATAGACTACTTACAAGTCGTGCAGAATTTCGTCTTCTTTTAAGACACGACAATGCAGATATAAGACTTACTGAAATAGGTAGACGTGTAGGTTTAATCAATGACGAAAAATATACTATATTTAAAAACAAACTACAAAAAATAGAAGAATTAAAAACACACTTGCAAGAAACAAAAGTAGAAGCAACTGACAAAACTAACACATATCTAGAAGAAAAAAATTCTACTCCAATACCAGGAAAAACAGTAGCCTTAGACCTACTAAAAAGACCTGAACTTAACATCAAAGACATAGAATACTTGCTAGACGAAACATATGACGAAAAAGCAAGTGAACAAGTAGAAATAAACACTAAATATAAAGGTTACATAGAAAAAACAAATGTAGAAGTAGAAAAAATGTTAAATTTAGAAAAGAAAAAAATTCCAGAAGACATAGACTACTCTAAAGTAAGAAATATTGCAACAGAAGCAAGACAAAAGCTACAAACTGTTCGTCCTTTAACAATTGGACAAGCTTCACGTATAAGTGGAGTTAACCCTTCAGACATAACAATGCTACTAGTTTACCTAAAAAAGGAGTATCCAAATGAATGTAAGTGAATTTATTAAATATTTACAAGAATTAAATATAGACATATCAGAAGGACTTCTTAGAAAATTTCAAGTTTATTCTAACTTACTAAAGGAATACAATAAAAAATTTAACCTAACTAGCATTACTGAAGATAAAGACATTTACCTAAAACACTTCTATGATTCATTATGTCTTTTCAAAGTTAAAGAACTATTTGATAATATAACATTACTAGATATCGGCACTGGTGCAGGTTTTCCTGGAATACCTATTGCAATAGTAAACCCAAATATTGAAGTAACACTGCTTGAATCAAACGCAAAAAAATGTGGATTTCTAAAAATAGTAAAAGACGCGTTAAATTTAAAAAATGTAGAAATAATAAACGCTCGTGCAGAAGACTATACACAAAAAACAAGAGAAAAATTTGATATAGTAACTTCCCGTGCAGTTGCTCACTTGCAAGTATTAGCTGAATTAGAAACTCCAGCTTTAAAAGTAAATGGTTACTTCTTACCATTAAAATCACACATCACTGAAGAACTAGAAAATAGTAATAAAATGCTAAATAACTTACACTTAAAACTAGAAGAAGTAATAAATTATACTTTACCAATAGAATCTTCAAGTAGAACAATTCTAAAAATAAAAAAACAAAACAAAACACCAGACGTATATCCAAGAAGTTATAACAAAATTTTAAAAGATTTAAAAGGATAAGTACAAAAACTTGTCCTTTTTAATATAAACCCCTTGAAAAAAATGTAAAAATAAAGTAAAATAGTAATAGAATAAAAGATAAGGGGCTGATAGTATGAACCACGAAAATGAAATAGTTAATGTAAGAATAGATGAAATAATTCCAAATAGATTTCAACCAAGACTAGCATTTGACGAAAAAGAGTTAAATGACCTTGCTGATTCAATAAAATTACATGGTATAATTCAACCATTAGTTTTAAGAAGAATTGGAGATAAATATGAGATAATTGCTGGAGAAAGAAGATATAAAGCCAGTGTTTTAGCAGGCTTAACACAAGTACCAGCAGTAATAATGAACATAGATGACCAAAAAAGTGCAGAAGTTGCAGTAGTAGAAAACTTACAAAGAAAAGATTTAACAGCAATAGAAGAAGCACAAAGCTACAAAAAAATATTAGATATGGGTTATCTTACTCAAGAACAATTAGCAACTCGTATGGGAGTAGCTCAGTCAACAATAGCAAATAAGCTACGTCTACTAAACTTATCTATTCCAGTTAAAGAAGCACTTCTACATAACAAAATATCTGAAAGACACGCAAGAAGCTTACTTAACATTCAAGACAATAACTTACAAATAAGTATGCTAAACAGAATAATAAACGAAAGATTAACAGTAAGACAAACAGATGAAGAAATAAATAAACTACTTGGAAAAACTACAAAAGACCAACATCAAGCACCTGTAACAGAAGTAGAAAATCACCAATATGTAGATATAAACAAAGAAAAAGAAACAAGTAAAGACATAATTAATCCATACGTACCTAAAGACATAGATGCTTTACTAAAACCTCAATCAAGTGAAGAAACTTCATTTAAAGAACCAACACCAAAAGAAGAAGGTTCCTCTGTTAAAAAAGAACCACAAATAAAAGAAAGTACAGAAAAAATGATAAACCCATTCCAAGAAATAGAAACAGAACCTGAAATAATGGACTTTGATATAACAAACCAAACATTTGAAAATCCAGCTGTATCACCAATTAAAGACACAGAGGAAAATAGTATTATAGAAGAATATAGACAAAGTAAAGAAATGCCTTTACCACTTGAAGAAACATCTTCTGAACCAAAAAGCTTAAGTAAAGCAATAAATTCAGCAAGAGACGAAGCTAGAAAAATAGAAAACATGGGCTTTAATGTAGACACAGAAGAATTTGACTTTGAAGATATGTATCAAATAATAATAAAAATTCAAAAAGATTAGAAAATTTTACTCTAATCTTTTTTAGTTTCTCACATAATTTGGTTCAGTCCCCTTAACAAAATATAACAAATCTTTAACAGATAAATCAGTAGTACTTCCACTTATTGGATTAACAATACTTCCAGTAACTCCCCTAGGGATATCATACCAACTTGTATCTTTACCTTCTAAATAACTCTCTATCCCCCTAGCCCATATTCTCTTGGGAATTTTACTACTAACATCAGATATATCCTTATTATTATCATAACCTATCCACACCATTACTAATGCATCAGGATTATATCCAACTACCCAATAATCAGTATCAGTTGTACCACTCTTAGCCGCATACTTTCTTGTTAAAAGCCCACTAACACTCATCAAAGTTGGACTTGTATAATCGATATAATTATAACTATAAGTCCCCTTTAACATCTCATTTAAAATATAAACATTCCTTTTATCAAGTATTTCCTCTTCTTCATAATCTCTTTCATATAAAACATTACCATCTAAATCAGTCACTTTTCTAATCAAAGTAGTATCATTCTTTACTCCATAATTTGCAAGAGTTCCAAAAGCATTACTAAAGTCTAACATTGTAAGTTCACTAGTCCCAAGAGCTAAACTAACATTATTAGGTAGTTTTTCCTTAATACCCATTATCTTCGCAGTACTTCTTAAAGCTTCAGTCCCTAAAAACAAATGCGTTTTAACAGCATAAATATTATCAGACAAAGCGAGTGCTTCAGCCATAGTAATAGCCTTATTAGCGTATTTACTTGCATAATTATGTGGACTATAAGTATTATCGTTATCTAACCTAAAAGTAGTTGCTTCACTTACAAAAGTAGATGTACTAGTCATTCCATTCTCAAGTCCTGCATAATATAAAATTGGTTTAAATGTAGACCCCACTTGCCTTTTAGCCTGAGTAACTCTATTAAACTGACTTTCATTATAATTAGTACCACCAATAATCGCAACAACTGCTCCATTCTTAGGATTTTTAATCATACTTGCCACCTGTAAACTATCTGACCCACTCATCTCTTCACTAACAATTTTCTCTAAACTCTCCTGAGCCTTACTATCTAAATAAGTATAAACTTTTAACCCACCAGTCTCAATCAAACTCTTTGGTATCTTGTCTATATTATTTAACTCACTCATAACTGCGTCTTTATAATACATGGAACTAAGAATAAAATTACTACTCTTTTTCCCATAAAAAGTAAGTTCTTCATTAAAAGCACTCTCCATCTCTTCTTCAGTAATATGCTTATTTTTAACCATACTATTTAAAACAATCCACTGCCTATCTTTGGCGTTATCATAGTAATAAATTGGATTGTAATAAGTTGGATTTTTAGGAATACCCACAATAATAGACGCTTCAGCTAGACTTAAGTCTTTAGCACTCTTATTAAAATAATACTGACTAGCCTCCTCAATTCCATAATTTCCTGCTCCATAATTTATAGTATTCATATATCCTTCCAAAATCTGATCCTTAGTATAATGAACTTCTAACTCAAAAGTAAGATATGCCTCCTCTAACTTTCTATCCCAAGTTTTATCAAAAGACAAAAACAAATTCTTAATATATTGCTGACTTATAGTACTAGCGCCTTCTTCTAAACTCTTACTTTTAATATCTTTATAAAGTGCCTTCAAAATTCTCATATAATCAAAACCATTATGAGAATAAAAATTCTTGTCTTCAGTATCAACTATCCCATATTTAGCATACTCACTTATCTCATTTAAACTAACCCATGAATTAGTATGCGTACTTTGATAAAACACTTCATCTTCACTATCTAACATAACTATTCTATTAGACTTATTAATATCCATCTTCGGTGTAATATAAGCGTAAACATAAAAACCAATGAGTACCATAAAAGCAAAAATAATTAAATAGACCAATACTTTCCACATCAAATACATATAATACCTACATTTCTTCATAACTCGTCTCCTAAAATTATTATTAGTAAATCTAGAAAATTTATAAGCAAAAATTGGTTGTATTTATAAAAAAATGTGAATATAATAAAAAAGATTAACAAAAGTACTTGATTTATTATAAAATATCAGTATAATTTTAGTGGAAAAGGAGAGTTTAGTATGAAATTAAAAAGTGTTAATGAAAGTGATATTGAAACTATGTCATATGATGACATTGCATATGTAATTCTAAAAGAAAAAGGAAGTAAAATGAAACTTCTAGATTTATTTAACGAAGTATGTAATCAACTACACTTAAATGAAACAGAAGCTGATAAATATATTGGTGACTTCTTTAGTTTACTATCTACAGAAAAAAGATTTATTCAACTAGAAGGTGGATACTGGGATTTAAGAGAAAATCATACTGCAAAAATTGAACTAAGTGATTTAATGGACGAAGAAGACGAAGAAGAATTAGAAAATGAAGAATTAGAAATGGACCCAGCAGAAGAAGATATGTATATTGACGAAACAAAAGACATAGACGACGACACAAGTGATGACGAATACAAAGACTTAGTTGTAATAGATGACGACGAATCAGAGCTTTAGCTTATGTTAGATACTAAATACTAACAAAAGAAAGGAATGATTAAAAATGTTAGAAAGACTAAGTATAATAAATGAAAGATATAACTTCTTAACAGAAGAATTAACAAAACCAGAAGTATATAATGACTTCAAAAAAATGAAAGAATTAAATAAAGAAAAAACTTCACTAGAAGAAAGCGTTGTGGCATATAAAAGTTACACTCAAGTACTAAGTGACTTAGAAGCTGCTCATGAAATGACTCACGACCCAGAAATGGCAGAATTTGCCCGTGTTGAAATAGAAGAGTTAACAAAACAAAAAGAAGAATTAGAAGAAAAAATAAAGATTTTATTACTTCCAAAAGACCCTAATGATGACAAAAACGTTATAATGGAAATTCGTGGAGCCGCAGGTGGAGACGAAGCTAATATTTTTGCTGGAGACTTATTTAGAATGTACTCAAAATATGCAGAAAAAATGGGATGGAAATTAGAAGTAACAAATGAAGTTCCAGGCGAAGCTGGAGGATATGCTGGAATTGAGTTTATCCTATCAGGCGACAGTGTTTACTCAAAATTAAAATTTGAAAGTGGTTCACACCGTGTACAAAGAGTACCAGCAACAGAAACCCAAGGAAGAGTGCACACATCAACTGCCACAGTTTTAGTAATGCCTGAACAAGAAGATATAGAAGTAGAGTTACTTGATAAAGACTTAAAAATAGATATATGTCGTGCTTCAGGTGCCGGTGGACAATGTGTAAATACAACCGACTCAGCTGTAAGAGTGACACACATTCCAACAGGTTTAATGGTATATTGCCAAGTTGAAAGAAGTCAAATCAAAAACAAAGAAAGAGCTTTAACTATCTTAAAATCAAGACTTTACGACTTAAAACAACAAGAACAAGAAGCAGCACTTGGTGAAACTAGAAAAGCAAAAATCGGTACAGGAGATCGTTCAGAAAAAATAAGAACATATAACTACCCACAAAATAGACTAACTGACCATAGAATAAACTTCACAATAATGCACCTAGACAAAGTAATGGAAGGTAACTTAGATGAAGTAATAGACGCTCTTATTACTGAAGACCAAAAACTAAAAATGGGAATAACAGATGAAAATTAATGAACTTGATAAAAAAGAGTTAATAAAGTTAAATAAATGGAATGAACAAACTATAAGATTGCTAGAAAAATCTTACCCAGTACAATACATAATTGGATACGTAGACTTCTATGGTTTAAAAATAAATGTTAACGAGTTTACTCTAATTCCAAGATACGAAACGGAATACTTAATAGAATTAACTATAAAAGAAATACAACAAATGAACCTTACTAACCTAAATATATTAGACTTATGTACAGGCTCAGGTGCTATTGGTTTAACTTTAAAAAGTCTGTTACCATCATCAAACGTAACTTTATCTGATATTTCAAAAGAAGCATTAATAATCGCAAACAAAAACAAAACTGAACTCAATTTAAACGTAAACATAATAGAAAGTGACTTATTCAAAAACATAACAGGCAAGTTTGACGTAATAATTAGTAATCCACCATATGTAATGACTAATGAGCAGTTACCTAAAGATGTTTTATATGAACCCCACCTAGCCCTTTATAGTGGTCCAAAAGGTATAGACCATATAGAAGAAATATTTAAAAACATAAAAAGTCACTTAAATAATAAATATCTAATTGCCTTAGAAATAAACGAAAAATCAGAGTCTGACATAACAAAACTAATACAAACGTATTTTATAGAAAATATAAAATACAAATTTATGAAAGACCTAGCAGGAAAAACAAGATATTTATTTATAACAAATGTATAAAATATTAACTTACCAGCCAATATTAATTAGAAAGGCTGGTTTTTAAATGAAAAAACTAATTATTATACTTGCTTTAATATCACTAATATTTACTCTGACAAACAAAGAAGAAGACTACGTTATAATACCAAAAGACTCAATAAGATTTAGAATAATACCAAACTCAAATAGTTTAGAAGACTTGACTATGAAAGAAAAAGTAAAAACAAGTATCTCTAATGTAATAAGTGATATAGAAACTAGTACAGACATTAACGAAACAAGAAAAAACATAATATCGAGTGAAGAGTTGATTACTAACAAAATAAGTACTCTTTTCAAAGAAAACAACTATGATAAATCATTCACTGTTAACTATGGAATCAACTACTTTCCTGAAAAAATATACAAAGGTGTCAAATATGAAAGTGGTAATTACGAGTCTTTACTAATAAAAATAGGGTCTTCTTCTGGAGATAATTACTGGTGCGTACTCTTTCCCCCATTATGTATGATGGACGCTAAAGAAAGTAATATGGATGATATAGAATACACTTCATTCATTAAAGAAACAATAAATAAAATTTTTAAAAAGCATAATTAACAAAAAAACGCCTATAATTTAATAGGTGAATTTTTTTGCAAATACTAACACTCATATTAATAGGACTTTCCCTAAGCATCGACGCCTTTACTCTAAGCATGGCTTATGGCTTACTAAAAGTACCTAAAAAACAAATAATACTAACTTCCCTTTCAGTGGGACTATTTCACTTCTTAATGCCACTAATCGGTTTTAGCATTAATACAAAGCTAGACAAATACATAGAAATAAACGAAAAACTAGTACTAACTATAATACTCATACTAATCTTAATAGAAATGATTAAATCATTTAACGAAGAAAACGAATACCACGAATTCAAACTAACAACAATACTAACATTCTCATTTCTAGTATCAATAGACGCTTTCACATTAGGCTTAGGCTTAGAATACATAACAAACGACATATATTCGTCCTCACTTATTTTCATGTCACTAAGTGGTATATTCACATTTCTAGGTTTTAACCTTGGAAAATACACAAGAACAAAATTTGAAAAATACTCTAAACTTGTTTCAATAATAGTTTTACTACTAATAACTGTATACATAATATGTAAACCATGAATCTAACTCTTGACAAAGAGAATAATAAATTTTATATTATATATGGAACATTCCATTTAGGAGGGATGAACGTGAGATTAAAAATAAAAGGTGGAAACACATTATCCGGTGAAATAAACATTAGTGGATCTAAAAACTCTGCAGTTGCACTACTGCCAGCTGCACTTCTTTGTAAAACAACAAGCAAAATCTATAAAGTGCCAAAAATAAGAGACATAGAATACTTACTCAAAATACTAGAAGTTTTATCATGTAAATACACTATAGATAAAGACGAAATAATAATAGACACCACTAACTTAAAAAATGCTCCAATACCTGAAGAACTATCAGAACAAATGAGAGCGTCATATTACTTCATGGGAACATTACTAGCTAGATTTAAAAAAGTAGAAATATCTTTTCCAGGTGGTTGCCATATAGGTGCAAGACCTATTGACCTTCACATAAAAGGTTTTGAAAGCTTAGGTGCAAAAGTAGAAATTATAAAAAACAAATACATCATAACCGCAGACAAACTAACTGGTTCAAGAATATACTTAGACATTGCAAGCGTAGGTGCAACTATAAACATAATGTTAGCCGCAACTCATGCAAGTGGACAAACAATAATAGAAAATGCAGCTCGTGAACCTGAAATTGTAAACGTCGCGTCTTTCTTAATTAGCATGGGCTCAAAAATAACAGGTGCCGGAACAAGTACAATAGTAATTGATGGCGAAGAAAACCTAGATAATGGTGTAACTGAAGTTTTCCCTGATAGAATAGAAGCATCAACTTACATAATCATAGGTGCATTAGCTGGAAAAGACTTAAAAATAAAAGGTTTTATAAAAGACCATATAAATTCAGTACTAATAAAACTAAAAGACGCTGGAGTAGACTTTGATATAAAAGGAGACACTTTAACTATATCAAAATGCCCTAAATTACTACCAACAACAATAAAAACCCAAGTATTTCCAGGTTTTCCAACAGATGTACAACAAGTTTTCACAGTATTACTAACTCAAGCCGAAGGCACATCTAAAATTATAGAAACAATATACGAGTCAAGATTTATGTCTGCTTCCTTATTAAACAAAATGGGTGCTAACACTTCTTCAGTTGGAAACACATTAACAATAACTGGTCCAACTCCATTAACAGCAACAGAACTATATATTCCTGATTTAAGAGGTGGAGCAGCCTTACTAACTGCAGGTTTAATCGCACAAGGAGAAACAATACTTGATAACATTCCATTAATTCTAAGGGGATACGAAGACATTGTAGAAAAACTAACAAATGTAGGAGCAGAACTAGAAATAATAAGTTAGTTCTATAACTAAAAAATAAGAGTAAAATATTACTAGGAGTGATTTATATCAAAAAGAAACTAGTAATATTTTTAATTGCAACAATTCCTATAATAATAATATATAACATGAAACGTACTACCTCATATTCTTACCTCTCAATTGGAGACGATTTAGCAAGTGGTCATACTCCATTTGATACATATGACATCTCATACACAGACATACTATATAATTACTTACAAGATCACCATAAAAATGTCACCTTAGACAAAACATTCATAAAAGAAGACTTAAGAACAAAAGACTTAATAGAAATGATAAAAAATCCAAACCTAACAAGCAAAGAAACTTTATCTAGTGCCTTAAAAAACGCAGACTTAATAACACTATCCGTAGGAAGTGACGAACTATTTTCAAAACTAAGAAGTAACTACAACATAAACAAAACAAACTACAAATATGCAAACTCTATGATGAACGAAATAAAAGAATTACTAACAGAAATAAGAAAGATAACAAACAAAAAAATATACATAATTGGTTACTATAACCCAATAAAAGAAACAGAAGAAAACTCTTCTTACATCACTACTCTATTTAACTACTTAAACACATCTTTCATAAATATTGAAAAAGAATACAATATCAAATACATAAGAATAGACGAAGACTTTAGAAAAAAAATAGAATTTCTACCAAATCAAGAAAATGCTTTTCCATCAACCTTAGGTTACACATTCATTGCAAACAAAATAATAAAAGAAATAGAGAGCTAACTCTTTAAATAGCTCTCCAAAAATCCTTCTATATCTCCATCAAGTACTTTATCAACATCACTCACTTCATATCCAGTTCTAACGTCTTTTACTAAAGTATATGGACACATCACATAATTCCTAATTTGACTACCAAAATTAACATCCATCACACTACCCTTAAGTTCATTTAACTTTTTATCAATAGTCTCTTTCTCTAATAAATAAAGTTTACTCTTAAGTATCTCCATAGCTTTCTCTTTATTCTTAATTTGACTTCTCTCATTTTGACAAGTAACAACAATACCTGTAGGAATATGAGTTATTCTAACAGCTGAGTCAGTTGTATTAACACTTTGTCCACCAGCTCCACTAGAGCGATACACATCAATTTTTAAGTCTTCTTCTCTAACATTAACTTCTATTTTAGTATCAATTTGAGGAGTAACTAACACACTGGCAAAAGATGTATGTCTTCTTTTATTACTATCAAAAGGACTTATTCTAACTAATCTATGCACTCCAGTTTCCCCTTTCAAATAACCGAAAGCATTCTGCCCTTTTACATCTACAATAGCCCCCTTTATGCCTACTTCTTCCCCATTTGCTTGACTAACTATAGTATACTTATATCCTTTTTTCTCAAAATATCTTAAATACATCCTGAGTAACATATTAGCCCAGTCATTACTCTCAGTTCCCCCTGCACCACTATGTATTTCAATGTACGCATTACATTTATCAAACTCTCCATTTAAAAGTATCTCTAGCCTTAATTTCTCAATACTATCTTTAATACTATTAATGTCTTCGCTAACTAAATTAGCTTCTTCATCACTTATATCCAAACTTAAAAACTCTTTAGCTTCCCTAGTCTTTTTTAAAGTATTTTCATATAATGAAACATTATTTTTTAAATTAGCTAACTCACTCATTATTTCCTTAGAATTACTATTGTTCCAAAACTCTTCACTATTAACTAGACTATCTAACTCTTTAATCTTACTTACTTTATTATCGTAGTCAAAGTGACCTCCTTAAACTATCTAATTCACTATTTAAATTATCAACTTCATTAATAAGTTCTCTCTTTTCCATTACTTCTCCTCCATAATCTCTACTACACTACCATTACTTAACATAAACGCATTAGCTTCATCTGTATCTATATGCATTTCAAAGTTATAACTCTCTTTAGATTTAACAATAACATTATCCATTATTCCTCCACGTTCACCATTTACTCTTACTTTAAGTACTTGTCCATTTTTTAAGCCATATTTATCAAGTTCACTTGTCTTACAATGAATATGTCTATTAGCTAAAATACAAGAGTTTTTAACTTCAACTTCTCTATTGTCAACTACAAGTATTACGTCTACTGCGCCATCAAAGTTCCCACTCATTCTAACAGGTGGTGTTATACCTAATTTAAACGCGTCACTTCTTGCTATTTCAACTTGAGTTCTTTCTCTAAGAGGTCCAACTACTTTAACGTTATCTATAACTCCTTTATTAGTTTTGATACTTACTACTCTATTACTTACAAACTCTCCACCTTGACTAAGTTCTCTAACAAGAGTTAATTCACTACTGCCAAATAATTTAACACAGGTATCATAGTCTAAATGAATATGTCTATTACTTACTCCTACACTAACTTTCATAAAGCCACCTCTATAATTATTTTATCAAAAAAACTTCTAAATTAAAAGTAAATACATAAACTTCTTACTAGGAGGATAAAATATGAATGGAAATTATTACAAAACACCAGACTTTGTACCATACCCAAACTTTGAAAGAGACACTGCTGAACCAGAGTTACCTATGGAGCAAAGTTACATTGAAAACATTTTGAGAAATAACAAAGGAAAAAAAGCTAAAGTGTATGTCAGTTTTCCTGACTCACTAAACTGGAAAGACAAAATATTTGAAGGCATAATTGAACAAGCAGGAAGAGACCACATAATAATAAGTGACCCAAATACTGGAAAATGGTATATGATATTAATGATATATCTAGATTATGTAGAGTTTGACGAAAAAATAAATTACAAAAAGAGTGATTTAATTTAACACAGCAAACAAATTATGTCTTGAATAATTATAAAATATGTAATATACTATTAAATGAAAGGAACGTTCAGTGATTGAACGCAAGCCTTTTTAGTGCTTGACATTTATCCGGATAATTAGAACGGATAGATGTCCTTTTTTTCTACGTTGTTGTAGAAAAAAGATAACCCTATTGATAAGGTACTTTAAAAAGTCTCTTATCACATTATCACCTCCTAAACTTAGCTTCCCCTGAGAGAACTAAGTTTAAAAGGCAGACATCCAATATAAACGCTCCTAAAAAGCATTCTAACACGGATATATAAGTATGTCAAATAGCCTCAATTTTTAAAATTGAGACCTGTTTTTGTCAAAACTTATAGGAGTTTTTTCAAAAAATGCTTTCAATTTTTAAAATTTGTAAGAAAAATTTCTATTAAAAAAAATGAAAAAAAATGATATTTTCTAAGAAGAATCATATTTCTGAGAAATTTAAAGATGTAAATAATCAATTTTATATGCAAAAACATATAAAAAAGTGTTATAATTATCATATGATGAAAAGAATTAAAGAAGTATTATTAACAATTTGTTTATTTATGCCATGCATATTAAGTGCATTAGAAATTGATGGACTATACTCTAAAAACGTGATAGTCTATAATAAAGATGAAAACAAAATAATTTATGAAAAAAATAGTGAAGATACTGCAAGCATTGCAAGTCTTACAAAAATAATGACTACCCTAGTCTCAATTGAAAACATCAAAGACTTAAACGAAAAAGTAACTATTACAGAAAAAATGTTGTCTTCAGTTCCGTGGGACGCTTCAGTTGCCGGTTTACAAGTCAAAGACGTTGTAACGTATGAAGACTTATTATATGCAAGTATGCTCCCATCAGGCGCAGATGCTACTGACTCACTCGCTATAAGCTTAACTGGGTCAATAAGTAATTTTGTTGAAAAAATGAATGACCTAGCAAAAAAACTAAACTTAACTGGGTTAAAGTTTAGTAATACAACCGGGTACGATGCTTCAGGACACTATGGAACAGCAAAAGACATTCTAAAATTACTAGAGTACGCACTAGAAAATCCAACATTCAAAAAAATATATGAAACAAAAGAATACACATTATCAAATGGTTTAGAAGTTTCAAGCACAATCAACTATTATAATAAAAAATATAGTTATGACTTATCATTTATAAAAGGAAGTAAAACTGGATATACAGAAAATGCAGGATATTGTTTATCAACAGAAAGTGTAATAGATGGAGTAAACATTTTAACAGTAACATTAAACGCTCCAGACGACGGTAAAGCAAGAAACATAACTGATATAGACACAATAAAAGACGCACTAAACGAAAATATGCAAAAAGCAAACTTTGTAGAAGAAAACGAAGTACTTAAAAGTTTAGAAACAAAAAATGCTAAAGAAGATTATGTAAAGTTGAGAAGTCCAAAAACAATAACAAGATATATTGAAAAACCATATGACACTTCAAAATTAAAAATTGAATATGATGGAGATCAAGTAATAAAATCAACTGTAAAAAAAGGCACTAAAGTTGGTACATTCAAAGTATATTATGATAACGAATTAATAGAAACATTTGATGCTACTACTAGTACTGACTTACACTTCAGCATATGGGCTTACTTAAAAAATAATATATTGTACTATATAGGTTTAATAGTGATAATCATACTTATTAAAATAACTTTAAAATCAAAACCTAAAAAGAAAAGAAAGAAAAATAGATTATAAATCTTCACTTTCTTTCTTTTTTTGTTCAATTTCTTTCATTTCATCAGTAAATCCTAATATATAATCTGCACTTATATTAAGGTATTTACAAATCTTTATTAAATACGTGATAGGCATAACATTTACCCCATTTTCATATCTAGCATATTGCTGTTGTTTAATACCCAAAGCATAAGCAATTTCCTTTTGTGGAATGTTTTTACAATTTCTAATCCATGATAATCTTTCAGTATAATACATATTTCCTCCTACTAACTATTAAACACAAAAATACAACACTTGTGTTGACTTTACAATAAATGTGTTGTAAGATTATATTATTAAAAGTAGGAGGAAGTATGAAGAGTGTTGAGTTAAAAAAGTTAGTAGGAAGAAACGTAAGAAAGTATAGGCTTATATATAATGCTTATAACAAAGAAAAACTTACTCAGAAAGGCTTAGCTGAAAAGATAGGTGCAAGAACACCTCTTATAGGTGCTTTGGAGAGTGATAACAACAACATGGGAGTAAGTATATATAACTTATATATGATAAGTAAAGTACTAAATGTACCAATAGAAAAATTTTTTGAGGAGGAATAAAGTATATGAAGAATAAAAAAGGAATGATATATGCAATATTATTAATGACTTGTTTAGTAATAGGTTTATCTTATGGAGCATTTATATTTAGTACAGATAAATATAGAAGTAGTGAGTTATTAATAAGTAAGTTAAACTATAGTATAGATATACAAGAAGATGGTAGTAGTAAAAGTACTATTAATGGAAGTTCAGTTACAGTACCAGCTAGTACTAAAGTATATTTAAATATTACACTTACTAGTGTAAATGAAATAGATAGTAAATATACTTTAGCATATAAAACAAGCACAAACGCTAAAGTAGAGTACTCAGATAGAACACCATGGAACACACAAGGAGTAATAAAAGGAATAGATAGTAACACTTATTCAAAAAAGATAAGAGTAGTTATAGATAATACAGATATCTCAACACCTTCAATAGTAAACTTTCAAGTATATGGTGGATACTCATTTAACTCATATGCAAATATAGAACTAACTGATGGATATGTATCAGTAAGTGGACCATACACAGAAGTTGCAACAAACATAGGAAATAGACTAGTAGATATAATAGAAAGTGATACAAGTTGTTTAACAAGTAATTCTAACACTTGCTTGTATGGTGGAGAGAACATTAAAAACTATGTACAATACCCAGAAGACAATGACAAAACAAAGAACTTATGGAGAATAATAGGAAGTTATCAAATAGAAGATCAAACACTACCAAAACTAATAAGTCAAAGTACAAGTAGTACTAGTACTTCAACACTAACAACAGACTTAACAAGTTTCTATAACACATTAGAAGATAAAGAAGTATTAGTACAACAAACAAATAAATTTAATTGTTTTACTAATACTTGTGTAGAAAGCACTTACAACAATATTGGCTTACTAACAGACTATGAATATAATCAAATAGGTGGAGTAAACTCATACTTAGCAACTACAGAAAAATATTACATAAATAGTTCTAGCGGAATAAAAGAAGTAACATCAAGTGGGATAACAAACCCAAGTAATACAAGTGGACTAAAACCAACAATATACTTACAAACTGGAGTACAAGTAACAGGAAGTGGAACAGTGAGTGATCCATACATCATAAGTCCAGCAAGTGATATAAACTTAGTTGCTTATACATTAAATGGACAAGCAACAGATAAAACATATGCAGAGCTATTAAAAACAAATGTAGTGAAAAATGTAACGTGTAAAAACGGAACAACAGCAACATGGGACAATACAGATTTTTCAATAAAATTAAAGAATATTCATACACCAGACTATTGTACAATAGACTTTGGAGATGGATACAGTGTTAGTTTGACAGCAACAAACGGAACCGTTAGCGCACCAACTACACAAAGTACAGGATATAATGGAAGTTTATCATTTACTGTTACACCTGCTTCAGGATATCAAAATGTACTTGAAACAAATACATGTGGTGGAACCCTATCAGGAAACACTTATACTGTAAGTAAAGTTACTTCTAACAAGTCATGTTCAATTGGATTTAAGAAAAATGGTACTCTGTTATCTAATTTAATAAAATCATATTCAAGTAGTCATACTAATGGAGTATATAATGAAAATGGATATAGATATGAAGGAATAGATCCAAGCAACTATATAAACATGACTAATAAAAGTACAAATCAAAAAGAATTATGGAGAATAATTGGAGTATTTCCTGATGGAGCAAATGGAGAAGAAGTAATAAGAGTAAGAAGGCATTATGAAAAGAATAGTTATCCTACTATGAAATATGACTCAATAAATACAAACCATTTTCCAAATACAACGATGTATAGAAAATTATCTAGTACATATAATCTAAATAACTATAGTCATACTGTAAACTTTAAGATGTATCTAGGAACAAGTAGTTCACCATATTCATTTACATCATCAGACTTGTATACAGCAGAAAGAGGAAATATTGCTGGCCCAAACGCGAATGGAGTAACTTCCTTTATAGGAAGTGTAGGACTTATGTATCCAAGTGACTATGGATACGCTGTACTTGCAAGTGACTGTCCAAGAACAAAAGGAGTATTTAATTACAATGATCCAGCAGCATGTTATAATAATAATTGGTTATATCAAGGAAATAGCAGAGATCAATGGTTAATAAGCCCTTCCTCTTACGCTAACGTTGCTCTCGTCGTCAGCAGCCTCGGGAAACTCAGCACCTGCAACGTCGGCCTCGGCAGCGCCAGCGCGGCAGGTACTCTGCCTTCTAGCCCAGTTATGTCTCTAGAAGCTGGAATTTTGGTAAAAGGAACAGGAGCAAAATCAGATCCATATGAAATAGTTAATTAATAAGTGCAAGTGTACAATATCTTGCACTTTTGCATTTTACAAATAAATTTGGTATAATTATACGACGGAGGACTTATGAAAATAATTCTAATAGACAATGTAAAAGGAACAGGAAAGAAAGATGAAGTAAAAGAAGTAAAAGATGGATACGGTTCTTTCCTAATTAAAAATAAAAAAGCTGTTCTATATTCTACAAAGAGTAATGAAGTATTAAATACTCAAATAAAAGATAGAAACGATAAAGAAGAACAACTGATTTTAGAATGCACTAATATAAAGAACAAGTTAGAAAAAGATACTTTAGAGTTTTTAGTTAAAACTGGAAACGATGGCAAAGTATTTGGTAGCATAAGTTCTAAGCAAATAAGTGAAGAACTAAAGAAAAAAGGCTACACTATTGATAAAAAACTTATTGATAGAGAAAATCTAAACACATTAGGTACTCATGTAGTAACAATTAACTTACACAAAAAAGTAGTAGCACACCTAAATGTTGTTTTAAAGGTTGGTGGTAAATAATGCCAAGAATAGAACCACAAAGTATAGATGCTGAGATAAATGCTTTAGGCTGTGCCTTCTTAAGTAAAGAAGCGCTAGACAAAGTTTGTGAAGAATTAACTAGCGAAATGTTTTATGAAAAAAAACATGCTATTATATTTGAAACACTAAAAGCCTTAAGAAACAAAGATATTGCAGTAGACATTACAACAGTAAGTAACGAAGTATCAAAAACACCAAACGGATTATCAAGTATAGGTGGGTATGAGTACTTAACTGAAATCATAGACGCAGTTGCAACACCAGCAAACTTGTCATACTATTTAGATATTATATACGAAAAGTATATTTTAAGAACGCTAATAAACAAGTCTACTGCCATAATAGACGAATGCTATGAAGAAAAGTCTGACTTAAACACAATCGTTGAAGCAGCAGAAAAAAGCATACTAGAAGTAAACTCAGGCCGTATGGTAAAAGAAATCAAACCAATACAAGAAGTCCTAGATAAAGCTCAACAACAACTAGAATTTCTAGCAAAAAACGGTGGAGATATCACGGGAGTTCCAACAGGATTTTATGACCTAGACAAAAGAACAACAGGATTTCACGGTAACGAACTAATAATAATTGCCGGTCGTCCAGGTATGGGTAAATCAGCTCTTGCTATCAACATGGCAACAAACATGGCTATTAACTACAAAAAATCAGTAGCTTTATTTAACCTAGAAATGGGTGCCACTCAAATAGTTAACAGAATGTTTTCATCAGTGGGACAAATAGACTCACAAAAACTAAGAACTGGTAAACTAGACCACATGGACTGGAAAAAATACAACGAAACACTAAGCCTTCTAGCAGACACAAAATTCTTTATAGACGATACACCAGGTATCACAGTTTCTGAAATAAGAAGCAAATGTAGAAGACTAAAAAACTCTGACAAAGGCTTAGACTGCATAATAATCGACTACTTGCAATTAATTAGTAGCTCTAGTAAATACTCAGGACAAAGAACAAACGAAGTCTCTGAAATTTCTAGAGACCTAAAAAAATTAGCAATGGAATTAGAAGTCCCAGTAATCGCACTTGCCCAACTATCTCGTGGAGTAGAACAAAGAGAAGACAAGCGTCCATTAATGAGTGACTTAAAAGAAAGTGGTTCTATCGAACAAGACGCCGACATCGTAATGTTCTTATATTGCGATGACTACTACAAATTCAAAAGCAAAGATAGACCAACCCTTTCACCAACAGAACTAATAATATCAAAACACAGGAGTGGTGGAACAGGAACAATAGACTTAATTTTTGAAAGAACATACACAAACTTCAAAAATGTCTTAAAAAGTGAGGAAAATGATAATGAATAATAGGATTTTTTATAGGCTGGTAGTATTTGGGGTTATATTATCAAGCTTAGTATTCATATTAGGTACAGGAAGAAAAGACTTAAGTGACCAACCAATGACAGTATATGAAGTATATTTAAACGGTGAATCCTTAGGTATCATAGAAGACGAAAACAAACTATATGACCTAATAGACAAAGAACAAGACTTACTAAAAAAGAAATATGGTGTAGACAAAATCTATGCACCACTTGGTCTTGAAACAACAAAATTAGTAACCTATACTGGAGAAGTAGAAACATCAAAAAGCATATACGACAAAATAAAAGACACAGAACCATTTACACTAAAAGGTTATGAAATAACTATAAACTATAGTGAAGACAAACAAGAAGTACTTAAAGTACTAAACAAAAAAGATTTTGATGTAGCATTAGAAAACACAATAAAAGCTTTCGTTAACGAAGAAGACTATCAAAAATATCTTGAAGGAAAACAAAGCAAAATAACTACAACAGGCTCTACTATCAAAGATATAAACATAAGAGAAAACATAACAATAAAAGAAAGTTACCTAAGTACAGAAGACAATATCTTCACAAACAGCACAGACCTATCTAAATATTTACTTTTTGGTACAACACAAACGCAAGGAACGCACATAGTAATAGGCGGACAAACTGTTAAAGAAATAGCAGAAGAATACGAACTTAATACAAAAGAGTTCTTAATAGTTAACCCAAGTATTCTAAGTGAAAACACTCTACTTTATAGTGGACAAGAAGTAAACGTTGGTCTAATAAAACCAATAGTAAGTGTTGTTGTTGAAAATAATCTTATTGAAGATAAAGAAGTATCTTATAAAAGAGATGTTAAATATGATAACAAACTTGTAGTAGGAACAACTTACACAGAACAACAAGGACAAAATGGTGTAAGTAGAGTTGAATACTACACAGAAACAATAAATGGTACAATAACAAAAGTAATACCAATCAATAATGAAATAATAACACCAGTAGTTAATGAAGTCGTAGTAAAAGGTGGACTTGCTATAAACTACTATGGAGAAACGGGAGACTGGGCTTGGCCTACACTTACTCCATGTGTAATGACTTCATACTTTGGTTGGCGTACAGACCCAATTGATGGCTCACGTTCATACCACCCAGCACTTGATATATCAGGTACTGGACATGGTTCACCTATCTATGCTGCACAATCTGGTACAGTATGGAAGATGGGTAGAGCATCTGATATGGGTAACTACATATACATAGACCATGGAAAAGGCTACAAAACATTATATATGCACTTAAGCGGATTTAATGACGAAATGAGAGTTGGATATGCTGTAAGTAAAGGACAAGTAATTGCATATATGGGTACAACAGGAAGAAGTACAGGTACACACTTAGACTTCAGACTTATCTATGAAGGAACATACATAGACCCATGCACAATGTATTCAAATGCGTATTGTGGTACTAGGTAGTGGTTCAAAAGGAAACTCTACATTTATAGATTTAGGAGATAAAAAAATCTTAATAGATGTAGGGTTTTCCTATAAACAAATTAAAGAAAAACTATCTTTAATTAACGTTGACCCACATGAAATAGATGCACTTTTAATAACACATGACCATACAGACCATACATATGGTTTAAAAGTGTTTCTTAATAAAGTAAAACCAACTCTATTTATAACTCCAGAAGTAGAAAATTTCTGTCTAGGCACAAAATATGAAAACTCAGAATACCTTACAGATGAAATGATCTATTATGGAACTCTAATCAAGCCAATTCCACTAAGCCATGATGCTCTTACTATTAACGGTTACTTAATAGAAAATGACACCGAAAGCTTAGTCTACATTACAGATACTGGTTACATCAACCAAAGAAACTTTATATATCTAAAAAATAAAAATTACTATATATTAGAAAGTAACCATGATACAGAAATGCTTATAAAAGGACCTTACCCTGAATACTTGCAAAGAAGAATACTTAGCGACAAAGGCCACTTATCAAATGAGTTATGTGCAGGCTACTTAAGTAGACTAATTGGACCAAATACAAAAAAAGTAGTTTTAGCCCACCTATCTGAATCAAACAACACAAAAGACTTAGCTTTATTAACTAACAAAAAAGTATTAGAAGAAAATGGCATAATATTTGATTCTCTTGAATGTGCAAGTCAAGATACTTTAACTGAGGTAAGTATATGATAAAAATAATATGTATAGGAAAAATAAAAGAAAAATATTTAATGGATGCTATTAATGATTACATGAAAAGGTTGTCAAAATATCACAAAGTAGATTTAATTGAGCTAAAAGATAGTAATATATTAGAAGAAAAAAAACTAATACTTTCTCACTTAAACAAAAGTGATTACATAATAAGTATGTGTATTGAAGGTATAGAGTACTCTACAATTGAACTAAAAGACAAAATTGATAACCTACTTACAAGTGGACAGTCAAATATTACCTTCATAATAGGTGGAAGTGATGGGTTAGATAACGAAATAAAGACTATCTCAAACGAACTAATCTCTTTTTCAAAATTAACATATCCACATGGCTTATTTAGACTAATACTTTTAGAACAAATCTATAGAGTATTCAAAATAATGAATAACGAAACCTACCATAAGTAGGTTTTTATTGTAAAAAAGTGTCCAATATAATGGACAAAATCATCAAAATTGTAAAAACTATCCACTACACTGGACAAAATCATAAAGTAAAACTCGGAGCAAATATTAACAAACTCCGAGTTTTACTATAACCCAAATTGTACACATCTCATATTTTTTCTTGGTAATTATAGAAAAATCATGAATAATATGTTATAATTTAGTAGAAAAGGATAAATTGATATGGGAAAAATAAAGAAAAAATTAATAATAAATGGAATGCTTTTAATACTAGGATGTTTACTAATTTCACTAACATTCAACGTCTTTTGTGTTCCAAATAAAATCGTGCCTGGTGGTTTAAGTGGCGTTGGTATAATATTTGACCACTTATTTAACATAAAAACATCTTACGTACTACTAATAGGAAACATAATTTTAGTAACTATAGGTATAATCTGCCTTGGACTAAAAGACACAATCCCATCAATAATAGGTGCCATTGTGTATACTCTAGTTATGTATCTAACTGAACTACTAAATGTCACTATTACACTAAGTAGTCCATTTTTGAACATAATCACAATAGGAGTACTCTTTGGTATTGGCTGCACAATGGTGTACTTATCAGGTTGTAGTTTAGGTGGCTTAGACATAATAGGAGTGATATTCAATAAAAAATTCGGCTTAACTCTAGGAACAGCATTATTTATAGTAAACGGCACAGTCTTAATTGTCGGCACATTCATATTCGGTGTAGAAATGCTCATAACTTCACTAATCATAAGATTTATAGAAAGCAAAATAATAGATAACTTTCTAACAGGAATAAGTGACTCAAAAATAGTATTCATTAATACAGACAAAAAAGAAGAAATAATATCATACATCATAACAGAAATAGAAGGTGGAATAAGTGAAATTCCAGTAAAAACAGGATACAAAAAAGAAAATTCTAGCATTATCATGTGCGTAGTGCCAACAGAAAAATACCTAATATTAAAAGAAAAAATAATAGAAGTTGACAATGATGCATTTCTAACAGTACTAGACTCATACGAAGTATACGGTGGTACAAATAGGTATAAACTACCACTTCATGATTTAAGAATATAGTGATATAATTAACTAGGAGGTAAAAATGAATTTAATAGAAGTAAAAAATGTATATAAACAATACAAAAACGGTGTAACAGCCCTAAGCGACATAACACTTTCTATTCCAAAAGGCGACTTTGTCTTTGTAATAGGCTCAACTGCTTCAGGAAAAAGTACACTAATAAAACTACTTTATAGACAAGAAAAACCATCACGTGGAGAAGTTTATGTAGGTGGAATAAACGTAAGCAAATTAAGAAACAGAAAAGTATATAAATTAAGAAGAAAACTAGGAATAGTATTCCAAGACTATAAATTATTACAAAACCTAACTGTATTTGAAAATGTTGCATTTGCACTAGAAATATATGGTTTACCTGAAAATGAAGTAAGAAAAAAAGTAATGAATGCAATAGAAAAAGTTGGATTAAAAGAAAAATTTAGAAGTTATCCAGATCAACTATCAGGTGGAGAGCAGCAGCGTGTATCAATCGCTCGTGCAATAGTAAATAATCCAAAAATACTAATATGTGACGAACCTACTGGTAACCTAGACCCAACAACATCAATGGGAATAATGGAAATAATAAACAAAATTAATGAAGAAGGTACAACTGTTATAATGGCAACACATGACAAAGACATAGTAAATCATTACAAGAAAAGAGTTATCAAACTAGAAAAAGGAATACTTGTAGGTGACACAGTTAAAGGAGGTTATGGGAAATAATGAAATACTTAAGAATAATAAGAAACAACATAAAAGACTCACTAAAAAGTGTCTTCCGTAACTTCTCACTTAGTATAGCAAGTATATCTTGTATAACAATAACACTAATACTAGTAGCAGTAGCCGTTTTACTAAGCGAAAACGTAAGCAAATTCACTTCTGACATAGAAAAAGACGTAACTATTGTAGTCTACATAAACAAAGATGCAACAGATACAGACATTGAAGCACTTAAAACAAAAATAGAACTTTTATCAAATATAGATAGTATTACATTTATGTCAAAAGAAAGTATTAGAAAAGACATGTCAAAAGAAAGTGATGGACTTGGCACAATACTAAGCGAATACGACGAAACAAATAACCCACTTCTAAACGAATACTTAGTCAAAGTAAAAGACACAGAAAGTATTGGCGTAACTGCAAAACTAATAAAAGAATTATCAGGCGTTTACCAAGTAAAATACGGTGAAGGCATGGTAGAAGAATTAGTCAAAATATTTGACATAGTTAAAAAAATAATGGTAGTCATAGTAATAGGACTTATCATAGTAACAGCATTCCTAATAAGTAACACAATAAAAATAACTATCAACAACAGAAAAAGACAAATAGAAATCATGCGTTTAGTAGGAGCTTCAAACACATACATAAAAACACCTTTCTTCTTTGAAGGCATTATACTAGGTTTCATAGGTAGCATAATTCCAGTATTATTAACTACTTTTGGCTACACTTACCTATATGACAAAATGAATGGAATCTTGTTTACTGAAGTAATAACCTTAGTAAACCCAAGCACTATAATGTTAAAAACAATACTAATAATAGTATCAATTGGTGTAGTAGTCGGAGCAATAGGTTCATCCCGTGCAGTAAGGAGGTACCTAAAAATATAATGAAAAAATTTCTAATAATTATAGTTTCACTTCTTATATTAATACTACCACTTAAAACAAATGCAGCTGCAAGAACCTATGGGGACTTACTAGACGAATTAGATAGACTAGAAAGACAAAAACAAAAGCAGGACACAGAAAAACAAATAAGTGAAGCTGAATACAACAGAGTGATTGGTGAAATGCGAGCAATTGAAGCAAAAGTAGCTGACTTAAATAATCAAATAATAACAGCATCAAACAAAATTGAAGAACTAGAAAAAACAATACAAGAAAAGAAAGAAGAAACAGATAACATTTTAGTATTTTTGCAACTTTCTAATGGAGAAAAATCTTATCTAGAGTACATTTTTAAAGCAACCTCATTTACAGACTTTATCCATAGAATATCTGTAGTAGAACAACTATCTAAATATAATAAAGAACAAATTAATGAAATGAAAAGTCTTATAAAGCAAAACAACGAACTAAAAGACAAACTAGCAAAAGACATAGAAAGTGAACAAAAAAACAGAGATATACTACAAGACAAAATGTTTGAACTAGGTTCAAGAATAGACGAACTTGAAGAAGATTCAGTTTCAATAGAAGATTTAATCAAATCACAAAAACAATTAATAGAATTCTATAGACAAAAAGGATGTTCAAATTCGTATGACCTACTATCTACTTGTATGGCTATTCCAACTTCAACAGGTTTTAAAAGACCTACTGAAACAGGAATAATCACAAGTACATATGGATATAGAACAAACCCACTTTACCCATCAAGCATATCTTTCCATAACGGAGTAGATATCGGTAACAAAAGTCCGGCTGAAGGGACACCAATTTACCCGGTAGCATCAGGTACAGTTGCGCTTCAAACACAATGGGGATGTGGTGGTAAAGTAATGTTTATATATCACAATATTAATGGAGTAAAATATACTTCTGTAATGATGCACTTACTAGACTATAACGGTTTAGAAGAAGGAGACGTTGTATCTGAAGGAGAAGTAGTTGCTCATATGGGTGGATACTCAACAGCAAGAAGTCATGGCGGCTACGATTCATGTACAACAGGCGCACACTTACACTTGACAATTAGCCGTGGACACGTTACAATAGCTAACTATAAAGCTTCAGTAATTGACCCAGGAAGCGTAATATATTTCCCAGGCGGATGGTGGTCTTCAAGAGTCTGGTAAGGAGGAACCTATGTCATATACAACAAATATAAAAAACGAAATACTAAATAACGAATACAATAAAACTGAACAAATAAGTGAATTATCAGCAATAATTAACATAAATGGAGAAATAGAAAACAAATCTATTTCTCTTTATACTGAAAACATAGGTGTATCAAGAAGAATATACAAACTATTAAAAGACATCTTTAATATAGAAATAAACATAACAAAAGAAGAAATAAATAGACTAAACAAAAACTTTATAATACACATGACTATAGAAGAAGATGTAGAAAAAATTCTAAAAACACTAGATTTATATGACTACACAAATAACACTAGAAAATATAAACCATCTGACTATATATGTGGAAACATTGAAGAAAAAAAAGCCTATTTAAGAGGTGCTTTCTTAATCTGCGGAAGTGTAAATGACCCCAAAACAAGTAGATACCATTTAGAATTTATAATAGAAAATGAAACAACTGCAAACTATATAAATGAGTTACTACAAGAATTAAACTTTAACTCAAAAATATTAAAAAGAGAAAAACACTACATGGTCTACTTAAAAGAAAGTGAAAGAATAAGCGACTTTATAAAATTATTAAATGCCTACAATTCACTATTCTATTATGAAGACATAAGAATATATAGAGACCACAAAAACATGACAAACAGACTAAATAACTGTGAACAAGCTAACATTGATAAAATAGTATTTTCTTCAAACGAACAAATAGAAAACATACAAAAACTAAAACAAAGAGAAGACTTTGACTTAATAGATGACAAAATAAAAGAAGTCTGTATCTACAAAGAAAAATATCCTGAAAGTTCAATGCAAGAACTAGCAGATATTATATCTTTAGAAACAAATACTAAAATAACAAAAAGTGGAATAAATCACAGATTTAGAAAAATAAAAGAAATGGTTTCACAAAAACATTAACTGTGAATAACTTAAAACTTATTAACAACTAGCTAAAGTTTGACAGCAAAAACGAGCAATCTCCTATATTTACTGGAATTGCTCGTTTTTATAATGTTGTGATTTTTTCACTATCACACTGTTAAAAAGTATTGTTTTATCCACCTAATTCAGTCGCTTTTCTAACTAATACTCAAATATTTACACAAAATTCCAACTATTTTTGCCCATTTTTACACATTTTTCTAAAAAAATATAAAACTCTTGCCCATTTTAGTTAAATATTATATAATGTAAATATAGGAAGTAATCAATAAATTGAATGTCTACCTATATTTGTTATAGTGACATTGCGCTAAGCGATGTCATTTCTTTATTTCTATCACTAATAATAGCAATAAAAACAAAGCAATATTCACTAGAATCAACACGCATATTCTATACGATCTCTTCTTCATGGACATTGAACCTCCCTTCCTTTTCAACCAAGTTCCCCTGATTTACTTTGAAATTTGGTAGACACCCAGCACTTCCTGCTCCATACTAACATTATAACGTAATTAGCAAGGTAAATCAATACTAAAAACAAATAAATTTTCGCTACAATTTTCAAAATCCGCAAAAATTGTGGATAACTTAAAACTTATTAACAAATTTATGAAAAATAATTGATTTAAAACGTTATTTATGGTATGATTTATGATAGAAAGTAGGGTGCAAAACTTTATGAATGAAGAAGAAAAGAAAATAATAGAAGAAGAAGGTCTTTATTTCGTAGAGCCAGATAAGAAAGAAAAAAGAAAAAAAATACTAATAATTGTATTTGTATTTACTCTTTTTATCGCGGCTACAGTAAGTACAACATACTCTGTAATAAACTTTATAAGTAATTACAAAATGAGACTAAATATAGACACAGATGGTGACGGCTTACCTGATTTAAACATAGACACAGACGGTGATGGCAAGTGTGACGTTAACTGCGACACAAATGGTGATGGAGTACCAGATATTGACATTGGTTACAAAAACATACAAAAACCTTTCTTTAACATAGACACAGACGGTGATGGAAAACCAGACAAAAACTTAACAAATGTAAAAGACGAAAATGGAATGTGTATTAAAAACTGTGACACAAATAACGATGGATATCCTGATACTAACATAGATTTTGACGATGACGGAATATGTGATTTAAACTGTGATACAGACAAAGATGGTAAATGTGATATTAACTGTGACATCAATAACGACGGCAAGTGTGATTTAAATTGTGACACTGATAAAGATGGAAAACCTGACACTAACATTGACGAAGACAAAGATGGAATTTGTGATAAAGCTTGTACAGGAAAAGAAAATGACTCATGCAAAATCAATTGTGATATAGACGGCGACGGCAAATGTGACAGAAACTGTGATACAAATAATGACGGCGTATGTGATAAGAACTGCGATGTTAACGGCGATGGAGTATGTGACTATAACTGCGACACAGATAACGACGGCAAATGTAATAAAAATTGTGACACAAACGGCGATGGAATATGTGATAAATTCTGTGGGAACAAAGGAAGTGATGTTTGCCTTATTAACTGCGATACAGACAAAGATGGCATTTGCGACAAAAATTGCGATGTAAACGGAGACGGTAAATGCGACATAAATTGTGACACTAACAATGATGGAAAATGTGACAAAAACTGTGATACCGATAATGACGGCATTTGTGACAAGAATTGCGATGGAAAAGAAAACGACTCATGTAAAATAAATTGTGACACAAATGGCGATGGAAAGTGTGATATCAACTGTGACACTGATGGTGACGGTAGATGCGATAAGAATTGTGACGTTAACGGCGACGGCAAATGTGACTATAACTGTACAGAGAATAATGATGTGTGCGTTAAAAATTGTGACACAAATAATGACGGAAAGTGTGACTTAAACTGCGATACAAATAATGATGGACAATGCGATAAGAACTGCGATACTGATAACGATGGAATTTGTGATAAATTCTGTGAAGGAAAAGAAAACGACTCATGTAAGCTAAACTGTGATACAAATGGTGATGGCAAATGCGACAGAAACTGCGACACAAATAACGATGGCAAATGCGATAAAAATTGTGATGCCAACGGAGATGGAAAGTGTGATTACAATTGTGACTCAGACAGTGATAAATGTAAAAGAAATTGTGATACAGATGGAGACGGGAAATGTGAATTAAACTGTGATACCAACAATGATGGTGTATGCGACAAGAACTGTGACACTGATGGAGATGGTGTATGCGACAAAAATTGTGATGGAAAAGAAAACGACTCATGTAAACTAAATTGTGACACTGATAACGATGGCAAATGCGATAGAAATTGTGATACAAATAACGATGGCGTATGTGACTATAACTGCGATACAAATGGTGACGGAAAGTGTGATAGGAACTGCGACATAGACAAAGACGGAGTATGTGACAAAAACTGTGACACTGATGGCGATGGCATTTGTGACAAAAACTGCGGAGCGCCTATAGATATTGGAAAAGACGAAGAACACACAATAACATTTAAAGACTTAACAAATATGCAGAACATAAATATCTATCCAGGTTGGAGGAGTGCTAAATCTTTTGAAATAACAAACTCAAGTACAGTAGACTTAGTATACACAATAAAATTCACAAATGTAGAAAATACATTCACTACAAAAAACAACCTTAACTATGGTCTAATAAGAGATGGAGAAGTACTAATAGATATAGACAAAGCAAAAGCACCTTACCAAGATGGAGATATGCTAAAAAGTGTAGTAATTAAACCTGGTGAAACACATACTTACCTATTTAAATTAATGTTTAAAGACACAAACGAAAACCAAGATACAGAACAAGGTAAGAAATTCACAACAAAAATTCAAATTGAAAACGTTCATTAGGACGTTTTTTTGTTTTAATAAAAATGTCAATACAAAAATAATGTTTGATTTACAGCGACTTGACACACCATGCTTTTTGTGTTATAATCAAATTATGAAAAAATTCAGCAGTATAATTTCGCTGAAAGAAAGGAGAAAATAATGACAAAAATAGAACTATTTTCTATACCAATATATTTAATAAATGAAGAGCGTTATTTAAAAACATTGACAGATAGAATGAATAATTATGTATGCAAATTTTCTGACGATAGAAAAGAAGAAGTAAAATCGGTTTGGAAAAAATACAATTACATTAATAAGCCATGGAAATATAATCAAATAATAGGTTATGTTGAAATTGTATATAGAGATAATTCTATATACTTTGATATCTATAAAGTTTTTAAAAAGAGAGTAAGAGTAGCAAGTAATAGGAAAAGTTATATTTCGTATATGCCAACCAGTGGTTTTCACTTTAGCAACTTGAAAAATATGACAAACGAAGATATAAAGGTAGAAATAAACGAGTGGTTAAAAAATATTGAAAAGACATTTTGCAAAAATAAAGAAATATTAGATAAAAAGATGTTTGATGTTCAAATAGAGTACATCGACTTAAAGTCATTAATAAATGACGCAAAAGAAAATGTACACTAAGTGCATTTTCTTTTATTATATCTAGAGTTTTTTAAAAAAATATGGTAATATTATAAATAGAATAAGAGGAGGATATTATGGACGAAAAAGAAAAAAGAAAAATAATAGAAGAAGAAAAATTATATTTTGAACAAGAGGAACCTGTTAAGAAAAGAAAGTCAAAGACTGTTTTAATAGTTTTAGTGTTTATATTATTTATTGGTGTAACCTGTGTATCTTCATATATAGTTATGAATTATATACTACTTAAATCAAGAAATCTAAACGTTGACACTGATGGAGATGGATGGCCTGATTTAAATATAGACACAGATGGTGATAAAATTTGTAACGTAAACTGTGATAACAATAAAGATAACAAGCCTGATTATAACATAAGCTATAAAAATATGATGGCTGCCTACTTTAATTTAGATACAGATAAAGATGGCAGACCTGATAAAAACATGATTAACCAAAAAGATGGAAATGGTATATGTATATTAAATTGTGATGTAGATAACGATAACAGACCAGACACTAATCTAGATTTTGATGGAGACGGGACAGCAGAACTAAATATAGACTTAAATAATGATGGTAAATGTGATATCAACTGTGATTATGTAGGAAACAAATATCCAACAATTAACCTAGATACAAACGAAGACAACAAGGCAGACCTAAACATAGATACAGACAATGACCAAAAACCAAACATAAACATTAATTATGGTACTAACTATAACGAAGCAATATTTAATATAGATACAGATGGCGATGGCATAGCAGATAAAAATCTTGTAAATCAAAAAGACAGTACAGGTAAATGTATATTAAACTGTGATACAAATAACGATGGATGGCCCGAAATCAACATAGATATAAATGGAGATGGCGTAGCAGACCTAAACATAGATACAACAGGAGACAACAAAGCAGACTTAAATATAGATTTAACTGGAAATAAAATATGTGACTTAAACTGTGATACAAACAATGATGGTATAGCAGACACAAACATAGACACAGATAATGATGGAATAGCAAATATAAACATTGATATCAATAACGATGGCATAGCAGAAATAAATGTTGACACAACAGGAGACAAGAAAGCAGATACAAACCTATTAAATCAAACAGACAGTACAGGCAAATGCATATTAAACTGTGACACAAATAACGATGGAAGGCCAGATATGAATGTCGACTTAGATAACGATGGAATGCCAGACTTAAATATAAGTTTAAACAATAGTAATAGCATAAATGCGAATGCAGACTCAGATAAAGATGGCGTAGCAGATAACTATCTAATAGATGCAAAAATATTAACTAAAGAAACAAAAGAAGAAAACATAGATTTAAATACAACAAATGAATATAAATTCCCATATTTAGGAATGAATGACTTTGATAGCAGCATAGTAAAACCCGGTTGGACAAAAACAAAGAAATTTAACATAACAAATACAGGTGCTTCAACAATTACTTATTCAGTTTATTGGGAAGACATACTAAACGAATATCACTATGAAGTAAGACCATACTATACTTTATATAAAAATGGTACAGAAGTAGTAAGTGGAAAAGCAAATTATATTATAAACAACGGTGAAACACTTGTAGAAAACATAGAACTAAGTTCTAACCAAACTGATAAGTACGAATTAGTATTTACATATGCACCAAATGTAGACCAAAAATTAATAGACAACAATGTAAACAGACTATATTATTCAGCATTAAAAATTGTTAAAAAATAGCAACAAAATAGGAACATTAAATTCCTATTTTTTCTTTTGTGTTAAAAAAATGAAAAAACTATCAAAAAAGGGTTGATTTTATCAAAAAAACTTGATACAATTTTTAATGTAAAGGAGGTAAAGAACTATGGGAGAAAACAAAGGACAAACTATTTTCTTATCAGTAATTGGAATCGCAACTTTATTAGTAGCAATTATAGGTGCAACATTTGCATACTTCACAACTACTATGGGAAATAAAAATGCCGTTACAGGTGGTGTTACTACTGCAACTATTTCAGCTGTAACATTAGCTGGAACTGAGTTTGACGCAAAAAATGTAATGCCAGGTTGGACAAGTGATGAACAAACTTTCACTATTTCTGCTGCAACAATCACTGGTGACGCAACTGCTGATTATGTTTGTAACATTATTAAAACTGGTACAGGAGTATCAACTGATTTCCAATATGCAGTAACAACTGGTACAGCTGGTACTACATATGGTGAGTGGGCAGCTGTTCCAGCAACTTCAACTGAAGTTGCTAAGGGAACACTTTCAGCATCAAGCAAAACTCACACTTACAAAGCTAAGTTCCAATTAGTTGAAACTAATGCAAACCAAAATGAACAACAAGGTCAAAGCTATGGTGCTTCTATTACATGCGCATTAACTAAAGTTAATGGAAAAGCTGTAGAAGGTGAATAGTTTGAATTAACATAGTTAATTTACGATTATTAACAAAAATTAAGTTAGATTTACTTCTAACTTTTTTTGTTGTTTATGTACTTGAATTTTTCACATTTTTTTGGTATCATATTATATAGAATACGGTGATAGATATGAAAGAGAAAGATATTAAAACATATATTTATTCAATAATAGTAGTTTTATCATTTATTTTGGTAGCTATAGGCGCATCTTTAGCAATAGTTTATTATAAAGTAAATGGTAACAATGAAAACGGAAACGTTGATGTTAAAACAGCATATGTAACTGCGGCATTTCATGAAATACAAGGCTTTAACGACGAAAATGTACTTCCTGGTTGGAGTAATGAAATGAAATTTGAAATAATTAACACATCAACAGAACAAAACGCTGTTGGTAGATATTCACTAGTTTGGGATATCACAAAAAATGAAATAGACAGTAAAGATTTTATTTATACATTAACTGGAGAAAGCACATTAGATGGTCAAACAATTGAAGACAACACTCCAACAAATAAATTAGTAACAGTAACTGGGCAACAAATAGTTCCTACTATAAGTTTTACTTTAGGTAGCGGAATAATTAACACAGGAGTTAAACATAGCTATGTGCTTAAGGTTTCATTCCTTGAAAGTGGAGAAAATCAAAATGAACTTCAAGGCAAAACTTTTAACTCAACAATAGTTGCACAAGGAAAGTAGGTGTTAGAATGAAGGAAAAAAATCAAGAAATATTATTATCAGTTGTAAGCATTCTAACAATTATAGTAGCTGTAATTGGTGTTACATTTTCATACTTTACTACTAAAATGACTGGTTCAGGAACAAGTGGAACAGTAACAACTGCAAAAGTTGGAAACATTACATTTGATGGAGGTAATGATTTAACAAATGCAAACGATATAGAGCCAGGCGATACATTTGATAAGACATTCAGTATAAGTGTTCCAGCAACAGATGTATCAAACACTGTATATATAAGAATGGATTTCACAAACGAATTTCAAGACTTACAGTGGAGTATAAAAGGAACAGGTGCTAATACAAGTGTTATAACTGGTACAATACCAACAACATCTACAAAAACAACAGTAACACTTGTAACTAACAAAATAACTAAAAACTCAGTAGCTCAAACATTTAATTATACATTAACAATAACACTACCTAATTTAGATAAAAATCAAGATTATGACCAAGGAAAAACATTCAGTGGTACATTATATGCAGACTTAGGCGATGGCGTTGATATGATATATTATAACAACACACATCCAAGTGGAACAACTACAAAACCACAGTAGCAGAAATGCTACTTTTTATATTGCCATTTATGTAGACATTTATATTGCCATTTATGTTGCCAAATATTCCATTATACATTACATATCATAATTATTTATTCTTTACTTTTTACTTAAAATAAAGTAAAATACATTTAACAGGTGGTTAGTATGAATAAAGAAGATTTTAAAAATACAGAAGATATGCTTAAAGATATTGAAGATGTATCATATGAAAAAATTGGTTACCTAAAAGAACTAATAAGCCTAGAATATACTTCTCATAAAGATACTGACGAATATAATAAAGTTATATCTTTCTATATAGGTGCTACTAAAAAAGAAAAAATATTATATGAAGAATTATCTAAAAATAAGAATTATCTATCTATTGCTGATAAAATTATAACAAATGAAGCAGGTAAACTTAATAATAATATAATGTCTTATCAAAATGATTACAATTACATACTAATAAGAATGTTTAAAATTATAGATAAAACTTTAGATAATATGAATTCTAATAAAGTAGACAAAGTAAATAATTTAATAACAGACTTACAAATGTATGAATTAGAGTTGTCTTCTTTATATTACTTAGACAAAATAATTAAAGAAGGAAAAACTAGCATAGGACTAGATAAACTTATTAGAAACAAATACATGCTTGCATTCACAAGTCCTTCTATCGAAAAGTTCATGATAGAAAGTAACTTTACCGCACCAAATATATTAATCAAATTTACAGATTACTATATAGAAAAATTCAACTTACCAATTAGCATATACAAATCTAGACAAGAAGAAATATTTATAGACACATTAATAGACTATATAATATATTTAGATAACATAAGTCTATTTGATATGTTAAACTTAGAAGTAAAAGCAGAAATTCATACAAGACTAACTTACATAAAAGGAATGTCTTTAGATATACCAAACGATGTAATAAATAGCATTATCTATCATCAAACATACAAAAATGACTTAATGAGAAGAATAATTAATTCTAATTTAATACAAGCTATGGAAGAAAAAGAAAAAACTTCAAAATTAATAAGAGTTCAAGAATAAAACCTGAACTCTTTTATAATACCTTATCAACTAATCCATACTCTAAAGCTTCTTTACTATCTAAATAATAATCTCTTTCAGTATCTCTTTCTATTTTCTTAATATCTTTACCAGTATTATTAGCAAGTATCTTATTTAACTTTTCCTTTAACTTGATAATCCTTTCAGCATGTATCTTTATCTCAGTAGCTTGTCCTTGCACTCCACCAAGAGGCTGATGTATCATAACTTCTCCATTCTTAAGGCACACTCTTTTTCCTTTAGTCCCACTACTTAGAAGAAAAGCAGCCATAGACGCACACATCCCCACACAAATAGTACTAACATCACATTTAATAAAATTCATCGTGTCATAAATAGCCATACCTGCTGTAACACTTCCACCAGGACTATTGATATAAAGATAAATATCTTCATTATTAAGACTATTCAAGTAAAGTAACTCACTTACTATTAAATTAGCTACTTCATCATTAATTTCTCCACTTAGAAAAACAATTCTATCCTTAAGTAACCTACTATAAATATCAAAACTCTTTTCTACTCCTTCCTCTTTATCAATTATCATTGGAATAACCATTTTATCTTCACCTATATATATATTTACGAAAATTTAAAAAAAATATACAAAAATATCAAAAAAAATGATAGAATATATATAGAATAAAGGGTGATTAAAGTGGAAGACAAAGTAATAGTAGAAATAGAAGGTATTGGCAACGTTGTAACTAGTGTTAATAAAACTATATACGAACTTTTAGAAGAACAAAATCTAGAAAATGAAGTAATAGCTGTAATAATTGATAATGACATAACCGAGCTCAGCGCAAAATTAAAAGAAGACACTAAAATGAAACTAATCAAAATAAAGGACAGAATGGGTGCCAAAATATATAGAAGTGGCTTAAAATTCTTATACATCACTGCAGTCAAAGAACTATTTGGAAGAAACACAAATGTAGAATTGCTTCACAGTTTAGATAAGGGTATATACACAAGAATTAATCTTGAGTTAAATAACACTATGGTTGATGAAATAAAAGCAAAAATGCATGAGCTTGTCAGTAAAGACATTAGAATAACTAAAGTAGTAACAAGTAGAAAAGAAGCTATATCTTATTTTAATAGCATAAAAGAATACGAAAAATCTCTAACATATAAACAAATGACTGGAGAAATGCTAACTCTTTATAGTATGCTTGACTATTATAACTACTTCTATACAAAAATGCCATACTCAACTAAAATACTTACAAGTTTTGATTTAACTTTAACTACAGATAAAGGCGTAATGTTAGAGTATCCTAGCACTTTTGATATGAAAATACCTGAGTACACACATATGCCACAAGTACTAAACGTATTTGATAACTATGCCGTATGGGCAGAAAAACTAGGTGTAAAATACGTAAGTGAAGTAAATAACGTAGTAATAAATGGTAAAATAAAAGAGTTTATAGAACTAAACGAAATAAAACAAAATAATGACTTACTAGAAATAGCAAACAAAATACAAAACAACATAAATGATATAAAAATAGTCTTAATTGCCGGCCCGTCTTCTTCAGGCAAAACAACAACCTGTAAAAAACTAGCTTTATATTTAAAAAGCAAAGGACTAAATCCATTCACATTATCAACGGATGACTTCTTTAAAGATAGAAATGAAACCCCAAAAAACGAAAAGGGAGAATACGAGTATGACATACCTGAGGCGATTGATATAGATTTATTTAATGAAAAACTTGACGCTTTATTAAAAGGAGAAGAAACTACTCTTCCAACATACAACTTTCTAACTGGAGAAAAAGAATACAAGCACCCACCAGTCTCCTTAAAAAATAGAGACCTTTTAATAGTAGAAGGAATACACACACTAAATGAACTATTAACAAGCAAAATTCCAAGAAAAAACAAACTAAAAATATATATAAGCCCGTTTACACCTCTTGGATTAGACAGACACAACCATGTTTCAACTGTTGATTTAAGACTTATTAGAAGAATAGTAAGAGATGCTAGAACAAGAGGCTATAATGCTGAAAACACACTAAAAAGTTGGAGAAACGTTAGAATTAGTGAAGAAAAATATATATTCCCATACCAAAAAGAAGCAGACATAGTATTAAATACTGCTTTAATATATGAACTAGGAATATTAAAAACATTTGCTGTCCCACTACTTTATAACGTAGGATACAAAAGTGAATTTTACACAGAAGCAATAAGAATAATAAACTTCTTAAAAATATTTTTAAACATACCAGAAAGTGCATTACCTGAAACAGCTCTTTTAAGAGAGTTTGTAGGTGGGGGATACTTTGAATAGGAGGAAAATAATATGATTAGAATAGCAATAAACGGTTTTGGTAGAATTGGTAGAATTGCCTTAAGACAAATAAGTAAGAAAAAAGATATGGAAGTAGTCGCAATAAATGACTTAACTGACCCACTACAACTAGCTTACCTTTATAAATATGACTCAGTACATAGAACTTTAGACGAGAAAGTAGCGTATGACGATGACTACATAGAAGTAGACGGTAAAAAGATAAAAGTATTTAAAGAAAGTGACCCATCAAAACTACCTTGGAAAGACTTAAAAGTTGACCTAGTTTTGGAATGCACTGGTGCTTTCACTTCAAAAGAAAAAAGTTATCTTCATATAACTGCAGGTGCTAAAAAAGTAATCATAAGTGCCCCAGCAAAGGACGAATGTAAAACTGTAGTTTATGGAGTAAATGAAAGCATCTTAACTAAAAAAGATGAAGTAATATCTGCTGCCTCTTGTACAACTAACTGCTTAGCTCCAGTATTAGATTTACTTAATAAATGCTTTATAGTAGAAAATGGTTTTATGTCTACAGTTCACGCAATGACAAACGACCAAGAAACACTAGACATTCCCCACAAAAAGGGAATAGAAAGTCGCCGTGGAAGAGCTGCTTCACTAAATATCGTGCCAACTTCAACAGGCGCAGCAAAGGCTATAGGAAAAATAATTCCAGAGTTAGATGGTAAACTTAGTGGCTCAGCTTATAGAGTTCCAGTAGGTGATGGCTCTTTAATAGACTTAGTAGTAAACGTTAAAAAAACAGTTACTGCTGAGGTAGTAAACGATATGTTTAAAAACAACAAAAGTGATATTATCAAAATAGTAAACGTACCACTTGTAAGTAGTGACATCATTGGTTGCACAGAAGGCGCTGTAGTAGATTCACTCCTAACAAGCGTGATACCTACTAATACTGGTTCAATGATAAAAGTATCAGCTTGGTATGATAATGAATGGGGTTATACTGCACAAATGCTAAGAGTTGCTGAGTACTGGTGTAAAAAACGTTAAAATTGCACAGAAAACTGTGCTTTTTGTATGTGTTTTTATGTTTAGGTGTGAAAAGAACCCTAAAAAAGTACGAAACAGGTGTAAAATCAGCCTTAAAAAACATCAAATCAGGTGTAAAATTGCATGTAAAAAACATCAAATCACGTGCAAAGTATTGATTTTTCCCCCCCCCCGAAAATAAGGCAAAAAAAGAGACAAAGTTTTTTTAATTTAAAATCTATAAATTTTTCTTTACAAAAGATTACTAAAATTATATAATATAAAACTAAACAAGGAGGAAAAAATATGTTAGAAACATTAAAAGCAATTAAAAGAACACTTTTAACTGAAAATATTTATGAAGGGGATATATTCTTTTTACAAGACGAAAATGAAAATAGCTTTGAAAAGGTGTATATTGCTAGCTACTCAATACCAAGATTTGAAAAAAGGAGAGTATTATTTAAAACAGGTGATTCACCATATTACGTTAAAGAATTACTTACTGGAAAGAAAATACCAGTATTGTATTTAGAACGACTAGACTATGATTTAGCAAAACCTGGACATTGTTTTAAATTCAATATATTAAAAGACAAACTACCTGAATATTGTATAATTTATGATAAAAGCTATGCCAATTTTCAAGCGTGTTCTAACTTAGCTAAACGCGATTTAAATTATGTTAGTACAACATTAGCGACTTACGAAAATGAAGATAAACTTTTAAATGAGAAAACAAATACCCACTTAATAGACGTAATTTTGAGTGAATGCTTAAAATACGTTAAAATGGTGAGTGAAAAAAGATATCAAAATGAACAACGCGAAAATGATGAGTTAGTAGCTAAAAGAATTTTAATTGAAAAATATCTTAATAGAAAATAAATAATCTTAAGCACAAGTGACAGCTAGATGTCTTGTGCTTTTTTATTTTTTCGTAAACAAATATGTACAATAATAATTTTTTTTAATTAACTTTTCCAAAACTAGTGTATAATAAATATAAGGTGGTAATATGTTAACATTAAAGAATATTGATGTAAAAAATAAAAAAGTAATACTAAGGGTGGATTATAACGTTCCAATCAAGGATGGCAAAATCTTAGACATTAACAAAATAGTTGCGTCTTTAGATACAATAAACTATCTACTTGATAATAATGCAAAAATAATAATAATGTCTCACTTAGGAAAAGTTAAAACAGAAGAAGATATAGAAAATAACACACTTTTACCAGTAAAAGAAGTACTAAGTAAACTATTAAACAAAGAAATACTATTTAGTAAAGAACTTCAGGGCAAACATCTAGAAGAACTAGTATCAAACCTTAAAGAAAAAGACATCCTTCTTTTAGAAAACACAAGAGTCATGGACTATCCAAACAAATTAGAAAGTAACTGTGACGAGGCACTATCTCTATACTGGTCAAGCTTAGGAGAAGTATATATTCTTGACGCTTTCGCTTCTTCCCACCGTGCTCATGCATCAACCACAGGAATTCCTAAGTACTTACCTCATGCAGTAGGTTTTCTTGTAGAAAAAGAAATAACTGAACTTGATAAAATCAAAAACGAAACAAAAACACTCTTACTAGGCGGGGCTAAAGTATCAGATAAAATTGCTATGATTAAAAACTTACTTCCTACTACAGACAAAGTTCTAGTTGGAGGTGCCATGTGTGCAACATTCTTAAAAAGTGAAGGATACGAAACTGGTAAAACTTTTGTAGATGACAACTTAATTAATGAATGCAAAACTCTTATAAAAACAGAAAAAATAGTATTCCCAGTAGATGTAGTAACAGAAACTGGTTCAAAAGAAATAGACGAGTTAACAGAAGATGATATCATTTTAGATATCGGTCCACTTACAATAGATATGTTTGAAAAACTATTAAAAAACAAATCACTTATCTTGATAAATGGTACAATGGGCAAGTATGAAGATAAATTATACGAAAACGGCACAAAAGAAATATTTAACTACTTAAATGGTAAAACTAGTAAAGTCATTGTACTAGGAGGAGACGCTAACTCTGCCTCTACTAAATATAACTTTCAAGCTTACTATAAATCAACCGGCGGTGGAGCGTCACTTGAATACCTAAGTGGTGAAGTTTTACCAGCCCTAAAAATAATGGAGGACTAATGAAAAAAATAATACTAAATCATAAAAGTTACTTATCTTATGAAGAAATAAAAGAGTATATAAAAAATATTAATAACATTAAAACAAAAGAAGAACTAATCATTTTTCCAAGCATAAACTACCTAGCTTTATTCGCTTTATCAAAATACAAAGTAGGTGCACAAAACTTTTATAGCTACAACTATGGCTCATACACAGGCGAAGTTTGCTTGGAAAGTTTAAAAAGCATGAACGTAAACTACACGATTGTATCTCACCCTGAAAGAATACTACTTAGACTTGACTCATACGAAGAAATTAAAGACAAACTATTTAGAAGTCTTAACATGGGTTTTAAAACAATACTTTGTGTAGGACACGATAACTCATTAAAAACAATAAAAAAAGAATTAAAGTTCTACCTAAAAGGAGTAGACTACAAAAGTTTAGACAACTTACTAATAGCTTACGAACCAGCTAGCCAGATAGACTCATCTAATGTAAACTTAAGTGAAATTGCATACACTACCGACTTCATAAAAAAGTACATGCAAAAACACTATGATATAGACGCTCCTGTACTATATGGCGGAGGTGTGTCAAAAGACAACATCTCTGACACTCTAAAACTAACTGATGGAGTACTAATTGGAAAAACAAGCACAGACGTAACATCACTTAAAGAAATCTTAAAATCTATAAACTAGATTTTTTCTTTTTAGACAATTCACGCAGATTTTCCTACATTTAAAACATAATTAGACAAAACTCGCTTTTTTATGTAGTATAATGAACTCATAAAATAAAAAGGGAGATACATATGAAAAAGAAAATCTTAGTAGTAGACGACAATGTTAGCATAGTAAATATGATAAAAGAATATTTTGCTAAAAGTACAGAAGTAGAAGTAACAGACGAAGCACATGATGGCTTAGAAGCATGGGAAAAGATAGAGAAAAACAAATACGACTGCATTTTACTTGACTTAATCATGCCAAAAAAAGACGGAATTTATGTCCTAGAAAAGGTTAAAGAAAAAAATCTTACTCCAAACATAATAGTACTAACTAGCTATAATGAACAAGAAACAATAAGAAACGTAAGTGAGTTTGGCGTAAAATACTTTATCCTAAAACCATTTGACTTTATTGATTTAGAAAAAAGAATACTAGACGCTACTAAAGAAAGAAAACACTTAACCGCAGTAAACTTACTTGAAAAATCACTTGATACTTCAATTACAAAAGTCTTACACGATCTAGGAATACCTTCGCACATAAAAGGCTATCAATACATAAGAGACGCAATAAAATTTGTATATAACGAACCTAAATTAATTGGTGGAATAACAAAAGAATTATATCCACTAGTCGGAGAAAAATACTCAGTAAGTAACTCAAGAGTAGAAAGAAGTATCCGCCATGCAATAGAAGTATCATGGAACCGTGGAGACTGGGAACTAATGGAAGAAATATTCGGCCACTCAGTAGACATAGATAAAGCAAAACCAACAAATAGCGAATTCATTGTAACAATTGCTGACAAACTAAGACTAGACACACTCAAAGTATCAAACTAAGCATTCAAATGAGTGCTTTTTTCTCTTTTTAACCTAAATTACTTTAAAAATAAAGAAACATGTGCTAAAATATCTTTAGTAGGTGAAATATGAAAAAGATAATGTTATTAATATTAGATGGCTATGGAATAAATAAAAGTGACTTCGGTAACGCTATAAAAGAAGCAAAAACTCCAGTAATGGATAAGCTTCTAATGATGTATCCAAATTCAGAACTAGAAGCAAGTGGTACCTTTGTAGGTTTACCTAAAGGACAAATGGGAAATTCAGAAGTAGGACACATGACTATAGGTAGTGGTAGAGTAACTCCTCAGCCTTTAACATACATAAATGAAAAAATAAAAAATAAGGAGTTTTTTGATAACGAACTATTAAATAACACAATAGACTACGTACTAGAAAACAACTCAAACCTTCACTTGATAGGCTTACTTTCAAACGGTGGGGTTCATTCTAGCATAAACCATTTCTATGCAGTACTTGCTCTAGCTAAAATGAAAGGTCTAAAAAATATTGTATTAGACATAATCACAGATGGAAGAGACACACCAACAAAAAGTGGAATAGACTTCGTTACAGAATTCATGGACAAAGCAGACAAATTAGGTATAGGCTGTATAAGCACAATAAGTGGTAGATACTACGCAATGGATAGAGATAATCGTTGGGAAAGAATAAAAAAAGCCTATAATGCAATCGTATACGAGTCAGGTAATAACTTTCCTAATTACAAAGTATGCTTTAACGAACACTATAAAAGAAACATAACAGACGAATTCATAAACCCAAGCGTAATCACACCAGGTAAATCTATAAAAGAAAAAGATGCGGTTTTATTTATGAACTATCGTCCTGAAAGAATGAAAGAATTAATAAGTGCATTAACAGACAAAAACTTCAAAATGTTTAGAACAAAGCATTTCGAAAACGTTAAATTTGTTTCACTATTTAATATACACAAGACAATACCTTTTGCCTTTGAAACAACTAAGCCAAATAACACTCTAGGAGAATACCTAATGGAATTAGACTATACTCAAGCAAGAATAGCAGAAACAGAAAAATACGCACACGTAACACACTTCTTTGATGGTACAAAAGACTTAAATAGTCCAAACATAGAAAAGTTCCTAGTGCCTTCTCCAGATGTTCCAACATATGACATGAAACCTGAAATGAGTGTAGGAGAAGTAACAAGCACTGTTTTAAAAGAAATAGAAAATGACTATGATTTTATACTTGTAAACTTTGCAAACCCAGATATGGTCGGACACACAGGAAACTATAAAGCCGTTGTAGACGCAATAGAAATATGTGATTTCTGCTTAGGAAAAATATACGAAAAAGCTAAAGAACACTTCTATGAACTAATAATAACAGCCGATCATGGTAATGCAGAAAAAATGCTAAATAGAGACAAAACGCCAATAACAAGTCACACAACAAGCAAAGTTCCATTCATAATTTGTAACGACGAAATAAAACTAAAACCAGAAGGTACTCTAGCAGATATCGCACCAACTATAATAGACTTATACGAAATAAAAAAACCAGACGTAATGACTGGAGAAAGTCTAATAATAAAAGAAACTGAATAACCAAATTCAGTTTTTTCTATTTTCTAAGTATATCCATCACATGACTACTAGTCCCTAAAAACTCATGCTTTTCACAAATACTAAAGTGGTACTTTAAGTAAAGTTTAAACTCTTCCTCATCCAAACTATTAATCTCTCTTCTAAAATAATCAGTAAGTCCGTCTTGACTAATAATCTTTTCCCTAACCAACTTACACTCATTCTTTAACTTATCTATCTCTTCCAGTGTAACAAAACTATATAAATCATTTTCCTTACTCACCACGTGAAACTCTTCATTAACATTCCCCTTTTCAAAAGCAGCCTTTATATTCTTATCAATAAACCCATGTTTCATAATAGCATAATCATTAATATAATAACTAATAAAAATATAACCATTATCTTTAACTACTCTTTTAGCTTCATTTAAAGCTTTCACTTTATCTTCAAAACTAATTAAATGATACATTGGCCCAAATAAAATAACCACATCAAAACTATTACTTTTGAAACTACTTAAATCTACTGCATTTCCTAAATAACTCTTAACACTAGGACAGTTTTTTTCTAACACTCTTAAATTATGCTTAACTAACTCAACAGCTGTCACATCATACCCTAAATTACTAAAGTACATACTATACCTTCCAGTACCTGCACCAACATCTAATATCTTAGCATTCTCTAACTTACTTAAATACATATTAATATACTTAACTGCAGTCTCAAACTCAACTATCCCATGCCTTCTACTAAGCCTTTTATCTTCATTAAATTTATTATAATAATTAACTAGTTCTCTTTCATTCATGCTTCTTCACCAACACTATAATAACAAATTTCTTAAAAATATTGAAGAAAAAAGTTGAAATTTAAAAAAAAAGTGGTAAAATTATATACAGTTAAATGTTTTGATTAGGACACGACTAATAATAATTATTTACTAAGCGAATTGTGTATGGTGTAAGACAATTAAATAACTTATTAGTTACTACCTATGAACAGGACTCGAAAGATGTTCCCGGGGAAAACCTCGTTATTTAAATGAAGTTAAAAATGGATGGTACCGTGTCAAGCACTCCTTTAAAGGGGTGTTTTTTCATTTAACAAAAAGAAAGGAAGATAAAAATGATAAACATTAAAGAAAACGAAAAACTAAGTGTAATGAACCACTCATGCGCCCATTTACTAGCGCAAGCGGTGCAGCATTTATATCCAGATGCTAAATTCTGGGTAGGACCAGTTATCGAAGAAGGTTTTTACTATGACATTGATCTAGGTGACACAGTAATAAAAGAAGAAGATCTAGAAAAAATAGAAAAGGAAATGAAGAAAATTGCTAAAGACGGAAAACGTATAGTAAGACATGAACTTACAAAAGAAGAAGCTTTAGAAAGATTTAAAAATGATCCATACAAGATTGACTTAATTAGTAGAATGGATGAAAATAGCGCTGTAATAAGTTGCTATACACAAGGAGACTTCACAGACCTTTGTAGGGGCCCACACGTTGAAACAGTAAAAGAACTAAAATACTTTAAACTTCTAAAAGTAAGTGGAGCATACTGGAAAGGTGACTCTAAAAACAAAATGCTTCAAAGAATTTACGGAGTATGCTTTGATAATGAAGAAGATTTAAACGTTTACCTTGCAGAACTAGCTGAAGCTAAAGAAAGAGACCACAGAAAAATAGGAAAAGATTTATCAATATTCATGACTAGTGACTTAGTTGGTAAAGGAATGCCTTTATGGCTTCCAAATGGCGCTATCATAAGAAAACAACTAGAAAACTACATCTATGAAAAAGAAAGAAAAATGGGATACTTACACGTATACACTCCATGTGTTGGTACAACTGAACTATATAAAACAAGTGGACACTGGGATCACTATAAAGAAAATATGTTCCCAATGATGAAAGTAGACGATGAAGAATTTGTACTTCGTCCAATGAATTGCCCACATCATATGTTAATCTATGGAAATGAACTCCACTCATATAGAGACTTACCAATTAGAATAGGCGAATTTGCAACAGACTTTAGATATGAAGCATCAGGTGCAGTAAAAGGTCTAGAAAGAGTAAGATGCATGTGCCAAAACGATGCTCACTTATTTGTAACTCCTGAACAAATAAAAGAAGAATTCAAAAAAGTAGTATCACTTATACTTGATGTATACAAAGACTTTGGCTTTAAAAACTACAGTTTCAGACTTTCATTAAGAGACCCAGAAGACAAAGAAAAATATTTTGATGACGATGAGATGTGGAACACAGCAGAAGACAAACTAAGGGAAGTTTTAAATGAATATGGTTGTCCATACAAAGAAGCAATTGGAGAAGCTGCATTTTATGGTCCTAAACTAGACGTTGAAGTAAAACCAGCAGTTGGACCAGAAGTAACACTTTCTACTTGCCAATTAGACTTCTTACTTCCTAGAAGATTTGATTTATCATACATAGACAAAGATGGCTCAAAGAAAACTCCAGTAGTTATTCACCGCGCTATATTTGGAACATTTGATAGATTCACTGCATTCCTAATGGAAGAAACAAAAGGAGCTTTCCCACTATGGTTATGCCCAACTGAAGTTAATATAATTCCAGTAAACAATGACTATCACTTAGAATATGCAAAAGAAGTTTATAAAGAATTAGACGATATGAATATAAGAGTTAACCTAGATGATAGAAACGAAAAACTATCATACAAAATGAGAGAAAGCCAAACAAAGAAAAATCCTATAACATTAATATTAGGAGATAAAGAAGCAGAAAACAGTACTATTAGTTATAGAAAATTTGGTAGTGCTGAAACATATACTCTTCCAAAAAGTGATTTCTATAAGCTAGTAAAAGAAGCAATAGATGCAAGAAAACAAAACATATAAGGTGGAATAATTCCATCTTTTTTAGAAAGTAGGAACTTATGACAAGATTAGATAAAAAAAATTTAAAAGGTCAGTTGGAAAGGAAAACGCAAAATTTGCATAATTCCTAAAAGTGTGCTATAATAAGCACACTTTTATTAAAAGGGGGGAATTATGGAAAACTATTTAAAAGATTATAAAGAAAGTTTAAAAGATTTAACTGAAGAACAAGCAAACGAAAGGAACTTATATCTAAAAGGACTTCAAACAGGACTTTATTATGGTCCAACAACAGGACTATCAAGTATAGATAAACCATGGTTAAAATATTTTAAAAACGAAAACATATTAAAAACTATGCCCAGAATTACAATATATAATTATCTATATGAATCCAACAAAAACAGCCAATTAAGTATTGCTTTAGAATACTTTGGAAGAAAAATAACTTACTTTGAACTATTTAGAAAAATAGAAAAAACAGCCAAAAACTTTAGTGCATTGGGAGTAAAAAAAGGAGACATTGTGACAATATGCATGCCATCAACTCCAGAAACAATTTACTCAATATATGCTCTTAACAAAATAGGTGCAATACCTAATTTAATCGATCCTCGTTACAGCGAAGATATGATAAAAGATTTAATTGTTGAAGCAAATTCAAAATATTTATTAACAATAGACCTATGTAATGAAAAAATAAAAAAAATAGAAAGCGAAACAAACTTAGAAAAAATAATATCAGTATCTGCCACTAACTCTGTACCTATAATTAGACACATAAAGAAAAATAATGTTGTAGAAAATGAAATATGGATGAACTGGACAACATTTACAAAAAAAGAAAGTACCTATGAAGAAAACAAATACGTACAAGGTAAGTTTTCTGTATTAGTACACACTGGTGGAACAACAGGAAAACCAAAAGGAATAATGCTAACTGATGACAACATAAACTCAATAGTTTTCCAATATAAAAACGGTGATATAGCCTTATCAAAAAAACAAACTTTCTTAGATATTATCCCACCTTTCGCAGCATACGGAATATGTTCCTCTATACACATGCCATTATCTTTAGGAATGAAAACAATACTTATACCTAAATTTAATCCAAATGAATTTGATAAACTAATTCTAAAACATAAACCAACACATGTCCTAGGAGTGCCAAGTTTTTGGGAAAACCTATCAAAAAATCCTGCTATGGCTAATGTAGACTTATCATTCTTACGAAGTCCAGGTTCAGGTGGAGATGGCATATTAGCCTCAAGTGAAGAAAAAGTAAATGAGTTCTTTAAAAGTCATAACTCAAGTTCAAAATTAATAAAAGGTTATGGAATGAGCGAAGTAAGCTCTAGTGCTTGTACATGTACTACTAATGCAAATGAATTAACAAGTGTAGGAATACCACTAATCAAAACAACAATAGGAATATTTGAACCAAATACAACAAATGAACTAGGTTACAATACATCAGGTGAAATATGTATAACTGGTCCTTCGGTAATGAACGGATACTTTAATAACAAAATCTTAACTAATAAAACAATAAAAACACATTCTGATGGATTAAAGTGGGTTCACACAGGAGATTTAGGTTACATAACAGAAAATGGTATACTATACGTTACTGGAAGAATAAAAAGAATGATAGTAAGATATGATGGCTTTAAAATGTATCCAACAGCAATAGAAGAAGTAATTTCAAGAACTCCTGGAATAGAATCAGTTGCAGTAGTAAAGTCATATAATGAATTAGGAAATATTGTAAAAGCATTTATGGTAGCAAATAAAAATGTTAAAGACTTAGATTTATTAGAGAGTAAAGTATTAGAAAATTGTAAACTCTATCTTGCAGAAAGATCAATTCCAGAAAAGTTTGAATTCATAGATGAATTACCTTTAACAAATCTAGGCAAAATAAATTATGACGAATTAGAAAAAAGAGAATTTTCTAAGAAAAAAGTGTTAAAAAATAGTTAAAACATCATACTTAACTATTTTTTTTATTTACTTTGTGATAAAATTTATATATAAAGGTAGTGATAATATGAGTTTTGGAGTATCATTTTCAAGTCTAAGTCTCTTTTATAGTATATTACTAACTATAACATATTTCAAAAAGAAAAGAGCTAAAAACTATGAAACAAAATTATATGGATGGTTAATAATAACAAATCTAATAGGACTCGTCCTAGCCATTGCGTGTTATTTCTTTGTATTAAATAAAGAAACATACGAAATAGCAAACTTTATAATCTCACGATTTTATTTGATATATCTAACAACATGGATAATGATACTTACAATGTATGTAATCATGATATCAGTTAAACAAGAAAGCTTAGAAAAAACATGGGACAAATTACTAAAATATATGATAATCATATGGTTTATAGCAAGTTTTATCACTTTTATCTTACCATTAAATTATGTAAACACAAATAATTTGGTATATTCATATGGAACATCTGCAAACTTTACTTTCTTAATAGGCTTCCTATTTGAAATAGTATGCTTTATATTCATGTTAAAAAATATAAAGAGCATAAAAAATAAAAAATATTTGCCAATAATCTTATACATGATAGGCGGCACAATTGTAATGGCTATTCAAAAACTAAATCCGGGATTACTACTAATGACATCTGCTGAAACTTTTGTAACATTCTTAATGTATTTCACAATAGAAAACCCAGACATGAAACTAATAAACGAACTAGAACTAGCCAAAAACTCAGCCGAAAAGGCTAACCATGCTAAAACAGAATTCTTAAGTAGTATGTCTCACGAAATAAGAACACCTCTAAATGCAATTGTAGGTTTATCAGAAATAATAAATAAAACTGACGATGTAAAAGAAATACACGAAGACTCAAAAGATGTAGTAAATGCAAGCTACACACTTCTAGAAATAGTAAACAGCATTCTAGACATAAGTAAAATTGAAGCAGGAAAAATGGAAATAGTAAAAGTTAACTATAATCCAAAAGACGAAATACAAAAACTTACAAAACTACTAGAAACTAGAATAGGCTCAAAAGACTTAAAACTATATGTTGAAATAGATGAAAAATTGCCAAACGTTTTATATGGAGACTTAAATAAGTTAAAACAAATAATATCAAATTTACTATCAAATGCAATCAAGTACACTGAAAGTGGTCGTGTAGATCTAAAAGTTGTGGTAGAAAACACAGACAAAATATGTAACTTAGAAATAATGGTAAAAGATACAGGCCGCGGTATAAAAGAAGACCAACTAGATCACCTATTTAGCAAGTTTGATAGACTTGAAGAAGACAAAAATACATCAATTGAAGGAACAGGATTAGGTCTTGCAATAACAAAAAGTCTTGTAGAAATGCTTGGTGGTACTATAAATGTAGAAAGCACATATGGCATAGGAAGTGTGTTTACTGTAACAATTCCTGAAGAAATATCAGACGTTGTCTTAGAAACTACAGAAACCGAAAGTATTACTAAATATAACGGAGTAACTTCTCTTATTGTAGATGACTCAAAACTAAACCTTAAAGTAGCAGAAAAAATACTAGCTGAATATGGTTTAACTAGTGAAAGTGTACTAAGTGGAGATGAGTGTATAGACAAAATAAAATCAGGAAACAAATACGATATAATATTTATGGACATAATGATGCCTAACAAGGGTGGAGTAGAAACTCTTAAAGAACTTAAGTCACTTCCTAACTTTAATACACCAGTAGTCGCATTAACCGCAGACGCAATGGAAGGGCAAAAAGAGGCGTATTTATCTGCTGGATTCATTGCATACTTATCAAAACCAATTGATCGTCAAGAACTAGAGTCTTTCTTAAAAAAAGAACTAAAAGACAAAGTAACACTAGAAAATACAAAAAGTTCTGTCAAAGAAGAAATCAAGCCTGCCAAAAAAGAAAATAATAAAGAAGAATTACTTACTAATGTTGGACTAGACCTAAAAAAAGCATATGAGTTCTTTATGGACATAGACACTCTTATCCCACAACTAAAAGAATACCTTGCTGAAAGTGTAGAAAACAAGCGTGTTATAAAAGAGTCTTATAATAAGAAAGATGACATCAACTACGAAATAGTAGTGCACAAATTAAAAAGTGAAAGTAGAATGTTGGGACTTACTGACTTAGGAGAAATGTTCTATAATCATGAACTAGCTGCTAAAAGAAAAGATTGGGACTATATAAATAAGGAATACACTTCATTAATAAACGAATATGATAAAGTATTAAATGTACTAGAAAAACTATAAAAAACATACACTAAAAAATGTAAACAAATTAATATTAGGAACTGTAAACAGAAGAGACTAAAATCTTTTCTGTTTATTTAATTTATCTAGAAAAATCCTCTGTAAACTTTACAAAAAAAATAAATAAAAAAACACTTGATTTTTACACAATTTTGTCATATAATGATATACGTATGACTGCGGAGAAGCGCAAGGTTGCTGATACACCCGGTTAAGTTGTAAATATTTAATTTAGTATCAGGTAATTTGTGTGGAGCGAGTCTATTTGAAATAGGCGAAGGAGGGTAATTTATGGCAAAAGAGAAAGTTCGTATCAGATTAAAAGCGTATGATCACAGAGTGCTTGATCAAGCAGCTAGCAAAATTGTTGATACAGTAAAACGTACAGGTGGTGTTGTTTCTGGACCAGTTCCACTACCAACAGACATCGAAAAAATCACAATTTTAAGAGCTGTTCACAAATACAAAGATTCACGTGAACAATTTGAAATGAGAACACACAAAAGATTAATTGATATCGATAGTCCAAGTAAAGAAACAGTAGATGCATTATCTCACTTAGATTTACCAAGTGGAGTAGATATTGAAATCAAATTATAAGATTTAGTAGGGAGGAAAAACAATGAAAGGAATCTTAGGACGTAAAGTTGGAATGACACAAGTATTCACAACTAACGGATTACTTATACCTGTAACTGTAGTAGAAGTTGAACCAAACGTTATAACTCAAATCAAAACAGTAGAAAAAGATGGGTATAATAGTATTCAATTAGGTGCTTTTACAAAAAGAGAAAAAGTATCTAATAAACCAGAAATGGGACATGTTAAGAAAGCAAATACTACACCTAAGCGCTTCTTAAAAGAAATTAAAGGATTAGATGTAGCTAACTATGAAGTTGGCCAAATAATCGGTGTAGACACATTCGAAGTAGGAGAACTAGTAGACGTAACAGGAACTTCTAAAGGTAAAGGTTTCCAAGGAACAATCAAGAGACATAACTTTAGTAGAGGACCTATGGGACATGGTTCACACTATCATAGAGCTGTTGGTTCTCGTGGACCAATGAGACCAATGAGAGTCTTAAAAGGTAAGAAATTACCAGGGCATATGGGTAATGAAACAGTAACAATTCAAAACCTAGAAATCATAGCAGTTGACGTAGAAAATAATTGCTTACTAATAAGTGGTAATATACCAGGACCTAAAAAAGGTTATGTAATAGTAAGAACTGCTATTAAAAACGGTGGAAAAGTTGAAGCTAAAGAATTAGTTTCATATGTAGTAGAAGAAGTTATAGAAAATAACGAAGTAGTAACTGAAGAACTAACTGAAACAGTTGAAGCTCCAGTTGCTGAAGAAGTAACAGAAGAAACTGCTACAGAAACTCCAGAAAAGGAGGATGCTGAATAATGGCTAAATTAGATGTATTAAAACTAAACGGAGAAAAAGCTAGCACTGTTGAATTAAACGATGCTATCTGGAATATCGAAGTAAACGAAATAGTATTAAGTGAAGCAGTAAGATTACAAATGGCTTCATTAAGACAAGGTACACATGATACTAAAGGAAGAAGTGAAGTATCAGGTGGCGGAAGAAAGCCTTGGAGACAAAAAGGAACTGGACGTGCTCGTCAAGGTTCAATTAGAGCCCCTCACTGGGTAGGTGGAGGAATTGTATTTGGACCAACACCAAGAAGTCATAGTTTCAAAATGAATAAAAAAGAAAGAAGACTTGCAATTAAAAGTGCTCTTTCAGACAAATTACAAAATAAAGAAATATGCGTAGTTGATAGTTTAGAATTAACTTCACCTAAAACAAAAGAATTTAATAACACATTAAATACTTTAAATTTAAATGGTAAAACATTAATAGTAACTGATGGAGAAAATGGTAATGTTGTATTAGCTTCAAGAAACATGGCTAACTTACATGTTATTGAACCATCAAGTATTAACGTTTTAGACCTAGTAGGTGCAGATAACTTACTTATCGACGTAGCAAGCGTTAATAAAATAGAGGAGGTGCTTAAATAATGAATATAGAAATAATAAAAGCACCAGTAATAACTGAAAAAACAAATAACTTAGCTAGTGCTAACGTATACGTTTTCAAAGTTGACAAATCTGCCAACAAAACTCAAATTAAACAAGTTATTGAAAGCAAATGGAACGTTAAAGTTTTAAGCGTTAACACTACTAATACACAAGCTAGAAAAAGAAGAGTTGGAAAGTACACTGGGTACACAACTCCTTACAAAAAAGCTTATGTAAAACTTAAGGAAGGCTCTACAATAGAGTTTTAGTAGGTGATTATAATGGCAATAAAGAAATTTAAACCAATAACTAACGGAACTAGAAACATGAGTACTTTAGTAAATGAAGAAATCACAACAAGTACTCCTGAAAAAAGTTTGTTAAGAAAAACTAAAAGCAATGCTGGAAGAAACAATCAAGGAAAAATCACTGTAAGACATAGAGGTGGCGGAGTTAAAAGAAAATATCGTGTAATAGATTTCAAAAGAAATAAAGACGGTGTTATCGGGACTGTTACAAGTATCGAATACGATCCAAACAGAAGTGCAAACATTGCATTAATAACTTATGCTGATGGAGAAAAAAGATACATTATCGCACCTTTAAACTTAAAAGTTGGTGATAAAATTGAAAGTGGAGAAAATGTTGATATCAAAGTTGGTAATGCTCTTCCACTTATGAACATTCCAGTTGGTACAGTAGTACACAATGTTGAATTAAATCCTGGTAAAGGTGGACAACTTGCACGTGGTGCTGGTTCAAGTGCACAAATATTAGGTAGAGAAGGAAAATATGTTTTATTAAGACTTAAGTCTGGTGAAACAAGAAAAGTTATGGGAGTGTGTCGTGCAACTATAGGAACTGTTGGTAACTTAGATTACGAATTAGTTCATTTAGGAAAAGCAGGAAGAAAAAGACACATGGGATGGAGACCAACAGTACGTGGATCAGTTATGAACCCTAACGATCACCCTCATGGTGGTGGTGAAGGTAAAGCACCAGTTGGTAGAAAAGGACCTATGACTCCATGGGGTAAACCAGCTCTTGGACTTAAAACTCGTAAAACAAAGAAAGCTAGCGAGAAGTTAATAGTATCTCGCAGAAATAAATAGAAAGGATTTGTGCGTATGTCAAGAAGTTTAAAAAAAGGACCTTTCGTTTTTGACAGATTACTTAAGAAAGTACAAGCTCTAAACGAAAGTGGAAAAAAAGAAGTAATTAAAACTTGGTCACGTCGTTCAACTATATATCCAGATTTCGTTGGACACACATTTGCAGTTCATAATGGAAAAGATTTCATTCCAGTATACGTAACTGAAGACATGGTTGGACATAAACTTGGTGAGTTTGCATTAACTCGTAAGTTTGGTGGACATGCTGGCGAAAACAAATAGGAGGGTAAATTATGGAAACTTATGCAATACATAAAGGTGCCATGATCGCACCTAGAAAAGCTAGAATGACACTTGACCTTGTAAGAGGTAAAAAGGTTATTGAAGCAAGAATGATTTTATTAACAACTAACACTAAAGCTAGTCGTTTAATAAAGAAAGTATTAGATAGTGCTGTTGCAAACGCAGTAAATAATCTAGGACTAAAAGAAGAAGACTTATACGTTGTTGAAACTTACATCAACGAAGGAGTTACACTAAAAAGAAGTAAAATCGCATCACGTGGAAGCGTTGACAAACGTGATAAAAGAACAAGTCACATCTTTGTAAAAGTTAGTGACAAGAAGGAGGACTAAGCTATGGGGCAAAAGGTAAGTCCAGTCGGACTAAGAATAGGAATCAATAAAGACTGGGAAAGCAAATGGTATGCACCAAATAAAGATTTCGCTAAATACTTAAACACTGATATTAAAATTCGAGAATATTTAGAAAAGAATCTTAAAGGTAGCTCAGTCGCTAGTATAGTTATTGAAAGAAATAACAAAAGAACAAATATCATAATCAACACTTCAAAACCAGGTGTAGTAATCGGCCGTGGTGGAGAAGAAATAGAAAAACACAAAAAAGCACTTGCAAAGTTAACTGGTGAAGATATTTACATTTCAATAGTAGAAATCAAACAACCAGACTTAAATGCAGCATTAGTTGCAGAACAAATTGCAATGCAAATTGAAAACCGTGTATCATTTAGAGTTGCTCAAAAGAAAGCAATTAGAAACACAATGAAAGCAGGAGCAAAAGGTATCAAGACTTTAATATCTGGACGTTTAAACGGTGCTGAAATAGCAAGAAGTGAAGGATATAACGAAGGAACTGTACCACTTCATACATTAAGAGCTGACATTGATTATGCTCATAAAGAAGCTGACACTATTTACGGAAAAATCGGTGTAAAAGTATGGATTTATAAAGGAGAAATCCTTCCTGCCAAAGGAAATAAGGGAGGTAAAGAAAATGCTAATACCAAAGAGAACTAAGTATAGAAAACCTCACAGAATTAGTTACGAAGGCAAAAGTAAAGGTAAAAACGTATTATCATTCGGTGAATACGGCCTAGTTGCTAAAGAAGGTGCTTACATCACTGCAAGACAAATAGAAGCAGCGCGTGTAGCTATGACAAGAGAAATGAAAAAGTCTAAAAGAGGTAAAGTATTTATTAACATATTCCCTCATTTAGCAAGAACTAAAAAACCACTAGAAGTTCGTATGGGAAGTGGTAAAGGTAATGTTGAAGAATGGGTTGCTGTTGTAAAAGAAGGTAAAATCATGTTTGAAATGACTGATGTTACTGAACAGACAGCTAGAGAAGCATTTCGTTTAGCTGGACATAAGTTACCTATTAAGACTAAATTCATAAAGAAAGAAGAGGTGCAAACTAATGAAAACTAGTGAAATAAGAAAAATGACTACTGAAGAAATTAACTCAAAAATAGTTGAACTTAAAGCTGAGTTATGGAATTTACGTTTCAGTGGTGCTACTGGTTCTTTAGAAAAACCTCACAAAATCAGAGAGTTACGTCATGACGTTGCAAGATTAAAAACTGTACTTAACGAACGTAAGGAAGATAAGTAGGAGGATTTATGGAAAAGACTAAAGAAACAAAAGTTGGAAAAGTTGTAAGCACAAGCATGGACAAAACAATCGTAGTATTAACAGAAACTTACAAAAAACACCCACTATACAAAAAAAGAGTTAAATACTCTAAAAAATATAAAGCACATGATGAAGAAAACAAAGCAAAAGTAGGAGATACTGTTAGAATAGTAGCATGTCGTCCACTTTCAAAAACAAAAAGATATGTATTAGATAGCATTATTGAAGAAGCTATCGTACTTTAAGAAAGGAACGTGAGTATTAATGGTACAACCAGAAAGCCGTTTAAAAGTTGCTGATAACTCTGGAGCAAGAGAAATCTTAGTTATAAGAGTACTTGGTGGCTCATTCGTAAGAAGCGGAAATATTGGAGACGTTGTAGTAGGAACTGTTAAAAAGGCAATACCTAACTCTAACGTTAAAAAGGGAAAAGTCGTAAAGGCTGTAATAGTTAGAACAGTTAAAGGCGTAGAAAGACCAGATGGTTCACACATCAAATTTGATGACAATGCTTGTGTTCTAATTAAAGATGATAAGAGTCCTGTAGGAACACGTGTTCTAGGACCGGTTGCTAGAGAACTTCGTGATAAAGATTTCATGAAAATCGTGTCTCTTGCACCAGAAGTATTATAGGAGGGGTACTAGATGAAAATTAAAGTTGGAGATAAAGTAAGAGTAATTACTGGTTCAAACAAAGGTAAAGAAGGAAAAGTATCAAAGGTTTTAAGAAACGAATCTAGAGTTATTGTTGAAGGTGTAAATATTGTTAAAAAACACGTTAAACCTAACAGAACTAACGAAACAGGTGGAATTCTTGAAATTGAAGCTCCTATTCATATTTCAAATGTATTTGTTCTTTCTGAAGAAAAGAAAGAAAACAAAAAATCTAAGAAAGAATCTAAATAGGAGGAAATAATATGGAAACATTAAAGAAGAAATATAATGAAGAAATAACTCCTGCTCTTATAGAAAAATTTGGATACACTTCTAAAATGGAAGTTCCAAAACTAGAAAAAATAGTTCTAAACATGGGTGTAGGAGATGCAACTACTGATTCTAAATACTTAGATGCTGCTGTTAAAGAATTAACTGTAATAGCTGGACAAAAACCAGTTGTAACAAAAGCTAAAAAATCAATTGCAGGATTTAAATTAAGAGAAGGAAACAAAATTGGTTGCAAAGTTACACTTCGTGGAGAAAGAATGTATATATTCTTAGAAAAATTAATAAATATCGCACTACCTCGTGTACGTGACTTTAGAGGAATCTCAAAAGGAAGTTTTGATGGAAGAGGAAACTATACTTTAGGAATTAAAGAACAACTTATATTCCCAGAAGTAGACTACGATCAAGTAATTAAAACTAGAGGCTTAGACATAGTTATGGTAACAACTGCTAAAACTAATGAAGAAGCTTTAGAATTACTAAGTAGTTTCGGTTTACCTTTCAAGAAATAGGAGGTCTAAGTAATGGCAAAAACAAGTAAAAAAGTTAGTCAAAAAAGAGGAAGCAAGTTTGAAGTAAGAAATTACACTAGATGTGAAAGATGCGGAAGACCTCACAGTGTATTAAGAAAATTTGGACTATGCCGTATTTGCTTTAGAGAACTAGCTTATAAAGGTCAAATACCTGGCGTTAAAAAGTCTAGTTGGTAAGAAGGGAGGACTTATTATGAATGATTTAATATCAGATATGCTTACAAGAATGCGTAATGCGCTTGCTATGAAATATACAAGTGTAGAAGTAATTGGTTCAAAAATGACAAAAGAAATCGCTACAATATTAACAAATGAAGGATACATTGAAGGATTTGAAGTTGTAAAAGATGGTGCAGCTGAAAAATTACTAATAAACCTAAAATATGGTGCTAAAAAAGAAAGAGTTATAACAGGACTTAAAAGAATCAGTAAACCTGGCTTAAGAGTATATGTTAAAGCTAACGAAGTACCTAAAGTATTAAATGGTTTAGGAATAGCTATAGTATCTACTTCTAAAGGAGTAATGACAGATAAGGAAGCAAGAAAAGAAAACCTTGGTGGAGAAATTCTTGCATACATCTGGTAAGGAGAAATTATGAGTAGAATAGGTAAAAGAGTATTAGTTATACCTGAAGGTGTAACAGTTGAAGTTAATAATAGCGATATCAAAGTATCAGGAAAACTAGGAAGTTTAGAACTAGCAGTTAAACCTGGAATCAACGTAACAGTTGAAGATAAGAACGTAACAGTTACAAGAGATAACGATTCTAAAGAATTAAGAAGCTTACACGGAACAACAAATGCAAACATCAAAAACATGATTGAAGGAGTAAGCACAGGATTCAAAAAAGAATTAGAAATAAATGGTGTTGGTTACAAATTCCAAGTAGCCGGTAACACTCTAACAATAAGTGCAGGATATAGTCATCCAGTTAAAATGGAAGCTCCAAAAGGAATAACTTTAGAGAGCCCAAGTCAAACTGAATTAAACATAAGCGGTTTTGACAAACAAGCTGTTGGAGAATTTGCTGCACAAGTTCGTAAAGTACGTGGACCAGAGCCATACAAAGGTAAAGGTATTAAGTACAAAGGCGAATTTATAAGACGTAAGGAAGGAAAGAAAGCTGCATAGGAGGTAAGAAAGTATGATTAAGAAAGAAAGTAAAAACGTAAGTCGTTTAAAAAGACATGCTCGTATAAGAAAAAATTTATCTGGTACAAGCGCAACACCAAGATTAAACATATTTAGAAGTAATACTAATATTTATGCACAAATCATAGATGACGAAAAAGGTGTTACTTTAGTAAGTGCCTCAAGCTTAGATATGAAACTAAATGGTTCAAACATTGAAAATGCTAAAAAAGTAGGAACTGAAATTGCTAAAAGAGCACTAGAAAAAGGAATTACAGAAGTAGTATTCGATCGTGGTGGATACCAATATCACGGAAAAGTTGAATCATTAGCTGATGCAGCAAGAGAAGCTGGACTTAAATTCTAAGGGAGGGACTATAAGAAATGGATAATATTAGAGAAAAAAATAACAAAGAAAGAACAAATAAAAGAGAATTTGTTAAGAAAAGTCCTTACGAAGAAAAAGTAATATCAATTGGACGTGTATCAAAAACAACTAAAGGTGGACGTACAATGAGATTTACTGCAACAGTTGCTGTTGGAGACAGAAAAGGTAAAGTAGGTTTAGGAACAGGAAAAGCTAACGAAGTACCAAACGCAATTTCAAAAGCTATTAAAGCTGCTGAAAAAAATGTGATAACAGTTAACCTAGTTGAAGGTAGAACACTAAGTCATGAAGTAATTGGTAAATGCGGAGCTGCTAAAGTTTTAGTAAAACCTGCAAAAGCCGGTAGTGGAATCATTGCTGGTGGACCAGTTCGTAACGTACTTGAACTTGCTGGGGTTAAAGATATCGTATCAAAAAGCCTAGGAAGTAATACACAAATAAACACTGCAAAAGCTGCTATGGATGCATTAAAACAACAAAAAAGCATAAGCCATATCGCAAGTTTACGTGGTAAAAAAGTAGAGGAGATTATAGGATAATGAAATTAAATGAATTAAAAATGAATCCTGGGTCTACTCAAAAGAGAAAAATTGTTGGTAGAGGACCAGGAAGTGGATTAGGAAAAACATCTGGTCGTGGTGAAAAAGGTCAAAAAGCTCGTTCAGGAGCAAGTATCAAGCCATGGTTTGAAGGTGGACAAAATCCATTATACAAAAGAATTCCAAGAAGAGGATTCAATAATACAAGATTTACTATTAGATATGCTATAGTAAATGTAAGTGATCTTAACAGATTTGAAGACGGTTCAACTGTAACACCAGAAATGCTAAAAGAAGCTGGATTAGTGAAAAAAGAATTAAACGGTATCAAAATTTTAGGAAGTGGAGAACTTACTAAAAAGTTAACTGTTAAAGCCAATATATTCACAAACGGTGCTATAAACAAAATAGAAAGTAACGGTGGAAAAGTTGAGGTGATTTAGATGTTTGCAACATTTAAGCAAATATTTAAGAAAACTAACAAAGACTTAAAAAGTAGAGTACTATATACACTTGGTGCATTATTCATTTTCGCATTAGGAAATGCAATAACTGTACCAGGTATGAGTGCTATAACAGAAAACTTGGGTTTTCTAGAATTATTAAATGCAATGAGTGGTGGAGGACTAAAACAATTTAGTATATTTGCTCTAGGTGTAATGCCATACATTACTGCTTCAATACTACTTCAAGTACTTCAAATGGACTTAATGGGAATAACATATTTCCAAGAGTTAAAAGAAATGGGAGAAGAAGGTAGACGTAAAATTAATCAAATAAATAGATACCTTGGTATAGGATTTGCTCTTATAGAAGGTTACATTTATTCAATTATGTTTATGGGAAAAACCGCAACTCCACTTGAATATGTAGAAATAAGTTTAATCTTAACTGCAGGTACAGCATTCTTACTATACCTAGGAGATCAAATAACTAATAAAGGTTTAGGAAACGGTATAAGCCTAATTATCATGGCTGGTATCGTAAACACAATGCCTAGAATGATGATAGAAGCATTTAATGCACTAGCAATAAATGGCTCAAACACATTCTTAGGAATACTATCATTTGTAATATTTATATTACTATATATTGGAATAATAGTTGGAGTAATATACGTACAAGAAGCTGAAAGAAGAATACCTATACAATATTCAAACAGAAGTGCAGGTACTTACAAAGCAAATACATCATTCTTACCATTAAGAATAAACTCTGCTGGAGTTATGCCAGTAATATTTGCATCAGCCGTACTAGCAATACCAACTACACTAACATATATCATAAAAAATGAAAGTTTTAAATTATTCGTTGATAAATACTTATCAACACAAACTCCTATTGGATTTGTAGTATATATCTTACTAATAATAGCATTTACTTATGGCTATACATACTTAGCAGCAGTAAATCCAGAAGATATATCAAAAAATCTAAACAAACAAAACGGTTACATTCCAGGAATAAGACCTGGTACAGAAACAACAAAATACGTATCAAAAGTATTATCAAGAATTACATTTATGGGAGCTATATTTATAGCAATAATCGCTGCAATTCCAATTATATTTAGTTGGATTTCAGATATGCCAAGTATAGTAACTCTAGGTGGTACAAGTATTCTAATCGTTGTAGGAGTATTACTAGAAACATATAAACAACTTGAAAGTTCAGTAGCATCTCGTGCTTATAGGAGGTAATAAAAATGAACATCATTTGGATTGCTCCACCTGCCGCTGGCAAGGGAACATTTAGTGGTTTATTAAAAGAAAAATATGGTTTTAACCATATAAGTGCTGGTGATGTACTTCGTGAACAAGTCTCTCTTGGTAGTGACATTGGTAAAGAAGTAGAAAGTATTATTTCTAAAGGTGAAATGGTTAACGACGATTTAATGAAACGTCTTATAGAAACTAAATTAAAAAGTCTAGACCTAAATGTTCCATTCATGATGGATGGTTACCCTAGAAAAATAAACCAAGCACACGACTATGAAGAAATACTAAGTAGTCTAAACTTAAGTGTTGATAAAGTAATATTTATTAACATTGATAAAGAGACAGGCCTTAAAAGAATACTAGGGCGTGCAACTTGTCCACAATGTAAAAAGACATATAACTTATTAACAGGGTATAACACACCTAAAAATGCAAATCTTTGTGACGATTGTAACGTAGAACTAATAACTCGTACAGATGACACAAAAGAAGCATACGAAAAAAGATATGACATTTACATGACAGAAACAGCCCCAGTAATTGAGTACTACCGTTCTTTAGGTAAACTAATTACTATAGACGGAACAAAAGAGCCTGAAGTTACACTAAGTAACTTAGAAACTCTTCTAGGAGTTAAAAATGGTTAGTACTAAAACTGAAAGTGAATTAAGTCTTATGCGTTACGCTGGAAAAGTAGCTTATGAAACATTAAACCTAATGGAGACTTTGATACATGAAGGCGTAACAACTAAGCATCTTGATATAGAAGCAGAAAAATTTATTAGAAGCAAAAACTGCACTCCTTCTTGTCTTGGATACGAAGGATTTCCTAGTAGCATATGTGCTTCAATAAATGACGAAGTAGTTCACGGTATCCCAAGTAACAGAACTCTAAAAAATGGTGACATAATCACTATTGACCTAGTAGTAACTTATAAAGGATACATGGCAGATACTGCAAGAACTTACAAAGTAGGGCACGTTAGTAAAGAAAAAAGTGATTTACTTAAATACACTGAAGAAGCTCTATATAAAGGCTTAAGTGTAATAAAGCCCGGAATAATACTAAACGACGTTTGCACTGCTATAGAAAGTGTAGCAAAAGAACATAATTACGGTGTAATTCGTGAACTTACCGGTCATGGTATCGGTGAAGATATGCACGAAGACCCAGACATACCAAACTATAGTAATAGTGAATCTAACCTAGTTCTAAAACCAGGTATGACACTAGCAATCGAGCCAATGTTTAGTTTACATAGTAGAAAAGTATGGATGCTTGAAGATGGTTGGACAATAACCACACAAGATGGTAGCCCTGCCGCACACTTTGAGCACACAATAGTAGTAACTGATAACGGTTACGAAATACTAACAGGAGAGTGAAAAATGGCTAAAGATGGATACATTGAAACAGAAGGAAAAGTACTAGAAATAATCCCAGGAGGGGACTTCAAAGTAAAATTAGAAAACGGTCATATTGTAGAAGCTCGCGTTTCTGGAAAAATGCGTCAAAACCTAATTCGTATCTTTCCAGGTGATACAGTATTACTAGAAATTCCAATTTGTGATTTAACACGTGGGCGTATAATTTATAGAAAATAATGGAGGTATTAAAATGAAAGTAAGACCATCAGTAAAACCAATATGCGATAAATGCAAAGTAATTAAAAGAAAAGGAAAAGTCATGGTAATTTGTGAAAATCCAAAACACAAACAAAGACAAGGTTAGGAGGTAATTATGGCACGTATTAAAAATATTGATTTACCAAAAGACAAAAGAATAGTTGTAGGTTTAACTTATATCTACGGAATTGGTCCTTCAAGAGCAAAAAAAATCTGTGAAGTGGCTAATGTTAGCGAAGACATCAGAGTAAAAGACTTAACAAATGATCAAGTTAACGACTTAAGAAAAGCATGTGATGCTTATGTATTAGTTGGTGACTTAAAACGTGAAGTTGAAATGAACATTAAAACAAAAATGGAAATCAACTCATATCAAGGAACTAGACACAAAAAAGGTCTTCCAGTAAGAGGACAAAGAACTAGTAGAAATGCTAGAACTCGTAAAGGTAAAGCTAAAACAATAGCAAATAAGAAGAAATAGGAGGTTAAATAATGGCATATAATAGAAGAAAAAGAAAAGTCAAGAAGGATATAACTAGTGGTGTATGTCACATTCATGCTACATACAACAACACCATTGTAACAATAACTGACGAAGACGGTGGAGTAATAAGTTGGGCTTCAAGTGGTTCTATTGGATACAAAGGAAGCAAAAAGAAAACTCCATTCGCTGCAGGACAATCAGCAGAAGCTGCTGGTAAAGCTGCATATGATATGGGACTAAGAAAAGTTGCCGTATACGTAAAAGGTATAGGTGGAGGAAGAGAAACAGCTATCCGTTCTTTAGGAACAGCTGGGCTTGAAGTAACATCAATTACAGATGTAACACCAATACCACATAACGGTTGCAGACCACCTAAGAGAAGACGTGTTTAGGAAAGGGGAATATATATGTTAAGATTTGAAAAACCAGATTATAAAGTTGTTGAATATGACGAAACAAACTTTTATGGAAAATTCGTACTTGAACCACTAGAAAGAGGTTTTGGTACAACAATTGGAAACGCATTAAGAAGAGTAATGCTATCTAGTCTTCCAGGAAGTGCTATTAAATCAATCAAAATTGATGGAGTACTTCACGAATTCCAAAAAATAGACGGAGTTAGAGAAGACGTAACAGAAATTATTCTAAACTTAAAAAAACTAGTATTAAAAAAATTTACTGAAACAGACAAAAAGCTTTACTTAAAAGCTTCAAAAGAAGGAGTAGTAACAGCTGCTGACATCACACCTGATGCTGACGTTGAAATAATTAACAAAGACTTAGTTATTTGTGAACTATCAAAAGGTGCAAGCATAAACATGGAAATACTAGTATCTAATGGACGTGGGTATGTTGATGCAAAAATAAACAGAAAAGAAATGAAAGACTTAGAAGTTGGAGTAATTCCAGTTGACTCTTTATTTAGTCCAATTGAAAGAATCAGTTATGAAGTAGAACCAGCTCGTGTTGGTCAAAGTGAAAATTATGACAAACTAATTATGGAAGTATACACAAACGGTGCTATAACTCCACAAGAAGCAATAGCCCTAGCTAGTAGAATTCTAATCGAGCACTTTGAAATATTAACAAAACTTAACAAAATCTCAGATATGACAGGACTTCTTGCAGATAAAGAAGAAGACCCAATACAAAAAACATTAGAAACACCAATTGAAGAATTAGACCTATCTGTAAGAGCATACAACTGCCTAAAAAGAGCAGGACATCATACATTACAAGATTTAACTTCAATGAGTGAATCTGAAATGATGAAAATAAGAAACTTAGGTAAAAAATCATTAAAAGAAGTAATAGATAAAATTAAAGATATGGGACTTAAGTTCCGTGATGAAGATTAGGAGGTAAAAATGGCTTTATATAGAAAACTAAACAGAGATACTAAACAAAGAAGAAGTATCCTTTCTGGTTTAACAAAAACAGTTTTAACTAATGGTAAAGTTGAAACAACAGAAGAAAGAGCTAAAGAAGCAAGAAAATACGTTGATAAAATGATTACTTATGCTAAAAAAGGAGATTTAGTTTCAAGAAGAAAAGCACTTGCTTTCTTAGAAAATGATACTGAAACAGTTAAATATTTATTTGACACATTAGCTCCTAAATATGCAGAAAGAAATGGCGGATACACAAGAATTATCAAACTAGCTGAAAGAAGAGGAGACGACGCTTTAATAGTTAGTTTAGAACTAGTTTAATATTGAACTCTCAAGTAGAGTTCTTTTCTTTTGCAAAAAAATGTGGATAACTAGAAACTTATTAACAGCCAAACAAAAAGTAAAAACTTTATGAAAATTAAACATAAACACTTTAACAAAAGCAAAATTTGTGATAAACTTATTACGATAGGTGATAATATGAAAGAAGAAATAAAAAAGAAAAAGAAAAAAAATAACAAAGCAACATTCAATTTACTTGAAGTAATAGTAATAATAGTAATGACTAGTCTTATAGTAGGTGTATCAACTGGGATAGTAGTATACAACAATTACTATGAAATAGATAAAAAGAACAATAAAGGCAACACAAACTACTTAAAAGAAATAGAAGCAGCATATAACAACATATTAAATAGCTATGTAGAAAAAGTAGATGAGTCAGAACTTACTAACGCTGCCATAAAAGGCATGTATAGCTATCTAGGAGACCCATATACTAGTTATTTAGATAAAGACTCAACAACAAACCTAATGGATCGTTTAAACGGAGAATATAAAGGAATAGGCGTTGAAATAACAAGCACAGAGGGTGGCACAATGGTAATGACCGTATTTGATGGTAGTCCTGCTTCAAAAGCAGGTATACTTGTGGGAGACATAATAACAAAAGTTGCTGACACTGACGTACAAAATAGCACACCTAGCGTAGTATCAAGTCTTATCAAAAGAACAGAAGGTACAACAACTATAGAAGTATTAAGAGGTGGAATATACAAAACTCTTGAAATAAATGTAGAAAAGGTTAGCATTCCATCAGTATTAAGTAACAACTTTGATGGTGTAGGATATATAAAAATAACAACATTCTCAAATAACACTTATGAACAGTTCAAAACAGCCCTTTCTAGCCTTGAAAAAGAAAATATTGATAGTTTAGTCATAGACGTCAGAAATAACGGTGGTGGCTTCTTAAATGCAGCCGTAGACATCGCAGAACTATTTATAGAAAAAGGTAAAAATATTTATGGACTTGAAAGTAAAGAAAAAACCGAATACTATAAAGACTCAACAAAAGAAAGTAGAAACTACAAAGTAGGAATACTTATGAATAGTGCTTCAGCTTCAGCTTCAGAAATACTAGCAGCCGCTTTAAAAGAAAGTTATGGTGCAACTTTACTCGGATTAACTAGTTATGGAAAAGGCACAGTTCAAGAAACGTCAGAACTTGAAACAGGTGGAATGATAAAATACACAACCGCTTACTGGTTAACACCAAATGGTAACAAAATTAACAATATTGGATTAAAACCAGACGTTGAAATCACAGGAGACTATACTGACGACATGGATTATTCAAGTGATACACAACTACTTACTGCTATTAAAAATATGAAATAGCAGTTTTTCTTTACACTAAGAAAAATTAAAATTTGCATGAAGTCCCCATTATATGGTATAATATTCTCAGTGAGAGAAGGTTACCTATGAAATTAGAAATTGGTGACGTAATCAAGATTCACTGTTACAAGCATAACGGCATGATATATAAAACATGGGACAAAGCCATTGTACTTGATATCAAGAAAGACTTTATAGTATTGGGAAACAACAAAGTCTTAGTAACAAAAAAAGATGGAAGAAGTTGGCATACAAAAGAGCCAGCAATTATGTTCTTCTACAAAAACAGGTGGTTTAACATAATAGCGCAACTAAAAAGAAATGGACTATTTTACTATTGCAATATAGCTAGTCCTTATGTAATTGATAACGGTGTAATCAAATATATTGATTACGACTTAGACTTAAGAGTATTTCCAGACGGTGCTTTTAAAGTATTAGATAGAAACGAATATAACTATCATAGAAAACTTATGAAGTATCCTAAAGAAATAAACGAAATTATTAAATACGAATTAACTTCACTAATAGAAATGAAAAGAAATGGAGTTAACCCATTTAATAAAGAAACAGTAGATTACTATTATAAGATTTATCAAAAAATCAATTAAAAATAGTAATCTTTTTCTTTGCAAAACATATACTAAACTATGAAAAAATAAAAAAATGTAAAAATTTAAATTTTTTTCAAAAAAAGTGTTGCATTATTTAAAAGTACGTGGTATTATATTACCCGTTGGTTGTGAAAGGCCGCGGAAAATATCTACAAAATACAGCATTTCAAACAAATTTGTAAAAAAATTAAAAAATTTGAAAAAAAGTGTTGCATTTAACAAAAGTTAGTGGTATGATATAACCCGTTGGTTGCGAAAAGCACTCAACAAAAACCTAGAAAAAACATCGACAAAATTGATAAATGTTGAATGATGTAAAAAAATAAAAAAAAGTTAAAAAAAGTGTTGACTTTTAGTTCTGGGTTATGATATATTATATAAGCAACCGCAAATAGTAGTTGCGAAAATGATCTTTGAAAACTAAGTAAAATGAATGAGTTTTGTTAGGATAAAATAATCAATTCCAAAATCGAATAGATTTTTATTGAGAGTTTGATCCTGGCTCAGGATTAACGCTGGCGGCATGCCTAAGACATGCAAGTCGAACGGAACACCCCACTGAAACTTGAATGAAGTTGGAGAGCTTGCTCGAAAATGGAATGACGGTGGACGTGGATTCTGTGTTCAGTGGCGAACGGGTGAGTAACACGTGGGTTACCTGCCTCTAAGTTGGGGACAACAGTTGGAAACGACTGCTAATACCGAATGTGATAGTAATATTAAAGGAGCCTTTAAAGCTTCGCTTAGAGATGGGCCTGCGGCGTATTAGCTAGTTGGTGGGGTAACGGCCTACCAAGGCGACGATGCGTAGCCGAACTGAGAGGTTGATCGGCCACACTGGGACTGAGACACGGCCCAGACTCCTACGGGAGACAGCAGTTAGGAATATTCGGCAATGGGGGAAACCCTGACCGAGCAATGCCGCGTGTGAGATGAAGGTCCTCTGGATTGTAAATCACTTTTATTTGGGAAGAACTGTAAGTAGAGGAAATGATACTTACTTGACGGTACCTTTTGAATAAGCCCCGGCTAACTACGTGCCAGCAGCCGCGGTAATACGTAGGGGGCGAGCGTTATCCGGATTTATTGGGCGTAAAGCGTGCGTAGGCGGTTTATTAAGTCCAGAATTAAAGCCCGAGGCTTAACCTCGGTTCGTTCTGGATACTGGTAGACTAGAGTATGGTAGAGGCAAATGGAATTCCTAGTGTAGCGGTGGAATGCGTAGATATTAGGAGGAACACCAGTGGCGAAGGCGGTTTGCTGGGCCATTACTGACGTTGAGGTACGAAAGCGTGGGTAGCAAATAGGATTAGATACCCTAGTAGTCCACGCTGTAAACGATGAGCACTAAGTGTCGGGTTACCGGTGCTGAAGTTAACACATTAAGTGCTCCGCCTGAGTAGTACGGTCGCAAGACTGAAACTCAAAGGAATTGACGGGCACCCGCACAAGCGGTGGAGCATGCCGTTTAATTCGAAAATACGCGAAAAACCTTACCTAGACTTGACATCCCTGGCAAAGCTATAGAAATATAGCCGAGGTTATCCGGGTGACAGGTGGTGCATGGTTGTCGTCAGCTCGTGTCGTGAGATGTTCAGTTAAGTCTGCTAACGAGCGCAACCCTTGTCAATAGTTGCTAACATTTAGTTGAGAACTCTATTGAGACTGCCGGTATTAAACCGGAGGAAGGTGGGGATGACGTCAAATCATCATGCCCCTTACGTCTAGGGCAACAGGCGTGCTACAATGGCTGGTACAATGAGTCGCAAAACCGCGAGGTGGAGCTAATCTCCAAAGCCAGTCTCAGTTCGGATTGAAGTCTGCAACTCGACTTCATGAAGCTGAAATCGCTAGTAATCCCGGATCAGAATGCCGGGGTGAATACGTTCTCGGGTGTTGTACACACCGCCCGTCACGGCATGGGAGTCAATAATATCCGAAGCCGGTAGCCTAACCCGCAAGGGAGGGGGCCGTCGAAGATAGGATTGATGACTGGGCTGAAGTCGTAACAAGGTATCCCTACCGGAAGGTGGGGATGGATCACCTCCTTTCTATGGAGTAAATACTAGTAGAAAAAGAACCGTATATATCATTCGGGGTTAGCCGTAAGGAAATATGATATGTGTAAAACTAACTAAACACATTTTACTTAGCTTTGAGAGATTATTTCTCTCAGTATTGTAATTTTTATACAATAATTGTTCTTTGAAAACTTGATAATGTGATGTTCATATTGCTCAAACGAGCAGCAATATGAAAACTTAATTTTTTGGTAATTTATTGAAAGATAAATATTAAGAAATCTCATCAAATTAGGATATAGTGGTTAATTTAATAAGGGCGCATGGCGGATGCCTTGGCATTAGAAGACGATGAAGGACGCGACAAACAGCGATATGCTTCGGGGAGCAGTAAGTACGCTTCGATCCGGAGATCTCCGAATGAGGAAACTCACTAGTGGTAATGCACTAGTATCATTAACTGAATACATAGGTTAATGAGGACAACCCAGTGAACTGAAACATCTTAGTAACTGGAGGAAAAGAAAGAAAAATCGATTACCTTAGTAGTGGCGAGCGAAACGGTAATAGCCCAAACCAGTCTTAGGACTGGGGTTGTAGGACACTAAATGTGGAGTTACAAAATTATACTATAGTTGAAACTTCTGGAAAGAAGTCCCATAGTAGGTGATAGGCCTGTAAACGAAATAGTGTAATCTCCTTAGTGGATCCTGAGTAAGTCGGGACACGTGAAATCTTGACTGAATCTGCGGGGACCATCCCGTAAGGCTAAATACTCTCTAATGACCGATAGTGAACAAGTACCGTGAGGGAAAGGTGAAAAGAACCCCGGAAGGGGAGTGAAATAGAATACTGAAACCGTGTGCTTACAAAAAGTTCGAGCCCGTTAATGGGTGAGAGCGTGCCTTTTGCAGAATGAACCGGCGAGTTATGGTATCGTGCAAGGTTAAGCGGAAAACGTGGAGCCGAAGCGAAAGCGAGTCTTAATAGGGCGCGAGTACGATGCTATAGACCCGAAACCAAGCGATCTATTCATGAGCAGGTTGAAGTAAGGGTGAAACCTTATGGAGGACCGAACCAACTTCTGATGCAATAGGAGTGGATGACTTGTGAATAGCGGAGAAATTCCAGTCGAGCTTGGAAATAGCTGGTTCTCCCCGAAATAGGTTTAGGCCTAGCCTTCTAATTAGCTACCTGGAGGTAAAGCACTGAATATGGAAGGGCCGCGTCTAGCGGTACTAACTGTAATCAAACTCTGAATGCCAGGCAAGTATGTAGAGGAGTCAGTGTATGGGTGATAACGTCCATACGCGAAAGGAAATGAATCCAGACCATCAGTTAAGGTCCCAAAGTTTATGCTAAGTGGAAAACGATGTGGAGCTGCTAGAACAGCTAGGAGGTTGGCTCAGAAGCAGCCACCCTTTAAAGAGTGCGTAATAGCTCACTAGTCGAGTGGCTCTGCGCGGAATATGTACCGGGGCTAAGCATAACACCGAAACTGTGGATTCGTAATTTATTACGAATGGTAGGGGAGCGTTCTATGGGCGCTGAAGGTAGACCGTGAGGACTATTGGAGCGCATAGAAGTGAGAATGCCGGTGTGAGTAACGTAAGGAGGGTGAGAATCCCTCCCACCGATCGACTAAGGTTTCCTGGGTAAAGTTCGTCTCCCCAGGGTAAGTCGGGACCTAAGGCGAGGCCGAAAGGCGTAGTCGATGGACAACAGGTTTATATTCCTGTACCACCTATATAACTGATGGAGTGACGGAGAAGGCTAAGCAGGGCCAGTTATTGGATTCTGGTCTAAGCACAAAGGTAGATGAAATAAGAAAATCTGTTCATTGTTATGCTGAAGTGTGATGGCGACGAATTCCACGGAATTCTAAGTCTGCTGACGCCATGCTTCCAAGAAAAACTTCTAAAGATATTATATAGGTGCCCGTACCAAGAACCGACACAGGTGGTCAAGGAGAGAATCCTAAGGTGAGCGAGATAACTATGGTTAAGGAACTCGGCAAAATAACCCCGTAACTTCGGGAGAAGGGGAGGTTTCTTCGGAAACCCGCAGGAAATAGGTCCAGGCAACTGTTTAGCAAAAACACAGGTCTCTGCTAAAGCGTAAGCTGATGTATAGGGGCTGACGCCTGCCCAGTGCTGGAAGGTTAAGAGGAGATGTTAGTTGGACGCAAGTCAATTACAACGAAGCTTCGAATTGAAGCCCCAGTGAACGGCGGCCGTAACTATAACGGTCCTAAGGTAGCGAAATTCCTTGTCAGGTAAGTTCTGACCCGCACGAAAGGCGTAATGATCTGGATACTGTCTCAACCATAGACTCGGTGAAATCTTAATACCTGTGAAAATGCAGGTTACCCGCGACAGGACGGAAAGACCCCGTGGAGCTTTACTGTAGCTTGATATTGGAATTCGGTAAACTATGTAGAGCATAGGTGGGAGACTATGAGATTAAGGCGCCAGCCTTAAAGGAGTCACCATTGGAATACCACCCTTAGTTTATTGGATTTCTAACCTAGGACCATAATCTGGTTCAGGGACAGTGTCTGGTGGGCAGTTTGACTGGGGCGGTCGCCTCCTAAAAAGTAACGGAGGCGTTCAAAGGTTCCCTCAGAATGGTTGGAAATCATTCAAAGAGCATAAAGGTATAAAGGGAGCTTGACTGCAAGACCTACAAGTCAAGCAGGTGCGAAAGCAGGACTTAGTGATCAGGCGATTCAGAATGGAATGGTCGTCGCTTAACGGATAAAAGTTACCCCGGGGATAACAGGCTGATACCACCCAATAGTTCACATAGACGGTGGTGTTTGGCACCTCGATGTCGGCTCGTCGTATCCTGGAGGTGGAGTTGCTTCCAAGGGTTGGGCTGTTCGCCCATTAAAACGGCACGCGAGCTGGGTTCAGAACGTCGTGAGACAGTTCGGTCCCTATCCGTTGTGGGCGCTGGAAAATTGAGAAGAGCTATCCTTAGTACGAGAGGACCGGGATGGACGTACCGATGGTGTATCAGTTGTCACGCCAGTGGCAGCGCTGAGTAGCTATGTACGGATGGGATAACCGCTGAAAGCATCTAAGCGGGAAGCCCTCTTCAAGATGAGTTTTCCCTTTCTTTAAGAAATAAGATCCCATGAAGACTACATGGTTGATAGGCTAGAGGTGGAAGAATAGTGATATTTTGAGCTGACTAGTACTAATAGATCGACAAATTAACTAATTTTAATTTGATATTTTATCACATTATCTTGTTTTGAGAGAACGATTATGGTATAATAATTTTGTAGGTGACGATAGCAAAGTGGACACACCTGTTCCCATCTCGAACACAGAAGTTAAGCACTTTAACGGCGAAGATAGTGTAAGCGAAAATAGCAAGTTGCCTACTTTTTTTTGTGCAAAAATTTTAATAAACTATTGATTTTTATATAAAGATAATGTATAATACAATTTACATGGCGTTATTGGTGAAGTGGTTAACACGCCAGATTGTGGCTCTGGTATGCGTGGGTTCGATTCCCACATAGCGCCCCAGAATAAAAAACAAACGGTTTGATTAATTCAAATCGTTTTTTCTGTATACACAAGAACCCGTACTAGTAATTAGCGTTATCATATAATATATTGAAGGTGATAATATGTTAAATATAACATTACTTAAAAATATACTAATAATTTCAATCGCATCCTCAATAATATCAACTTCTTTAATACAAAGAATAAAAGAAGGAACCAAATGTAAAAAACACATGTGTACAAAATGTTTCTTAATATCTATGATAATTGGTATCTTATTTAGTTTGTCTTTCACAGACTTAAAATTTTACGAAACACTATGGGTAGGATTGATAAGCTTTATTGGTGCTGATGCTGTATACAAAACATTTGAAGATAAAATATTTAAGTCATTAAGTAACATAGAAGATGCAATAACAATTGAAAGAAGTGATAAATCATGATGTTCAAATATCCTACAAATTATGTAGCGATTACACAATATTATAGCACATCTCATAAAGCATTGGATTTAGGTTGGAACTCTAACTATGGTGGCTCAAATATGCCGGTCCACGCGGCAGAAGATGGCACAGTAGTGGCTGTAGTAAAAAACTACAACAAAACAGATAAGGATACACCAAACTATGGTAATTATGTAAAAATAAAGCACAACGAAGAATATCAAACACTATATGCTCATCTAGCTTATGGAAGCGTAACATTAAACGTAGGAGACACAATCAAAAAAGGAGAACAAATTGGGCTTATGGGTAACACAGGTTACTCAACAGGAAATCACTTGCATTATGAAGTCTATAAAAATGGTAACAAAATAAACCCAATTGAATGCACATACGTATATGTTGACCAAACAATATCAAAAAACACATCAGCTACAAAAGACTTGCTATTTTATAAAGAAGAATCAAAAGAAGATGACTCAAAAAACTTAGAAAAATTACAAAAACAAATTGATGACTTAACAAAAGAAAACGAGGCTCTAAAAAAAGAAAACAAAGAACTTACAGATAAAGTTAATAATTTGCAAAAATTTTCATTTTCCTATACAGCCCTAAAAACATCATACTACAAAATAAAACTATACGAAAACGAAACATTATTAATAAAGGACAACCAAAATTAGCTGTCCTATTTTTCTATATACAAATTAATTACTCCATCATTATTTAACTTTAAAAGCTGATTATTTATATCATTAACCACATTTCTCTTCTTTTTAGGATGAACCAAATATCTAACATGCATACTCACATACTTGTCCATAATATCTATATAAACAATTGGATCAAGTTTATTATAATAAATTCTATAATTACTATTATTATTTAACTCATTAACCATCTTGCTTGGTATGCTTTTTATAATATCATTATTATTAACAATACTATACAAGATGCCTTTAACCTTTCTAATATCACTATCCACACTGACTCTAACTTCTGTCTCATTCCAAACATACTTAAAAACCTTAACATAATTAACAAGAGGCTCACTTATAACCTTAGAATTAGGAATGTGCACAATACTACCAGTACTCTGAAAAGTATCCGCATCCACCTCCAAGACTTCAAAACTCAAATTACTTATATTAACAACATCGCCAATATGCCCACTTATCATAATTCTATCCTCAATTTGAAATGGTTTAGTAAGTCTAATATAAATACCAGCAAAAAAGTTAATAATCGTATCCCTAAGACTATAAGCAATCGCAGCCGATACAAAACTAAAAAGCGTAATAAATTTTAACAAAAAATCTTCCCAAATAATAATACTCATTATAACCAAAAACAAATTGCATACAAAACTGACTTTTTTTCTAAAATTAAACCTAGTCTTATTTTTCTTAACAACTTTTCCAAAAAAGAAATTAAATAACCTCTCTACCATCTTTACTAAAACAAATAACAAAATTGTATCAATTAACAAGCTTGCATAAGGCCCCTCCATACCAGTCACGCTAGAAATTAACTTGTTTAATTTATCAACATATTTCATGCTTTTCCCCTCCTTTTAAGCACAAGAACACAAATTATACCACAAATAGTATATGAAAATCAAGTAAACTACTTTAAAAAAAAACTAACTTTTGATATAATTAATCTATAATAGAAAGAGGGAAAAAAGTGAAAAGGATAATTACATATATAACATTAATAATAATATTTACTACGCTTGGGTTTTTAGGCCTATTTAATCAACCTAAAGAAGTACCAAATACAGATATACTAAATAACACATACTACTTATTTAACACAAATACTGGAGAATACGAAAGTATGTTGATAACCAAAGACGTAATCGTCTCAAACGTTGCCGCACTAGACTTAAATAACTGTAGTAACTACACATATAGTGACAAAACAAAAATAGTAAAACTAAACTGTGGACGTGCATTTACAATACTATCAGGCACAACAGACACCCTTGCATTAAACATGAGTGACAAAACATACTATTTTTACAAAGATAAAGAAAACACATTTATAAAAGAATTCAACTCTTACTTTAATGAAAGCAAGCATATCTTTGAAACAAACACAAATGAACTACTAAAAACAAAAAAAATAACATTTGAAAAATTAACTGAACTATTTAACACACAAGAAACTAGCTACATCTACGTAAAACCAAACACTTGCGACTACAAATGCATGATTATAGAAAGTAGACTTAACACTCTAGAAAACTCATACTATATAGACAATAAAGACATCACAGACTTCTCATACATAAACGAAGAAAAACTAAAAAAAGACTTGCCTTTCTTTATAATCATAACAAATACAGGAAGTTACTATGGTCAAGAAAACACAATAAGTACAAGTAAATACATAGAATTTAGTGGCTTTCAAATGGAAGACTTAAAATCGTACCTAGGAGGAACAAATGAAGAAGAAAATAACTAAAGAAGAAATTAATGAGTTAGATAGATACTTTAGATTAGCAAATTACCTTTCAGTCGGCGAGCTTTACTTACTAGATAATCCGCTACTTAATAGACCTCTTGATATAAAAGACATAAAATCAAATGTTGTAGGTCACTGGGGAACAGCACCAGCACAAAATTTTATCTACACTCACTTACAAAGAATAATAAAAAAATATGATTTAAACATGATTTACATTTCAGGTCCAGGACATGGTGGACAAGCTATGATAGCAAACGACTATATTGATGGCTCATACGCTCATATGTATCCTGAATTTAAAGAAGGTGACGAAACATCACTAAAAAAACTATTTAAACAATTTAGCTTTCCAGGTGGAGTAGGCTCACATGTTACTCCAGAAGTTCCAGGAAGTATTAACGAAGGTGGGGAACTTGGCTACAGCTTAAGCCATGCATATGGTGCAGTACTAGATAACCCTAACTTAATCGCGTGCTGTGTAGTTGGTGACGGTGAATCTGAAACTGGTCCACTCGCATGTAGCTGGCAACTAAATAAACTAATAAACCCTGAAACAGACGGAATAGTTTTACCAATACTAAACCTAAACGGCTACAAAATTGCAAACCCAACTATCTTATCAAGAATTCCAAAAGACGAGCTAATTGCATACTTTCAAGGAATGGGATACAAGCCTTACTTAGTTAAAGGCGACGACCCTAAAAAAATGCATAAACTAATGGCTGAAACATTAGACGAAATAATATCATACATAAAAAAAATCAAAAAAGAAAGCAAAACTCATACGTTTAGACCATTCTATCCAATGATAATACTTGAAACACCAAAAGGTTGGACTGGTCCTAAAGAAGTCGTTGGTTCATTTAAATCGCACCAAGTACCAATAATAGTAAATAAAGAAAACGCTAGTAACTTAAAAATACTAGAAAGTTGGCTTAAAAGCTACAAACCAGAAGAATTATTTAACACTGATGGTACAATAAAAGAAGACATAAAATCGTTCTGCCCACCTTTAGAAAAAACATGTGGACTAAACCCTAGCACCAATGGTGGAATAAAAAAAGAACTAATCTTGCCTGAAAACTTAGACAAATACGCTCTAGCAATAAAACGTGGACAAACACAAAGTGAAGACATGAGAAACCTAGGCGCATACATAAAAGATGTTGTTTCACTTAATAAAGACAACTATATGATTTTTGGCCCAGACGAAGCACTATCAAATAGACTTAATCATGTATTTGAAGCAACAACAAGAAAATGGAATACAAAAATTATAAAACAAGATGAACTACTTGGAAGAAACGGAAGAGTAATAGATAGTATATTATCAGAACACGCTTGTGAAGGAATGTTAGAAGGCTACTTACTAACGGGAAGACATGGATTTATCCACAGCTATGAGGCATTTGTAAGAATTATTGATTCAATGGTTAGTCAACATGCAAAATGGATTAAAATGTCCAAAGAAATACCTTGGAGAAAAGAAATATCAAGCTTAAACATACTACTAACAAGCCACTGCTGGCAACAAGACCACAATGGTTTCACACATCAAGACCCAGGGTTCATTAATCACTTACTACCAAAGAAAAGTGACACAATTAGAATATACTTACCATTTGATACAAACACACTAATTTCAACATTTGACCATATTTCAAGAACTAAAAATTATATCAACCTAGTAGTCGCATCAAAACATAAAAGACCACAGTGGCTAACAATGGAAGAAGCAATTAAGCACTGTACTAAAGGAATAGACGAATTATCATGGGCAAGCACAACTAATGGTAAAACTCCAGATATAGTTCTAGCCTGTGCTGGCGACACTCCAACATTAGAAGTTTTAGCTGCAGTTTCTATTCTTAAAGAAAAAAAGCCTGAATTAAAAATAAAGGTAATAAATGTTGTAGACTTAATGAAACTAGAAAGTAACGATAAACATCCACATGGTTTAACTGACAAAGAATACGATAAACTATTTACTACAAACAAACCAATATTATTTGCTTTCCATGGCTACCCTAACATAATACACGAACTAACATACAACAGAACTAACAAAGATATGCACGTAAGAGGTTACGTTGAAGAAGGAACAATAACAACACCATTTGATATGAGAGTACTAAATAAAATAGATAGATATCACTTAATTCTAGACATAATCAAATATTTACCAAAACTTCAAAAAGATAAAAGTCTTCAAGAATATTGCGTATCTATGTTAGAAAAACACAAAAAACACATAACAGCATACGGATGTGACATGAAAGAAATAACTTCATGGAAATGGAAATAGACGTATTTACTATTCAAAAATATTAAGAAACATATAATATACTAGGAAGACAAAAAACTTCCTAATAAATATAAATCTTCCTCCTATAACTTTAATAGGCGTCTATAAAATAAATTTTTAAAATAATAACTCCTTAAAGGGAGTTTTAAAATTATGAAAGAAACCCAGTGTTTCTTTTCTTTTATATAAGTGTTATAATTATCATGAAAAGAGATGATTATCATGAGATTAAATGGAAAAGATATTAACATAGAAGACATAATAACTGAAGTAGATATAGATGCAAATATACCTAAAAAAAGAAACAACAACTTAGTCCTAAGAGACTCTCAAATAGAAGTACTAAAAAAATATAACATAAATTATGAAACTCACACTTCACTAAAAAGTCTTATATTTGAAATAGAAGAAATACTAAACTACGAAACAGACCTAGAAGACTTAGAACAACTTAGCGAAGAATTAGAAGAAATGAGTTACTACAATTACACAAATAAATAGTTTTTCACAAAAGTTATACATATTTATCACAGGACTTTCACATAATTATTGGATAATTATAAACAGAAAGGAGAAATAAGTATGAAAAGATATTTAAAAAATATAATAATTATAGTCTTAATAGGCTTAACTTGTACAGGAATATACTTTACAATGGATTATATAAAAGATAATCAAGTAACTTCAAATGACAAAACTATGGAAGGCATGACACCACCCGATATGACTAACAATGAAATGCAAAAACCAAGTGGCGATAGTTCTTCACTTACAGAAAAACCAGACGGAAGTACTGATAATATAGGCGAGCCACCATCCAAACCTGATGAAAATAACTCTTCTATGCCAAACTTCCAAAACTCCTCTAATACTTTGGAAACAAAATACATATTAATATTTGGCGTAGAAAGCCTAGTCCTAGCAGTCCTAATAAGCTACCTAATAATGTCTAATCTAAACAAAAAGACAATTAAAGAAACTTTTGTAACAAGTGACAAAATAATCATATACGTATTACTTACAATAGTCTTAACTGGTGCTTTCACATTTACTGACAAGCTTGTAACAGAAAACTACTTTCTAAATACAGGCGAAACCAACAAAGAAAAGCCAAACGATAACCAAGGCTCAACAATAAATACAAACACAACATACAAAGCTGCTACTGAAATAACTAGCGACACTACAATAAAAGATAAAGATTACACTTCAACTGAAAGTGACGAAAACGCTCTTCTTATAAATGGAAAAGTATCTGTAACAGCAAGTGATATAGAAGTAACTAAAACAGGAGACTCTGATGGCGGCGACGCTACTTCATTTTATGGCACAAACTCAGCTATCTTAGCAAAAGGAGGAAGTACTTTAACAATAAAAAATGCTACTATCACAACAAATGCAACTGGTGCTAACGGAGTATTCAGTTATGGTGGTTCAGCTACTACAAACAATACAAACTCAGATGGAACAACAGTAAATATTTCTGACTCAACAATAACCACAACAAAAGATAACTCAGGCGGAATAATGACTACAGGTGGCGGAACAACCAGTGCTACAAACCTAACTATCAAAACATCAGGCACATCTTCTGCTGCAATAAGAACTGACCGTGGAGGAGGTACTGTAACAGTTAACAAAGGTACCTACACAACAAATGGAAAAGGTTCTCCTACCGTTTACTCAACTGCTGATGTGACTGTCAAAAATGCAACTCTTACATCTACAAAAAGTGAAGGCATTGTAATTGAAGGAAAAAATAGTGTAACTCTAGAAAACGTTAAACTTACAAGCACAAATAACACTCTAAACGGAAAAAGTACAACATACAAAGGTATCTTCTTATATCAGTCAATGAGTGGAGACGCACAAGATGGAACAAGTTCGTTTACTAGTAAAAACAGCGAAATAATAACTAACAAAGGAGACACATTCTATGTAACAAACACATCAAGCGTAATAAACTTAACAAATAACACAATAACAAATAAAGACACAACAGGTGCTTTCCTAAGAATTCAAAAAGACTCGTGGGGATCAACAGGCGCAAATGGTGGGTATGTTACATTAAATATGACAAACCAAACAGCATCAGGAGATATTATTGTAGACGAATTATCAACACTAAAAATGAACCTTTCAGAAAAAAGTAGCTTTACTGGTTCCATTAACACTGACAACACAGCAAAAAGTATAACTCTTAAACTAGACAAAACTTCAACACTAAAACTAACTGCTGATACGTACGTTACAAGCCTAGACAATATAGATGAGACAAACTCAAACATAGACTTCAATGGCTACAAATTATACGTTAACAACAAAAGCATAAACTAACAAACTAAATGTTAATAACTCCAAAATTATTAACATTTTTTCTTTATAGAAAACACTACTTATGATATAATATTAACAAGAATAGGAAGTGAAGTCATGAATAATTATTACCAAATGTCTGAAAAAGAAACATTAAAAAAACTAAAAACAACAAAAGAAGGATTAACAACAAAAGAAGCAGTAAAAAGAATAAAACTCTACGGCAAAAACTCACTTCCAAAATCAAAACAAAAGTCATACATTCAAGTATTTTTGTCAGAATTTAAAAACCCAATATGTTATATCTTACTAATAACAATGATTTTATCTTTTACAATAGGCGAATACATAGATGCAATTTTTATACTCTTTGTAGTACTAATAGATGCCTTACTTGGTTCAGTTCAAGAATACAAAAGTTCTAAAAGTGCTGAAGCATTAAAAAAAATAGTAAAAGTAGAAGCAAAAGTACTAAGAGACAACAAAGAAGTAATTATAGAAAGTTCTGACTTAACAATTGGCGACATAGTCTATTTAGAAAGTGGAAACATAGTCCCAGCAGACTTAAGACTCCTTGTTGTAAATAATCTAGAAGTAGATGAGTCCATATTAACAGGTGAGTCTATCCCACGTGAAAAACACACTAAAAAAATAACTAAAGAAGTAACTATAAACGACAGAACCAATATGTGTTACCTAGGCACAAACATAACAAGAGGCCGCGCGATAGGTGTAGTTACATCTATTTCAAAAGACACAGAAATAGGTAGCATTGCAAAAGAAGTTTTAAATAGCTCTATAACTCTAACACCACTTCAAATAAGAATGAACAAATTCACAAAAGACCTAAGCCTAATCGCAGCCATTCTTGCTGTAATCGTAACATTCATTTTATACATAAAAGGCTACACTGCAAAAGAAATATTTTTCCTAGTTATTGCACTAAGCGTATCAGCTATTCCTGAGGGCTTGCCTGTAGTAATAACACTCGCTTTATCTATAAGTAGTGACAAAATGGCTAAAAAGAATGTAATAGTAAAAAAACTAAATGCAGTTGAAGCACTAGGCAGCACTACACTAATTGCAAGTGACAAAACAGGCACTCTTACACTAAACGAGCAAACGGTTAAAAAAATAGTTTTACCAAACAACGACACATATATAGTTACAGGTGAAGGCTATAACGGTATCGGAAAAATTGAAGGTAAAAATGTAAATAAAGTAAAAAATATCATAAAAGAAGGACTATATAACAACGAAGCAACACTTTCACTTCAAAACGATGAATGGGTCTCATTCGGTGACTCAATGGACATAGCTCTTTTATCTTTAGGCTACAAATATGGTTTAGAAAACATAGATTTAAGAACAAACGTAATTGATAGAATTCCATACGAGTCCGATAACGGCTATTCAGTTGCATTCTATAAAGAACAAGATGATATGTATATAACAATAAAAGGTGACTTAGAAAAAGTACTTAAGTTTACAAAAAAAACAACTAACAAAGAAAAGATCAGAAAACAAAATGAACTTTTAGCAAGTGATGGTTACAGGGTATTAGCTTTCGCAAGTGCAAAAATAACTTCTTTTAAACAAAAAGATATTTATAAAGAAAGTGATATTCCGCCCCTTAAATTTAGTGGCTTAGTTGCATTCCTAGACCCAATTAGACCTGATGCTAAAGAGGCAGTAGAAAAATGTAAAAGTGCTGGAATAAAAGTAGTCATGATAACTGGAGATCACCCACAAACAGCTTACAAAATTGCCCGCAACCTAGGAATTTGCTCAAACGAAACAGAACTATCTACTGGAGAAGAGTTATCTAAATTTCTAAAAAAAGACCAAAGTACTTTTGACGAATACATAAAAACTAAAAAAGTATTTAGCCGCGTTACACCAATGCAAAAACTAGAAATAGTCTCTTCATACAAAAGATTAGGTGAATTTGTAACAGTAACCGGGGATGGTGTAAACGATAGCCCCGCCCTAAAAGAAGCAAATACAGGTGTTGCCATGGGAAGTGGAACAGACATAGCAAAAGAGACTTCTTCACTTATCATTACAGACGATAAATTTTCCTCAATAGTAAAAGGTGTAGAAGAAGGACGTGGTGCATACGACAACATTAGAAAAGTAACATATATGCTTTTATCTTGTGGTGTCAGTGAAGTCGTGTTTTATTTGTTCTCAATTCTATTAGACTACTCTGTACCACTAACTGCAATTCAACTCCTCTGGCTAAACCTAGTAACAGATGGAATACAAGATGTCACTCTTGCATTTGAACAAACTGACAAAGACGTACTAAAAAGAAAACCAAGAAGCACAAAAGAAAACTTATTTGATAGATTACTAAAAAACGAAATACTTCTAATGGGACTAACAATGGGAATAATTGTCTTCGGTGTTTGGGTCTACTTAATAGATGTACTAAAACTCCCAACAGTAGTCGCAAGAAGTTACATTCTATTTCTTATGGTATTCATGCAAAACATACACTGCTTTAACTGTAGAAGTGAAACAAAAAGCATATTTAGTATTCCACTAAAAAACAACAAAAAATTAGTTTTATCTATCTTAATAGTATTATTTATACAATTTGTAGTAGTAGAAAATAGTGTATTATCGCATCTTTTAGAAACAGAAACAATTCCACTATTACATGTACTATGCTTGTTCTTAGCTTCTCTTCCAATTATAATCGTTTCAGAAATAATGAAATACTTTGAAAGAGACAAAATAAGGAGGGGAAAATCTTGACTTTAATTCTAACAGCAATAATTCTATTTGTAATCGGACTAGTTTCACTTATAAGATTTTCAGACATATTTGTAAGTGCAGCTTCTAGTCTTAGTATTCACTTAAAAGTTCCTAAAATGTTAATTGCTTTAACAGTCGCTGCCTTTGGTACCTGTGCTCCAGAACTAGCAATATCATTTAACTCAATAAGTGGTGGTAACCCTGACATGACTCTTGCAAATGTAATCGGTTCATGCATAGTAAACATACTATTAATTGTAGGTATAGCTGCAATCGTTAGACCCATCAAAGTAAAAGAAAGAACAATAAAAAAAGAACTTCCTTTATTAGTAATCATAACTTCAGCTTTCTTTGTTTTATTAACAGACTCACTATTTAAAAAAGGTGCATCTAATACTCTATCTCGTGCTGATGGTATAATGCTTCTTTGCTGGTTTATCCTATTCATGTTCTACATAATCGGATTAGTAAGAAAAAACAAAAACGAAGAAACACTTATTCCTGAATATAGTCTAAAAAAATCTATAATTTTAATAATACTCACACTCATTGGAATAATAGTGTCTTCAGACATAGTTGTAGATAACGCTGTAATGCTTGCAGAAGTTTTAGGAATAAGCCAAAAAATAATATCAATGACAGCCATAGTAATAGGAACCTCTCTTCCTGAACTAACAATGACAGTAAACGCGGCTAGAAAAGACGAATTTGATATGGCAGTAGGTAACATAATAGGGACTAACATATTTAACATATGTATAGTTTTAGGTCTTCCTATTAGCATATATGGAACAGTTTCTTCAAACGCATTCACAATAGTGGACTCAAGCATTGTCTTACTTGCATCTATCATATTTTATATATTTGGAAAAAGTGGTAAAGTCTTATCAAGAAGAGAAGGAATATTAATGTTTTTAGTATTTTTAATATATTATGTATACTTATTTATAAGTTAACCATCAATTTGATGGTTTTTTCTTTAACATTTGAACCTTTTATGATATAATTGATTTAGAAAGAAGTTGATTAATATGTTAAAAAAATTAAAACCAATAGGAGTATATAGAAAGTGTGACTGGGTAACAATGACAGGAACAGCTTCCGCTATAACAGGTATATTACTTGCAAGTAATGGAAAAACAACCTACGCAGTGTTCTGTCTCATATTCTCAGCAATATGTGACGCATTTGATGGCGTTGTAGCAAGAAAGTTTGGTAGTCTAAAAGACTATGAAGTATACGGTATAGAACTAGACTCACTAAATGATGCTATTGCTTTTGGCGTCCTTCCAATGATGATCGTGCAAAACTTGTCTACTCACAATATATACTTATTCATAATTAGTGTATTTTTCTGTATTGCTGGAGTAATAAGACTAGCTTACTTCAATATGTTGTCAACACTAAAAAAAGGAGACAGTAAGGAATTTATTGGTATGCCTATAACTTGTAGTGCTATCATAATTCCTCTAGTTTACTTCCTAACATTTATAGTGGCAAAAGACTATAGAAGTATCATATTTCTAGTAACATTACTTATAACAGGAATATTATTTATAACACCAATAAAATTAAAAAAACTATCAACAAGAGAAAAAGTCGCCCTTTCATTAATAGGAATAATTACAATTATAATAACAATAATAAAAATATGGTAAGTTACTATATTTTTACTTATTTATAAACAACAAAGGAGGAACTTATGAAAAAAATATTAACAGTCTTAATACCAGTATATAATACAGAAAAATATATAAAAAGATGCCTAGACAGCTTACTTTTAAAAGAAACAAATAGTGATGTAGAACTTCTTATTGTTAGTGATGGAAGTAAAGATAACTCAGTAAATATTATTAAAGAGTATGTAAAAGTTTACCCAGAAACTATAAGACTAATTGAAAAAGAAAACGCTGGCCACGGCTCAACAATAAACGTAGGCATAAAAGAAGCAAAAGGAAAGTACTTTAAAGTAATAGATAGTGACGACTGGGTAAACAGTATAGACTTTATAAAATTTGTATCAAGACTAAAAAAAGAAACAGCTGACTTAGTAGTAACTAACTACACTCAAGAACATATTTATAAAGGAGAAACTATATATAATGAATACTCTGGCCTTACAGAAAACAAATTATACGACTTTGACAAAATAGACCTTAACATTTTAAAAGGCGAATACTTTGTAATGGCAACTTCTACATACAAAACAAGCATCTTAAAGTCTTCAAACTTACATCTAATGGAAAAAACTTTCTATGTAGATATGCAGTATAATGTTGTACCAATTACTGAAGTAAACACTTTTACTTACTATAACTTAGACATATACAGGTACTTCATCGGTAGACTTGACCAAAGTGTTAACACATCATCCTTCGTAAGAAACAAACTACACCACGAAAAAGTTCTAAAATTTCTAATAGAATTTTATGAAGACAACAAAAGAAAACTAAGTGTTAACAAAAAACGTTACATTAAAATGATTATAAACTACACATTATACACTCATTACAACATATTCTGTTCATACGACACATCTAAAAAAGAAGCTACAAAACAAATAAAAGAATTTGATAAATACTTAAAAGAAAAATCTATGGAGCTATATTTAGAAAGTGACAAAATGGCTTACACAAAAATGCATAGAAAAACTAACTTCTATTTCGTTAAACATAACTCTAGATTATTCACAAAAATATTATCATTTTCATCAAAAATTAAAAGGAGGCTTAACAAATGAAAAGAATACTAGTAATAAGTTGGTTTTTTCCTCCAATTAACAGTTCAGAAGGCTTAGTAACTTATAAATTGTTGAATAACTCAAACTTAAAATATGATGTTTATACACAAAAAAATAATAACCTATGGTCATACATTAACACAGACAAACTTAAACTTAACAAAAATATAAATGCCATATATTCAGAGTCTACTACACTAGAAGAATACGTAGAAAATGCATTAAAATACTTTGATGAAAACCATAACATATATGACATAATCATGACTCGTTCTATGCCTGAAGAGTCACACATAATTGGACTAAAAATAAAAGAAAAATACCCTAATATTATGTGGATAAGCTCTTTTGGAGACCCAATTGCAAATAACCCATACACATTAATTAGCATAGACACTAAAAACCCATATGCATTAAGTGAAAGATATAATCGTCATATGTCAGTAAAAGAAATGATTTCACCAAAAAGAATGCTAAAAGATTATATCTATAAAAGAAGAATAAATGTAACTAAAAAGAACTTAATCTACAAAAATATTGCTTTACAAAAAGAAATAATAAATAAAAGTGATTACTCAATATACAATAGTACTTACCAAGAAAAATATATGCTAAAAGATTACAAAAATAAAGAAGAACTATCTAAAAAAAGCATAATCTTACCACATAGTTTTGACTCTAATTTATATCCTAAAAAAACAATTAAAAATGATAAACTAGTATTCTCATACATTGGTCACTTAGACGAAATTAGAAGTCCTAGACTACTTTTAGAAGCAATAAATATACTAAAAACAAAAGACGAAAACTTGTCAAAAAAAGTAGTATTCAATTTCTATGGTAACATGAGTGACTCTGACAAACTTTATATAATTGATAATGAACTATTAGATGTCATTAATATAAAAAAAGGTGTAGACTATCTAAAAAGTCTAGAGATAATGACATCTAGTAACTACCTACTACATATAGATGCAAATATAAGTGAAATAACAAACGAAAACATTTTCTTCGCAGCAAAACTAGCAGACTATTTAGGAAGTAAAAAACCTATAATTGGAATTACTATGCTAGATGGAATAAGCGCAGATATCTTAAGAGAAAACAACTCTCTAGTATTAACATTCTCAAAAAATGATATTCTTAATTATCTATACTTGATAATATATGAAAACTATAAATTTAAGATGAATGACAAAACAAGAGAAAACTATAACGCATTAAATGCAGCTAAGAAATTTGATAACTTTATTAGTGAGGTAAAAAATGAAAGTAAATAATTTAATAATTGGAGGAGGAATAAGTGGCTTAACACTTGCAAACTACATAACTGACTATATTATTGTAGAAAAAGATTCATCTCTTGGTGGATACGCAAGAACTCACTACGTAGACGACTACATCTGGGACTACGCTGGACACTTCTTCCATTTCAAAACAGACGAATTTAAGAGTATGTTTATTAACAGCATGGACAAAAATGATTACATCATAAAAAACAAAAACACATACATATACTTTGAAGATAAATTAATAGATTACCCATTTCAAATGAATATCCATGAACTATCAAAAGATAAATTTATTGATTGCTTATATGACTTATTCAACAAACAAGAAAAAGAAGTATATACTAACTTTTTAGACATGCTCTACGGTAAATTTGGTATATCCATAACTGAAATGTTTCTAAAACCATACAACGAAAAACTTTATGCAACAGACTTAACTAAATTAGATAAAGATGCAATGGGAAGATTTTTCCCTTATGCAAACATCACAGAAATAATAAACAACATGAAAAACCACTCAAATACAAGCTATAACAATACATTTATGTATCCTAAAAAAGGTGCGCAAGTAATAGTAAATAAACTATGTGAAAAAGTTGATATGAATAAAGTTATGTTAAACACAAGCGTTACAAGCATAGACTTAAACAAAAAAGAAGCAACACTGTCAAATGGTGAAACAGTAAGCTATAACAATTTAGTAAACACAATACCATTTAATAAATTCTTAAACTTACTAAATATACAAGAATACACAAGTTTCAGTAACGAACTAAGTTATAACAAAGTATTAGTATTTAACCTAGGCTTTGACAAAAAATCAACTTACAACAACACTGACTGGATATACTTTCCAGACAAAAACATTAACTTCTATCGTGCAGGTTTTTATGACAATATTTTATCCACAGATAAACTAAGCATGTATATAGAAATAGGTTACTCAAAAGAAAGTATAATAGACGAGAGTACTATTAATAAAGAATTATCTCTAACTTTAGATAACTTAAAAAAATGTAAGATTATAGACGACACTTTTAAATTGGTTAAATATGAAAGCATTATAATGGATCCAGCCTATGTTCACATAGACACCGAGCATGACAAAAAAGTAAAACAAATAATAAATGAGTTAGAAAAAGACAATGTTTACTCAGTTGGAAGATATGGTAGCTGGACATACTCTTCAATGGAAGATGCTATGTTGCAAAGTAAAGAGTTAGTAAAAAAATTATAACAAAACTGATAAAATGATATAAAGGAGTAATATATGTTAAAAGGTTTAAAAAAATATAAGTTTTTACTTGAACAATTAATAAGTAGAGACTTTAAAGTAAAATATAAAAGAAGTGTACTAGGCGTGTTTTGGAGTTTACTTTACCCACTACTTATGATGGCAGTAATGGCAGTAGTATTCTCAAACGTATTTAAGTTTTCAACTCCAGGAGTAAGCTATTTATCTTACTTACTAATTGGCCTTACTTACTTTAACTACTTTAGTGAAGCTTCAAACCTTGCAATGAGCAGTGTTGTTGCTAACTTCTCACTTATTAACAAAGTTTATATGCCAAAGTATATATTTCCACTTAGTAAATGCCTATTTGTAGGAATAAACTTCTTACTAACATTAATTCCACTATATCTAGTATTGATTTTTACTGGCACTGGAATAAACTGGTATCACTTAATATTACCTTTCTCATTTATATGTTTATTCATGTTTACTCTTGGTATGGGCTTAATCTTATCAACAGTTGCAGTATTCTTTAGAGATATGTTCTATGTATATGGAATAATAATAACTATATGGACTTACCTTACACCAATAATGTATGACATTTCAAATATTTCAAATACTGTAGTACAAAGTATTATGAAACTAAACCCAATGTATCAAATAATAAACTTTGCAAGAACAATAATACTTTATAACACACTTCCAACATTAACTCAGTTTATAGGATGCTTCCTAAGCGGGGCTCTTGCCTTACTTATTGGTATATTCCTATTTAAGAAAAATCAAGACAAATTTATATACTATGTCTAGGAGGATCAAATGAAAGAAAATATGATTGAAGTAAAAAACGTATCTATGAAATTTAATCTTGGTATAGAAAAAGGTTTCTCACTAAAACAAGGTTTTGTAGATATGTTCAAAAAGAAAGAAAAAATAAACAATGACTTCTGGGCATTAAAAAATATTAACTTTGATGTAGAAAAAGGAGAAGTTGTGGGATTTATTGGCTCAAATGGGGCAGGCAAGTCTACGCTACTAAAAGTAATCGCAGGAGTCATGAAACCAACTAAAGGAAAAGTAAGTGTTTATGGTAACATATGCCCAATGATAGAACTAGGAGCAGGCTTTGATAGTCAGCTAACTGCAAGAGAAAATATTTACTTAAACGGTGCTGTAATGGGCTATTCAAAAGAATTTATTAACTCTAAATTTGACGAAATTGTCTCATTTAGCGAACTAAATGATTTTCTAGATGTTCCTATACAAAACTTCTCTTCAGGTATGATAGCTAGACTAGCATTTTCAATTGCCACTGTAGTTGACCCGGAAATACTTATTGTAGACGAAATACTTTCAGTCGGCGACATGGCTTTTCAAAAGAAAAGTGAAGAAAAAATGTTAAATATGATAAATGGCGGCACTACTGTCTTATTTGTTTCCCATTCAATTGACCAAATAAGAAATATGTGTAACAAAGTTGTATGGATAGAAAAAGGAGAGACACAAGCTATCGGTGGTAAAGAAGTTTGTGATAAATACATAGAATTTATGAATAATAAATAAACTATTAACAAATTTCTTTTTTGTGATAGAATATAGTTGACTTAAGAGGTGAAGTATGAAGAAAAAAGTATTTGCATATATATTAGTTGTAATCCCACTTATAGTACTATTTTTACTAATGTGGACAAAAGAATACTATGGAAACACAAAACTAGATGAAATAATATTCGTTTTACTAACTCCAGCAGCCGGTACAAGTGTAGAAATAGTTTTAGACGCTGCCATGTATACTCTTATTCCTGTAATGTTATACACAGTCATTTTTCTAATATTACATGAACTAAGTAAAAAGCGTGAGTTTATAAACAAGATATTCACATTATTAATTATTGGCGGACTTTTATTAATGTGTTACACTGTTTATTACACCAATAATGCTTTTAAAGTAAAAGACTACATTGATAAAAGAGTTACATCAAATGATTTTATAGAAAATAACTATACAAAAGTAGAATATGAAAATATAGTATTCCCTAAAGATAAAAACAATTTAATTGTAATATACTTAGAAAGCATGGAAAGCACTTTTGCTGATAAATCTAGTGGAGGAGTATATGACAAAAACTACATACCAAACTTAACTAAATTAGCAAAAGATAACTTGTCATTTTCAAATAAAGAAGAAGGACTAATCGGAGGAGCATACACTGCACCAGGTTTATCTTGGACAATGTCAGGCCTTGTAGCAACAACTGCAGGTGTCTCTATAAAAACACAATTTGAAAATGCAAATGAACACAAATTCCTATATCCAAACATAATCACTCTAGGGGACATCATGAGTAAAAATGGTTACAACCTATCATTCATGCTAGGAAGTGATGCAACATTTAGTGGTATAGAAGACTATCTATATGCACACGGAAACTACAAAATACTTGACCTAGACTACTTTAAAGATAATAAATTAGTAAAAAAGAGTGATCTAGTAGAATGGGGCTTAAAAGATAGAGACTTATTTGAACACGCTAAAACAGAATTAACGTCTCTTAGTAAAGAGGATAAACCTTTCTATTTCTCAATTATGACAATAGATACACATGCACCTAAAGGAGTTACATATAAAGATTGCAAAAGCGTAAGTAACAAAAAATACATAGACACAATTGCATGTGCAGACACTACTATAATAAATTTCATTGACTGGCTAAGCGAGCAAGATTTTTACAAAAACACTACAATTGTACTTACTGGAGACCATATCTCTATGAGCAAAGTAGTTAACTATAAAGACAGCGAAAGAAACATATATAACGTATTCATAAATGCAAAAAATAGTCCATCCAAACAATATAACAGACTATTCACAAATATTGACATGTTCCCAACTATACTAGGTAGTCTAGGTGTAAAAATAACAGGAGACACTCTTGGTTTAGGAACAAACCTATTTAGTGACAAAGAAACAGTAGTAGAAAGATATGGATATCTTGACTACTATAACAAAATCTCATACTATTCGGAGTTTTATGATAAAGAAATACTTAAATAAAAATGAAAGATTTATAAGATACACAATATTTGCAAGCTCTATAGCTATATTAGAAGTAATCACATTCACAATATTTCATTCCATGCTAAAAATAGACTTACTTATTGCAAACACTATGTCATTTCTAATAAGTGTAGTTTTACTTTACTTTGCTAATATTAAATTCGTATTTAAAACAGTATTCAAAACAAGAAAAGCCAAAATAAAACGATTTTACCTATTTCTAGGTACCCGTGTGGCAGGCTTGTTTATGGATAGTTTAGTCTTGTATATGCTTGTAGACTATGCTGAGTTGGCTAGTTTCCCGTCAAAAATAATATCTGGAATATCAACAACTTTAATAAACTATGTGATAGGAAAGTATGTTTTTAAGTAACATGCTTTTTTTTTAAAAACTTTTAATCTAAGTGTGTATTTCTTTAAAAAAATGTGCTAGAATAATTATGAGGGAATGAGATGAAAGAAAAAATAACAAAATTACTAAATGTGCATAAGAAATACGGTTTCGTAGGTTTCTGTAAAAAACTAAAAAGCTACATAATAGCTAACTACTTAGACAAATTTAGTTTTACAACACTCGTGCATTATAATAAATATAAAAAAGAAATAAAAGAAATACTTTCTAATAACAATTACGATAGAATAATACTTTGGAGAAGCAGCTTTGGTTACAAAGTACACTTATTCCAAAGACCACAACACATTGCAAACAATCTAGCAAATCAAAAATGCTTGATGTTCTATGAAGTTACAACAATGACAGACAATATTAAAGTTTATGACAAATTAAAAGATAACTTCTACTTATTTAACTTTAACAACATATTACTAAACAAAATATTAATGGATGAACTAAAGAAAAATGATAAACCTAAATACATAGAAGTATACTCAACTGACTGGAAATTAAGCATTAAAGATATAAATAAATACATGAATAAAGGTTTTAAATTCATATATGAATACATTGACCATCTAAGTCCAGAACTTGCAGGCACTCTTACATTACCAACTAATATTACAGACAAATATAACTATGCAATGTCTAACACTGATGTTTATGTTGTAGTAACTGCAGATATTTTAATGAATGATGTAATTAACAAACGCGGAAATAAAAACCTAGCATATAGTTCTAACGGAGTAGACTATAAATTCTTCCAAGAATTCGGTGAACACAAATTAGATTACAACTTCGCGGAAGTGTTTAAAAATGGAAAAAGAAATGTCTGCTACTATGGCGCATTAGCTAAATGGTTTGACTATGACTTAATAAAAGAAATAGCTTGTTCTAACAAATATAACGTAATACTTTTTGGAATAAAATATGATGAATCATACGACCAAAACATAACAGGTAACGAAGAAAACATTTACTTTTTTGGACCAAAAGACTATAGTGAACTCAAATACTATGCAAGAAACTGTGATATATTAATGGTGCCTTTTTTAATAAATGACATCACAAAAAGCACAAACCCTGTAAAAATATTTGAATACATGGCACTTAAAAAACCAATAGTAACTACAGAGCTAAACGAATGCAAAAAATACAAAAGCATATTTATTGGAGAAAACCATAAGGACTTTATAAATAAACTTGAAGAAAGCTACTTTTTAAGAAATGATAAGAATTATTTAAAACTCTTAGACAAAGAAGCAAGAGAAAATGACTGGAGTAAAAAAGCAGAAGCTATAATAAACTTAGTTAAGAAAGATGAAAAATAACTTTAACTTATTGATTATATCTCTTATTAATAGTATAATTAAAGAGTGTTAAAAAGTAAAAAAGTGGTTATACTAGAAGTAAGGATGATGTTATGAAAGAGTATTATTTAAATTTATATACTAAAACAAGAAACGAATATTTTGACTATCTTAAGTCCTTGCTTTTGCATGAAGAAAAAAAGTTTGTAATAACTGCAAACACTGAAACTTTTATGTTAGGTATAGAAGACAAAGAAATAAATGAGATGCTAATAAACCCTAATAATAGTATAATTGCAGATGGAATTGGACTTGTTAAAGGTGCTAGAATAAAAGGCTTAGATATTGAAGAAAGAATAACTGGTGTAGATGTAGCAAAATATTTACTAGAAGAATGCAGTAAAAACAATAAAAAAGTCTTTATATTTGGTGCCAAAGAAGAGGTTTTAGGCAAAATGAAAAAAGTAATAACTGAAGAATATAGTGGTATCATTATTTCAGGAATGATAAATGGTTACATCAACAACAAAGATGAAGTGTTTGTAAAAATGATAAAAGAAACAAAACCAGATGTAATTTTAGTCGCTCTTGGTATACCTTTACAAGAAAAACTTATCAATAGACACATAAATGAATTTGAAAAAGGCATATTTGTAGGCGTAGGTGGGTCAATTGATGTTTTAAGTGGTTCAATTAGACGCGCACCAAACATATTTATCAAAACCAATACAGAATGGTTATATAGAATAATGACGAGACCTTCTAGAATTAAAAAGTTCTTCAAGTACAATGTGAAATTTGGCTTAAAAACTGTATTTTCTAAAAGAGATAGAGAAGTACTATAAACCTTACTAGCAACTAGTAGGGTTTTTATTTTAACTTTATCTCGTCATTTTGTTGAAAAACAGCCCCTTTTATGTCGTCAAACCGTTAATTTTGAGCTATTTTATGTCGTCAAATCGTTAATTATCATTAAAAACAAGATTAATTAAAAGAAAAATTTGTATTTACAAGTGAGTTTATTAATAAAAATTATTCCAAAATGCAATTTTTACTTTACATTTGCATCATATTAGTATAAAATAAATAATTGTAAATTTTAGGTGGGTAAAAATTTTACATATATTTGGTTGAGTTACAATATTATTAGACTTAACCAAAAAGTGGCTTATGCCACAATTTGCTGAATAATACAGGTGGGTTATTATTCAGTTTTTTATTTGTAAAAAAAACTATTTTATTTATCAAAACTTTATGTTATACTATAACCAGAGGAGGATGTAGAGTGAAAAAGAAAAATATTATTATTGTTTTATCTGTTATTATTGTTATTTTTGCATTTTTAGGTGTTTACTTTATGACAGAAAACAAAGAAGGCAAAAACACTAATAATAAAGACAATAACAAGACAGAAAACAAAGAAGAAAAGAAAGTTAACATAATTGATGTTAACAGCAAAACTAGACCATATGCAGTAATGATTAACTGCCATAATGGTGCATTACCACAAGCAGGACTTGATAAAGCATATATCGTGTATGAACTTATGGTAGAAGGTGGAATTACTAGAATGATGGCCTTATTTAAAGACGTGGATGTTGAAAAAATAGGTTCAAGTAGAAGTGCAAGAATTCAGTTCTTAGACTATGTTTATGAAAATGATGCAATATATGCACACGCTGGTGGAGCACAAGATGCCATTGAAAGAATTAGAAACGAAAAAATAAATGACGTCGACGTTGATGGCAAATATGGTTTTAGAGATAAAACACTTGATAGAGCTTGGGAACACAAACTATTTACTTCAACTAAACAATTAAAAGAAGGTGCAGAAGCCAAAAACTATTCATTAACTACAAATAGTGGAAATCTTTTAAATTATAGTGTAGAAGATATTGATACTTCTAAATTTGAAGGAAGTAGTGTTGCTAAAAATGTAAGCATTAAATATTCAAGTTATAGAACTTCAAATTATGTTTATGACGAAACTACTAAAACATACTTAAGAAGCATGAACGACACAAAGAACATAGACTTAGTTACTGGAAAACAATACACAGTAAAAAATATAATTGTTTATGCAGTAGAATATTCAAATTATACAGACCATGGTTATAGTGCATACGTAAAAACTGACAATGTTGGTACAGGCGAAGGATACTATATATCAAATGGTTATAGCGTCCCAATTACTTGGACTAAACCAAGTAAAAATGAAAAAACAGTTTACAAAATAAAATCAACTGGTGAAGAACTAGTAATTAATGATGGAAATACATATATTCAAATATACCCAACAAGTGGTAAACTAACAATTGAGTAGGAAACTACTCTTTTTTCTGTGCCAAATTTCCTACATTAGGTTGTTTTTATCTAATATTTAATGTATAATATACATGAGGTGTTTTTATATGGCAAAAAAGAAAAACAAAAAGGTACTAAATATAGTTTCAATAATAATTGGAATAATATCATTAATATTGATGTTAGTTTTTAGCTATGCTATATACAAGTTAAATATGATACCAGGAAAATTCCTAATACCAGCATACATTTTAATATTTGTTATATATACTGGCTTACTATTAACAGTATTTTTACCAAAAGTTAAATCAAAAATAAAAGTTATTTCAATGGTTGTTTTAGTACTATTTGGGGTAATATTTGGTTTCGCAGACAAATACATTTTTACAACACTTAACTTCATGGATATATTAGATAGAGACATTCTTCAAAAAGAAAGATATGATGTTTATGTTTTAGAAAATTCTGGTTATAACAAATTAGAAGACTTAAAAGACAAAAAAGTAGGTCTTTATCAAAGTTCAAACAGTGAAAAAGCTGGTTCTGAATTAAAAAATAAAGTAAATTTTGAAATTACAGAATATACTGACGTTGAAAAAATGTTTGAAAGTTTAAATAATGACGAAATTAATGCAATAATAATTAGTTCATCAGTTAAAAATTTACTTGATACTGAATTAAACGACATAAATGTAAAAATAAAAAGTATTTACAATTTTAAAATTTCAATAGAAAAAAACGACATAGTAAAATTAGTTAATGTAACAAACACTCCGTTTAATGTTTATATTGCTGGAGGAGATGGATATGGTTCAATAGATTATACATTCAATACAGACGTTAATATGGTAGCAACAATAAATCCGACAACTAGAAAAATATTGTTAACATCTATCCCAAGAGATTACTATGTTAACTTAGTCGGACAAGGACCAAATGCTTATGACAAACTTACACACGCAGGTTACTATGGAATAGAAGAAAGTGTAAAAACAGTAGAAAAATTACTTGATACAGATATAAATTATTATGTTAAAATTAATTTTTCAACTATTGAAGGAATTGTTGATGCAATAGGTGGAGTTGATGTGTACAGTGATTTTGATTTTTGCGCATATGGTAGACCTGATATATGTTACTCAAAAGGATGGAATAAAACAGATGGTTTTCATGCATTAATGTTTGCAAGAGAAAGACATGCATTTTATGATGGTGATGTTCAAAGAGTAAAAAATCAACAAAAGGTAGTAGAAGCAATGGTAAACAAAATAACATCTTCTACAGCTTTAATTTCAAGTTACGATAGAATATTAGATAGTGTAAGCGAAAATTTAGATACTAACATGCCAAGCAAAGATATTAGTAGATTAGTTAAAATGCAACTTAGCGATATGAGAGGATGGACAATAGAAAGTCAAAATGCTGTTGGAACAGGACAAATGGGACCAACATATACTTTTCCAACACTAGACTTGTACACAATGTTACCAGATGAAGAATCGGTGAAATCGTTAAAATTAAAAATAAATGAATACTTAAAAATGGAGGATTAATATGAAAAAAGTGTTGTTTACTGCTAATTTAGATTCTTTTTTCACTAAATTTTTAATTCCTCAGTTAAAATATTACAAAGAATTGGGTTACGAAGTTCATATAGCTTCAAAAAACGAAAATATAAACATACCATATTGTGACAAAAAATTTAATGTTTCATTTTCAAGAAGTCTAAATATTAAGCAAATTAAGGAATCATACATGAAAATAAAAGAAATATTAGAACAAAACGAATATGAATTTATCAGTTGCCATACTCCTTTTGGAGCGGCCATTCCAAGACTAGCGATAAGCAGAATTAAAAATTTTAAGAGTAAAGTGATATATACTGCACATGGTTTTCATTTTTATAAAGGAGCCCCTTTAAAAAATTGGTTACTTTATTTTCCTATGGAAAGATATTTGTCAAAATATACTACATCAATCATAACAATTAATAAAGAAGACTATAAATTGTCAAAAAAGCACATGGCTTGCAACACTTTTTATGTTCCGGGTATTGGACTTGAAAATGAGAAGTTTAATTTTAATTTATCATCTGAAGAAAAAAAAGCGTTGTATAACGAGTTAAAACTAGAAAAAAAAGATTTTATTATGATATTTCCAGGAGAATTAAACAATAACAAAAATCAAGAATTGCTTTTGAATGTACTAAGTTTACTATTACCGGATATACCTAACGCTAAATTATTACTACCAGGGAACGACCTTCTTAATGGAAGCTTACAAAAAAAAGCTAAAGAATTAGGGATAGAAAAAAGCGTAAGATTTTTAGGATTTAGAAATGATATTCCTAAACTTCTTAAAATTTCAAATTTAGCTTTATCTTCAAGCAAGAGAGAAGGTCTTCCTGTGAATATTATGGAAGCCATGATCGTTGGAATACCAGTAGTTGCCACTAATTGCAGGGGAAATGCTGATTTGATTAAAGATGGAGTCAATGGATTTTTAATCAAAAACTTTGATGCTTTAGAGTTTAGTAAAAAAATCAAAAAAATATATTTCGATAAATCATTATCAAAAAAACTTGCAGAAAATGGCAAAAAAAAGTCTAATGATTACTTAATTGATAATGTTTTAAAACAAATTATTAAGATATATGAGAGGTAATTATGAAAGTTTTACATTTGTTGTCTACTAACAAATTTTCCGGTGCTGAAAATGTTGTGTGTCAAATAATTAATATGTTTCAAAACGAAACAAATTATAAAATGTTTTATTGTTCACCAGATGGCGAAATAAAAGAAACATTAAGGAACAAAAATATTGATTTTGTTCCAATAAAAAGTTTAACGTACAAAGAATTAAAAAAAATTGTTAAAAATATTAAACCAGATATAATTCACGCTCACGATGTTAAAGCAAGTATTTTGGCAAGTTTATTTAATAAAAAATGTAAAGTTATTTCACATATTCACGGCAATAGTCTAGAAATGAGAAAAGTATCTATAAAATCTTTACTATACTTAATTTGTTCAAAAAGATTTAAACATATATTTTGGGTTTCAAATAGTTGCTTTTTTGATTATAAGTACAGCAAAAAAATAGAAGATAAAAGCAGTATTCTAGTGAATGTAATAAATACTCAACGTATAAATGAATTAGCAAAAGAAAAAGGAATGACTGATAATTACGATGTTATTTATGTTGGAAGGCTTGTACAATTAAAAAATCCTTTAAGAATGATAAAAATATTTGAAAGTGTCTGTAAAGAAAAATATAATGCAAAATTAGCAATAATTGGCGATGGTGTGATGTTTAATGAAATACAAGAGTACATTACTAGCCACAATTTAAAAAATAATATAGATTTATTAGGATTTAAAAATAATCCATATAAATATATTTATAAGTCTAAAATGATGATACTTACATCAATTTATGAAGGAACTCCTATGTGTGTGTTAGAAGCAATGGCTTTGGGCAAACCAATTATTTCCACACCTACAGATGGGTTAATTGATTTAATTAAACAAGATTATAACGGCTTTTTAAGTGACAAAGATGAAGAATTAGAAACAGAAATTATATCATTGATTAACGATCAAGAAAAGTTGTCCAAAATGTCAAAAAATGTTATTAAAGAGTTTAATAAATTTAACGATATAGAAAAATATAAGAACGAAATAAAAAACAAATATGAAACGGAGTAGATAATGAAATATTTTTTGTTTTTATTAACAATATGTTTGATTACATTAATATTTAAAAAAACAAATATTAATTACAAAAAGGACAAAGTATATTTATTACTTGTCTTCTTTATAATGCTTTTGTTTTTAGGATTAAGAAGTGAAACAACAGGCTTGGATATGTATAATTATAAAGAATTTTTCATGAGAGTTAATGGAATGAGTTTTTTTGACATATTTAAAGGTACAGGTTTTGAAATTGGATTTACTCTCTTTACAAAGTTAATGACAATTATATCTTCAAGTTTCAATTTTTATATTTTTATTATTGCCTTAATATCTTTGATCGGAGTTTATTGTTTTATAAGAGATAATTCAAAAAACTATTTTATGAGCTGCTACATATTTATTACATATAATTATTTCATATATTATACCTGTACTTTAAGACAATGTATTGCGATTTCATTTCTATTACTAGCATATAATCAATTAAAAAAAGAAAATGTAAAAAAATTCATATTACTAACTTTATTAGCAACTACTTTTCATAAGACAGCTTTAGTGTTTATACTACTACTTGTATTTAAATATTTTGATTACACTTATAAGAATTTCAAGTATTATATAATGGGGTGCTTTGCTTTACTTATCTTAAAATCACCAATCATTTGGGTATTTAAAAGAATATTTTATAATCAGTATATAGGTATTAACTCATATTCAGGTGAGGGATGGATAACGTTATTGATAATTGTTGGAAGTCTTATTGTTTATTATTTTGCTGATTTGATTTATAATATTTATAGAAAAAAAGACAAATACTTAATAGGTATGTTGATTTTGGCTTTCCCTTTCCAAATATTAGCTACTAGTCAAAGTTTAGTTTCTAGACTAACATTGTACTTTCTTTATTGTTATCCAATTCTTCTTCCCAACGTCTTAAACGCACTTCAATTTAAAAATAAAAAAATATATATTTTCATAATTTATATAATTTTACTTTTATTCTTTGCAATTCAGGTGTATAATAATAGTACATATATTGATTATGAGTTTGTGTGGTGACAATAAAATGAAAATATTATTTTATATAGGAAATTTAAAAAAAGGTGGAGCAGAAAGAGTGGTTGCAAATTTATCAAACGAATTTATTAAAACACACGATGTAATTATAGTTACAACAACTAATGAAAAATATGAATATGAAATAGATAAAAGAATAAAAACATATTCATTGAATGATGGTATAAATAATAATATAATTAAAAAAAATCTTAATTATTTAAAAAAACTCTCAAAAATAATTAATGAAGAAAACACAGATGTTGCAATAGGATTTTTACCAGAACCTTCTTATAGATTGCTAATGATAAAAAACAAAATAAAATGTCCTATCATTATTTCAGTAAGGAATGATCCTAAAATAGAATACAATAAATTTTTAAGTAAACTACTAATGAAAACCTTATATAAAAAAGCTGATGGATTTGTATTTCAAACAAAAGAAGCACAGGACTTTTTTTCTAAAAAAATTCAAAAGAAGTCTACTATTATTCCAAATGCTGTAGATAAATCTTTTATAAAAGAAAGATTTTTTGGCGAAAGAGATAAAAGTATTGTTACAGTTGGAAGATTACAGCCACAAAAAAATCACAAACTATTAATAGACAGTTTTAATTTAATTAAAGACGACTTTAAAGAATATAAATTGTTAATATACGGAAAAGGCACATTAGAAGACTCATTAAAAAATTATGTAAAACAGCTGAATCTGACAGAAAAAGTTATCTTCAAGGGAGAGAGTAATAATATAAAAGATGAAATATATAGATCAAACTTGTTTGTACTTTCTAGTGATTATGAAGGAATGCCTAACGCACTAATTGAAGCAATGGCGCTAGGAGTACCTGTTGTATCCACAGATTGCCCTTGCGGTGGACCAAGATTCTTAATTGAAAATGAAGTAAATGGTCTTTTAGTGCCAGTGAATGACATTGAGAGTATGGTAAAAGCAATAAAAAGAGTTTTGTTAGATAAACAAATTGCCAACAGAATTTCAACTGAAGCTAATAAAATTGGAAAAGCATTAAATCCAGAAAACATAAGTGAAAAATGGCTAAACTTTATTAAAAAAACAATCAACTAAAGCAAATTTAAATTAATGGTTTATATTTTTACACCATTATTTAGTATTTGTATTATATATAAACAACAATCGTATCAATAGCCATAAATTATAAAACAATTGAAATTTGACTTTAGATATAACATTTGATATTATATTTATGCAAGATTTTCTAAATGAAAAGTTATAGAAATTATATGAGGAAGTGATTAAAGTGAATAAATTTTTAAATTATGTAACCAAGCCAAAGAACGTAGTGCTATATTTATTTAATAAAGCATACTTTAAGTTCATACCAGACAAATTATATTTAAAAATAAAATTTAAATTAGAAATGGGATATAAATTAAATTTGGATAATCCAAAAACTTTCAGTGAAAAAATGCAATGGCTAAAATTATATGATAGGAAAGAAATATATACAAAAATGGTTGATAAATATGAATCGAAAAAAATTGTCGAAAAAAAATTGGGAACAAAATATGTTGTACCCACTTATGGAATATTTAACTCTTTTGAAGAGATTGATTTTGATAAGTTGCCTAATAGTTTTGTTATAAAATGTACTCACGATAGTGGTGGATTAGTTATAGTAAATGATAAAGAAAAATTGAATTATGATTTGACTAAAAAAAAGATTAATAAATCATTAAAAAGAAAATACTTTTATTCGCACAGAGAGTGGCCATACAAAAATGTTAAGCCAAGAATACTTATAGAAAAACTGTTAGTTAATGACAGCAAGGAAGAAGTAATCGAATATAATTTCTTTTGTTTTAATGGCGAACCTAAATTTGTAATGACTTGTCATGGCGACAAAAGGATAAAAAGGTATAATGATTTTTATGATATTAATTTTAATAAATTAAAATTAAAATGTATTTACGATAATTCAAATATTATTGATACAAAGCCAAATAATTTTCAAGAAATGATTGAAGTATCCAGAAAATTAAGTAAAAACATTCCACATTTGAGAGTTGATCTATATGTATGCAATGGAAATATTTATGTTGGTGAATTGACATTTTGCCATTGGGCAGGCTTTACCAAATTTGAACCAGAAGAATGGAATTATATCGTTGGTGACTATGTCGATTTAACAGGTATTAAGGAGAGTAAATGAAAAAAGAAATAGTGTTTTTGATGTCTTCGCTTGGCATGGGTGGAGCAGAGAGAGTCGTGGTATCTTTAGCAAATTGGATTGTTGCTAATACTGACTCTAATGTAACAATTTTAAAATTTATTAATGAAAAATCAGCATATCCTTTAAACGATAAAATCAGAATTATAGATATGCCCAAAAGTAATAAAAACAGATTTTTAAAGATAGTTGATAGATATAATTTTTGCAAAAAAGAGTTTTCAAATATAGAACCTGACATTATTATTTCATTTTTTAACAAAACACAATTATATGCCTATTTAGCAAAGTCAAAAAAAACTGTACTTATAGGATCTGAAAGATGTAATGTATTGGAATTATCATTTTATGAAAAACTATTTTCTAAAGCTATTGCTAAATTATGTGACGGTTTTATTTTTCAAACAGAAAGAGTAAAAAAATATTATCCAAAAAAAGTTCGAACAAAATCTGCGGTAATATATAATGCAATAAGTAATCAAAAAGCGATAGATGCTAGTAAAAAAGATTATTTGAAAGAAAATATAATTACAGCAATGGGAAGATTAAATCCACAAAAAGGCTTCGACATATTAATTAAAAGTTTTAAAAAAGTAGTATCAGAGTTTCCAAATTACAAATTACTTATTTATGGTGAAGGTGAAGAAAGAGAAAAACTACAATCATTAATAAATTCATTATCACTAGAAAATAATGTGAAACTATGTGGTAATGACAAAGATGCTATATATACTGTAGCTAAATCTAAAATATTTGTATTAAGTTCTAGATTTGAAGGAATGCCCAATGCTTTAATTGAGGCAATGGCAACAGGTACAGCATGTATTTCTACAGATTGTGATTTTGGGCCTAGAGAATTAATTGACAATAACAACAACGGCATTTTAGTTCCTAAAGATGATGAAAAAGAGTTAGCAGAAAAAATCATTTATTTATTAAAAAATGATACTATAAGAGAACAAATAGGAACCAATGCTAAATCGATTTTAACCAAATTAGATTCCGAAACTATATATAAAAAGTATTATGATTATCTGTCAAAAGTATTATCTGAAAAAAATTATAAGATCAATACAAAAAAAATAAGCTATAGAGCCTTCATGTTTTTTGACCACAGAAATTATACTAATATATTAAATGATAAACTATATCTTAAAATGATTTTTAAATTAAAATTGGGATATTCACTAGATCTCAAAAATCCACAAACATTTAATGAAAAACTACAATGGTTAAAGTTATATGATCGAAATCCTAATTATATACAAATGGTAGATAAATATGAAGTGAGAAAATATATATCGAAAAATATTGGAGAAGAATATTTAATACCATTGATTGGAGTGTATAATAAATTTGAAGATATAGATTTTGAAAAACTACCTAACCAGTTTGTTATTAAATGTACACATGATTCAGGTGGCGTAGTAATATGCAAAAACAAATCAAAGCTTGATATTCAAAAAGCAGAAGATAAAATTAAAAAATCAATAAATAGAAATTATTACTACTCTGGAAGAGAGTGGCCATACAAAAACATTAAACCAAGAATAATTATAGAACAATATATGGAAGACAAAAAAGCAAAAGAGCTAATAGATTATAAAATAATGTGTTTTAATGGCAGTCCCAAACTATCATTTACTTGCTCTGAAAGATATAATGATGGCCTAAAAGTCACTTTTTATGATTTGAACTGGGAAAAGATGCCATTTGAAAGACACTATCCATCATCAATAAAAGGAATAGAAAAACCGAAAAATTATGAATTAATGCTAGAACTGTCAAAAAAATTATCAAACAACATTCCATTTGTTAGAGTAGACTGGTATGAAATAAATGGGAAATTATATTTTGGAGAATTAACTTTTTATCCAGGAAGCGGGATGGAAGAGTTTAAACCATTTTATTGGGATAAAAAAATAGGACAATTAATATCTTTACCAAATGATGGGGGAAAAAATGGAAAAAAATAATCCAGTAGTAAAAAATATTATATCTGCCATCTTGAATCAAGTGATTGTATTTATTTATGGATTTTTAATACCTATAATTATTATTAAAAAGTTTGGTTCAGAAGTTAATGGGTTAATATCATCTATTGCACAGTTTTTGGCATACATATCTTTACTTGAAGGTGGGATAGGGCCAGTTATTAAAAATTCATTATTTAAGCCATTAGTAGACAAAAATACTGACGAATTAGGGAAAATATTAGGTGCTTCAGATCATTTTTTTAAGAAGTTATCATTTATCTTTATTATATATATAGTTATTTTATGTGTAGTATATCCTAACTTTGTTGATAGTAAATATTCATTAATTTTCACAATTTCCTTAATCTTAATAATATCAATAAATTATTTTGCTGAATATTTTTTTGGAATAACTTACAGTTTATTTTTAAAAGCTGATCAAAAAAACTATTTTATTGATAATCTTAATTCTATTAGTTACTTATTTAATTTATTTTTAATTATTATTTTAGTGAAATGTGGTGCTGGAATACTTCTTATAAAACTATTGAGTTCGGTAGTTTACATTTTAAAACCAATTATTATTAGAACATATTTTAAAAAAAAATACAAAATAAAACTAAACAAAGAAAAAACATATAAGTTTGAAAAACAGTGGGATGCATTAGCACACCATATCGCTGCAACTGTACAATCCAATACAGATGTAATGTTATTAACAATTTTTAGTAACTTAACAAATGTATCTATTTATTCAGTATATGCATTAATTACAAATGGAATTAATTCTATTATTATTTCACTAACAAATGGAATAGATGCATTTTTTGGCAAGAAAATAGCTAAATCAAATGCGGTAAATTCAAGCTTTGAAGTTTACTCATTTATATTTTATACAATTACAACTATTTTACTATCGATGACATTAATTATGATTGTACCTTTTATAAAAATCTATACTAGTTCTATTAAAGATGCAAATTATATTGTTCCATTATTTGCATACTTAATGGTTTTTGCAGAGTTTAATTATGCTATAAGATATCCGTATTCGTCAATAGTTTATGCAAATGGAAATTTTAAGGAAACAAGTAAATATGCAATAGTAGAACCAATAGTTAATATATTAGTATCATTATTATTAGTTCGCAAATTTGGATTAATAGGTGTAGCTATTGGAACGTTAGTATCTACCCCTATCAGAAGTTTTGGTTTCATATATTACGGCGCTACAAAAATTTTAAAAATCAAATTTAGTGAAGCAATTAAGATAATTGTTGTATCATTGCTTGAAGTACTTGTCATTTTTATCGGATACCTTTCGATTGGAAGTTTTGAAATAAATTCATACATTAATTGGATAATGGTGGCAATATTGTTCATGATTTTTGTTACGATTTTTGTTGTTACGGTAAATGCTTTAATTTTTAGAAATACATTTAAAAGAATTGTTAAATATATAAAAAAGGAGAAAGATAAAAGTGAAATATAATGATGTATATACTTATGATACGAAACACCAAGAATACAATTTTAATAATTTTAACACTGCAACAGAGTATCCTGAAGGTTTGAATTTAGACATTGCTAGTGATAAAAATATATATGATTCTTTTAGAACTTTACTTTATGAGATGGGTTTAGACAAAAAAAATTATGGTAAGCCAACATGGAATCCATTTTCTGAATTCATAAAACTAAATGATAAAGTTGTCATAAAACCAAATCTAGTAAATCACATTAACGGAATTTTGGAAAATGGTACAGATTGTTTAATAACCAATTTTTCGATACTTAGACCAATTATTGATTATACAATTATTGCACTAAAAGGTACTGGTAGTATAATTGTAGGAGACGCGCCGGTGCAAGGATGTATTTTTGAAGAGGTTACTAAATTATACGGATTAAAAGATGCCATAAAAATCTATAATTCAAATGGTTACAATATAAAATTAAAAGATTTTAGAAAAAATGATAATCTGAATATAGAATGCATACTTGTAAACTTAGGGGATGATAGTTCACTAGTTGATGTTGATAAATATGCAAAAAAATATGCAATTACTAATTATAACTTAAAAGAAATGCATAAACACCATTCTAAGGGGAAACATGAATATTTAATTGCAAAGGATGTTTTAGAGGCTGATGTTTTAATAAATGTGCCAAAGCCTAAGTCTCACAGGAAAGCAGGTATGACTGCATGCATGAAAAATTTTGTGGGAATAAATGCAAAAAAAGAATATTTGCCCCATCATAGAAATGGAAGTATAGCTTTTAATGGTGATGAATATCCGGAAAAAAGTGTGATAAAAAAGATGTGGTCAATTACCAAAAATTATACTTATACTAAGAATAAAATAATAATGTTTTTTCTCAAATTGTTGGATTTCGCACAATTAGTTTTGAAAAAAAATAGATATAAAGAAGGAAGCTGGTATGGTAATGATACAATTTGGAGAACTATTTTAGATATAAATAAAATAGTTTTATACGCTGACAAAAATGGAAAAATTACAAATAAAAAGCAAAGAACGATTTTTAATGTAGCAGATATGATTATTTGTGGTGAAAAAGAAGGACCATTACTCCCATCACCAAAAAAAGTGGGATATTTAATTGCTAGTTTTAATCAATTAAATATGGATAAAACAATATCAAATATAATGGGTTTTGATGAAAATAAAATTAAATACATAAAAAATGGATACGAATTAAAAAAATATAAAATATCAGACGATAAAAAATTTATAGTTTGGAAAAAAGAAAAAAAGATTAATCCAAAAGAGTTAAATAAAAACTTTAAAGCAAGTGATGGATGGAAAGATTATTTAAATTAAAAATTGAGTTTTAATAAAAAAATATTGATTCAATTATAAAAAACATTATAAAGGATGATTAATATGAAAAAGAATAATGATATTTCAAATAGAAAATCTAATATTGAATTATTAAGAATAATTGCTATTATTATGATTATAGCTCATCATTATTGTTTATATGGTGGCTGGTCTAAAGTTTCAGGATTAAGTATAAATAATGCCATCTTAGATTTTTTAGTTATTGGTGGAAAAATAGGAGTTGCCATATTTGTACTTATATCCGGGTATTTCGGAATTAATTCTGAGTTTAAAATAAAAAAATTAATTAACACTGTATTACAAGTATTATTTTATTCTATTCTTTTTGGTTTACTAAATATTATAATAGATGGCTGGGTAGGATGGAAAGCATTTATAAAAATTTGTTTCCCTATTACCTTTTCAGTATATTGGTTTATTACTGTTTATTGTATTTTATATTTAATAAGTCCATACATTAATAAAGTAATAAAAATATTAAATAAGAAAGAATTTATTAAATTGCTATTAATAATGGGAATATTATCATGTGGTGTTATAACCACAATACTTAAACCCAATAGGGGCTTCGGTAGCTTGTTTATATTTGTTTTTCTTTATATATTAGGTGCTTATATTAATACTTATTATAACGGAAAACACATTAAGTATAGTTTGCTAATTTCAATATTTTTCTATTTTCTTATATTTGCATCTCAATTATTATTTGAAACATTTATTCCAAATTACGTTAATTATTTCATTGATTTAACGTCATTTCCGATAATAGCCTGTGCAACATTTATGCTTCTTGGTTTTAAGGAACTTGACGTGGAGAGTAAAGTTATAAATACTATATCTAGTGCAACGTTTGGAGTTTATTTAATTCACGAAAACACTTATGTCCGTCCATTTATATGGCAAAAAGTATTTAAAAATTATTTATTCTATAGCAAATCAACGTTATTCTTACATGCTATAATATGCATAATTATTACAATGATAATATGTACTATAATTGAATTAATGAGAAAAAGATATATAGAAAAAAATACAACACCAATAGTTTATAAAATGTTTGACATTTTAATAATAAAAAGTAAAAATATTGTTAACAAAATAAAGGAGGAAAAAAAATGAAAACATATTTTGTAACAGGAGGAGCTGGATTTATAGGCTCAAGCTTAGTAAGTGAATTACTAAAGAAAGGAAATAAAGTTGTCGTTATTGATAATTTCTGTGATTTTTATAATCCAGAGATAAAAGAAAAGAATATTAGCGAATTTAATGACAATGAAAACTTTAAACTATATCGTGGAGATATAAGAGATAAAGAATTATTAAATAAAATATTTGAAGATAATAATTTTGACGCAGTTATACACTTAGCTGCTATGGCAGGAGTAAGACCTAGTATTGAAAATCCAATACTATATCAAGATGTTAACTGTATGGGTACTCAAAACATATTAGAAGTTATGAAAAAACATAATTTAAAGAAATTAGTTATGGCTTCTAGTTCAAGTGTATATGGAAATACTAAAGAAGTTCCATTTAGAGAAGATATGATAGTAGATTTTGCAATAAGCCCATATGCAGCAACCAAAAAAGCAAATGAAGTAATGACTCACGTTTATCATAAACTTGAAGATTATAATGTAATTATGCTTAGATTCTTTACTGTATACGGACCAAAACAAAGACCTGATTTAGCTATTAACAAGTTTACTAGATTAATGCTTGAAGGAAAAGAAATTCCTATGTTTGGTGATGGTTCAAATTCAAGAGATTACACATACATTTCAGATATAGTTGATGGAATTATAAGAAGTATAAACTATGTTGAAAATAATCAAGATGTATATGAAATTATAAATTTAGGAAATAGTAGCCCAGTAACTTTAAAGGAAATGATCGATACGATTGCAGAAGTTCTAAACGTAGAACCAAAAATCAATGAGTTACCAATGCAACCTGGAGATGTTGATAGAACTTATGCTGATGTTTCTAAAGCAAAAAGATTACTTGGATACGAACCTAAAGTACCATTTAAGACTGGAATAGAAAACTTTGTTAAATGGTATAAGGAAAATTAAGTTTGGAAAATTCATAATTATATGGTATACTATTAATTAGGAGATGTGATTTAATGAAAATAGCAGTAACTGGAGTAGGATATGTTGGCTTATCAATGGCAGTATTATTATCTCAACATAATGAAGTAATGGCTTTAGATGTTATAGAAGATAAAGTTAATATGTTAAATAACCACATTTCACCTATTAAAGATGCAGAAATTGAAGATTTTTTGAAAAATAAAAATCTAAATTTAAAAGCAACTTTAGATTATAAAGAAGCTTTTAGTGGTGCTGATTATGTAATAATAAGCACTCCAACAAATTATGATGAAGTAAAGAATTACTTTGATACATCAAGTGTAGAACTTTCAATAGAAAGAGTACTTGAAGTAAATAGTGATGCTACAATCATAATTAAATCTACAATACCAGTTGGTTTTGTAAAAAGAATGAGAGAAAAATATGGAGTAAACAATATTATTTTCTCACCAGAATTTTTAAGAGAAGGTCATGCTTTATATGATAACTTATATCCTTCAAGAATAATTGTAGGAGATACAACAGATAAAGCTGTAACTTTTGCTAACTTATTAAAAGAAGGAGCATTAAAAGAAAATATTGATGTTAAATTTATGGATAGTACAGAAGCAGAAGCAGTTAAATTATTCTCAAATACTTATTTAGCAATGAGAGTATCATTCTTTAATGAACTTGATACATATGCTGAAATGAATGGATTAAACACAAAAGACATAATAGAAGGTATGGGCTTAGACCCAAGAATAGGAGACTATTACAATAATCCTTCATTTGGATATGGTGGATATTGTTTACCAAAAGATACAAAGCAATTACTTGCTAACTATAATGGTGTACCACAAAATATGATAACAGCAATAGTTAAATCTAACGATACAAGAAAAGATTATATTGCTCATGTTATACTAGACAAACATCCAAAAGTTGTTGGAATTTATAGACTTACTATGAAAGCAAATTCAGATAACTTTAGATGCAGCGCTATTCAAAATATAATGAAAAAATTAAAAGATAATAATATAGAAATTATTATATATGAACCATCTTTTAAATTAGATGAATTTGAAGGATACAAAGTAATTAAAAACTTTAATGACTTTGCTAGTATGTCTGACGTTATATTAGCAAATAGACTAGAAGAAGAACTTTCTAGTTGTAAGAGTAAAGTATACACAAGAGACTTATATTCTAGAGACTAGAATATAAGTTTTTATATTAGAGGAGGTACTATTATATGCCAAGAAAAGGAAAAAATTTTGAACTTGCTTATAAATGGTTATACGAATTGGATAAAGATAAATATAAAGTTACAAGCCCTGCGTATATATTTGATAAATCAGAAAACAGAAAAAGAGAAGTTGATATTTTAATAGAATTTACTGATAATCAAGGAAAATTAAGGAAAATTGGTATCGAGTGTAGAGATAGAAAGAAAAAAGAAGATAGTATGTGGCTTGAACAATTAATAACTAAAAGGGAAGATTTGGAACTTGATTATATCATTGCAACTACTACTAATAAATTTACAACAGGTGCAATTAGAAAAGCTAGATATCACGGTTTAATTATTGAAGAAGCAGAATACTTCGATAAAAGTTTAATAGATAATATTTCAAAAGAATTTTTTGTGGATTTGTTATTTATGAAGTACGAAGTAGTTGAATTAAAATTTATAATTAATAATGAAGTAATGACATTTAAGGAAGTATTGTCAAGTATTAATGTAATAAAACAGCAAGAATTATTAAAATATTTAAATAGAGATTTTTATTTTTCAATTAATCCGCATGAAATAATAGACAAACATAATATTGACGAAGACGTTTTTTTCAAAAAAATAAATGATAATTCAATAATTATAAAAAAAGATATATGTTTTAATAATGAACGTCCTAAAATTTTAAAAGATTTAGAAATTAAAGCCATGTATATAAATGTTAAAATGGTACCTTTTAAGTCATCTTTACCTTTAAATAAATCGTTATCTATTTTTGATGTTGATCCTAAACAAAATAAAAAATATTCTGCCTTTTTTGGCACAGAAGAAGAATATTTAAAAATAGGTTATTTATATAATGAGCCATTCTTTTTCATTAAACTTAAAAATAGAAAATATTATAGACATATATGTAGCAATATTTGTTTAAATACTATATTTCCAAAAGTACTTGATGAAAGCAAAGCTAAACTTGATAAATTAATCGAAACATTTGTACAAGATGGATTAGGTGAATTTGATTTTACTAAAGTGTATTAATAATTTTCATAATTAAAATTAATTTAAGGATTTATAATATTTTTGGTATATTAAAGTTTTTAATAAAGAATAAGTAAAGTTTATTTTATTCCTATATGGTTTAATCAATTTTAAGAATATACAATGAAAAATGTGTAATTTCAAAAAAAGTTTGCATAACAACTTAACGTTTGTAGCAAATCTAGCATTTTTTACGGATTTATATATTGCTATATAGTAATTAAAAAAACATTTTATTGCTTTTTTTTGTTCATTTTAATTATTTCTAATTAAAAACTTACACCAAACATAGTGTAAGTTTTTATATTTTAACTTTTTCTAAGTCTTTAATAAACGTATCAATTAATTCTTTTGGTATTCTTGTATTAGCAGCACTTTTTAAAGAAATACAAGCTTCTAAAGCTTTTTCACACGAAATAACCTCATTATCTATCATCAACTTAATTAATTTCAAAGTTCTAAAAACTTCAACTCCATTTCTTTCAGCAAATTTTTTAAGAGCATCATCACCAGTTGCAAGAATATAATTATTATTTTTTGCTATAACAAAATTGATTAAATCATAAGTACTAAGTTTACCCACTGTTTGAGATAATTTATTCGTTTCTAATATATCATTAGAAGTTACTGATATTGTTTTAATTTTCTTCATTATTTTTGCATCACAAGTTTTAAGATTAATTTCATCATTTTTTACTATATCGCTCATATAAACATTATCTATTTTTACAAATTTATCTAAAATATTAGCATTGTTTAAATCAGTTATTATATTTGTATCAGTTATTATAATCTTCTTTGTAATATTCACTTTCCAAAACCCCTAATAGCTCACAAGCTTTATTAACAGATATAATCTTATTACTTTCTAACTTATAAACGATTCTTTTAAACTGATAAGACACTTCCAAATCTAATGGACTTAAGTCATTATTAGTTTGATAACTGATAGAAACACTGAGTATTTTATATAAAGAAATAGATATAATTTTCAATTCTTTTAATCTATGTATAATTGCAGAATAACTAACTCTATATTCCTTTCTAAAAGCAATTAATTCAAAAAAACTAATACAATTTCTAGAACTACCAAATTCATTTTTTACAGCTTCCATTGGCATTAATAATGCACTTGCAAATCTATTGCACAATTTCTCTTCATTCAAGGATTTATTAGTAATATTTAATACTAAGTGTCCAAGTTCATGAGCAATAGTAAATCTTTGTCTAGCACCATCTTGAATTCCATTTAATAAGACTATGACAGGAACGTTTTCTACCATCTCACTAAGTCCATCAAAACCATTAAAGAGATTATTAGGGTTGTCTATTTGTACGATTAGAATACCCAAGTTTTCAAGAACACTAGTTAAATCAGTAATAGGTTGCATATTTGATATTTCAATATAATGCCTAAACATAATTGCGCATTTTTCAGCATCTTCCAAACTATTACAATTAAATTTTTTTAATTTAACATTAGGAGAATTTATACAATTCAATTCAATGACTTCTAAGTACTTTCCAACTTCCTCTTGTATTAAATCTTTTAATAATTGCCATTTCTCTCCTGTTAATCTTTTTTTCTTTCTAAATGTAGTAAACTTCATATTCGGGCATTTATAAGTTTTAATTAAAGAAATAGCTTTAACACCATAAGCATTTGCAAAACTAATTAATTTTTGAGAATCAGGCACCAAGACTCCATTTTCATATTTAGTAACTGCAGTACTAGACATTCCTAATAAGTCTCCAGCTTCTTTTAAAGATAAATTTTTTAATAATCTTACTTTTTTAAGATTTTTTCCAATTTCATTCATAACTTTTGCCTCCTTGGTTAATATTTTAACATCAAAAGTCTAAAAAGTAAACTAAAATAATTAATAACTTTACTTATTTAGAAAAATTAGCACCAACTAATAATGACTTTATCAACTTTTTATAGTATAATTAAATTACGAAGGAGATGTTTTAAATGAAAAAAATATTTATAACAGGATGCACAGGATACATAGGAAGCCACACATGCGTTGAGTTATTAAACGCAGGTTATGAAATAGTTGGTTTAGATAATTTTAGTAACAGCAAAAAAGAAGTCTTAGATAGAATAAAAGAAATAACTGGTAAAGAAATAAAATTTTACGAAGGCAATATGCTAGATAAAACTATTCTTTCAAAAATATTTGAAGAAAACGAAATAGGTTCAGTAATAGACTTTGCTGCATACAAGTCAGTCGGAGACAGTGTTAATATGCCGGTAGAGTATTACATCAATAATGTTTCAAGCGTGTTAACCTTACTAAGTGTAATGAAAAGTCACAATGTAAAAACTATCATATTTAGTAGCACAGCAGCAGTTTACGGTGACTCTGAAATAATTCCAGTAACTGAAGAATGTGAAACAGGCAAAACTATAAATCCCTATGGAACAAGCAAACTATACTGTGAAGGAATATTAAAAGATTTATATAAAAGTGATAACAGTTGGAATATTTGCATATTTAGATACTTTAACCTAGTAGGTGCCCATAAAAGCTATTTAATAGGAGAAGAACCAAATGGTACACCAGCTAATTTGATGCCTTATATTGCTAAAGTAGCTCTAGGTGAACTTCCTTGTCTAAATATTTTTGGAGACGATTATAACACACCGGATGGAACAGGAATAAGAGACTACATACACGTAGTAGACCTTGCAAAAGCGCACGTATCAGCTATTAAAAAGCTAGAACTTGACAAAAAGGGAATGCACATATATAACCTAGGAACAGGAAAAGGCTATAGTGTTCTAGAAATGGTAAAAACATTTGAAAAAGTAAACAATGTTAAAGTAAACTATAAAATAGTTGAACGTCGTCCGGGTGATATTGCAGTGTCATACGCTGACGCAACAAAAGCCCAAAATGAACTAAACTGGAAAGCAGAACTAACTTTAGAAGATATGTGTAGAGACTCATACATGTTTACTAAAAGTTTGAAAAATAAGGGTGTTAAATAAAACACCTTTTTAAATAAGAAGGACGTGATAATTTATGATTAAAGTAATGAGTATATTTGGAACAAGACCAGAAGCTATAAAAATGGCTCCGCTTGTTAAAGAATTAGAAAGAAGAAAAGAAATTGAAAGCATAGTCTGTGTAACAGCTCAGCATAGACAAATGTTAGACCAAGTTTTAGAAACATTTAATATTAATCCTGATTACGACCTAAACATAATGAAACAAGGTCAATCTCTTAGTGAAATAACTTCGCGTGCATTAACTGGCTTGGAAAGCGTTATAAAGGATGTAAAACCTGACATAGTTTTAGTGCATGGAGACACCACTACAACATTTGCTGGTGCTTTAGCCGCTTTCTATAATCAAGTAGCTATCGGACACGTTGAAGCAGGCCTTAGGACATATGATAAATATAGTCCATTTCCTGAAGAAATGAATAGACAAATGGTAGATTGTATGACAGATCTTTATTTTGCCCCAACTATCGTCAGTAAAGAAAACCTGCTTAAAGAAGATATACAAGAAGAAAAAATATTTGTAACTGGTAACACTGTAGTTGACGCGATGAGCACTACTGTTAAAAATGATTATACACACCCTGAGTTAGAATGGATTAAACCAAACGAAAAAATGATACTTTTAACAGCCCACAGAAGAGAAAACTTAGGCGAGCCAATGAGACACATTTTCAGGGCAATAAGAAGAATTATAGACGAGTTTGATAACGTAAAGGTTATTTATCCAATACACTTAAATCCACTTGTTAGAAACGTTGCAAATGAAGTATTTGAAGGTTGTGACAAAGTTAAACTAATTGAACCACTAGAAGTATTTGACTTTCACAACTTCCAAAACAAGTCTTACATAATTTTAACAGACTCAGGCGGCATTCAAGAAGAAGCACCGAGTTTAGGTAAGCCAGTACTAGTTTTAAGAGACACTACAGAAAGACCAGAAGGCATTTCTGCGGGCACTTTAAAATTAGTTGGAACAGATGAAGAAACAATATACACCGAAACAAAGAAATTATTAACAGACAACAAAGAATACGAAAAAATGAGTCGTGCTTCAAATCCATACGGAGACGGACACGCTAGTGAAAGAATAGTAGATGCTATTATAAAATGGAAACAAAATAATTAGAAAAAACATAATCTTTACGATTTATAATAAATATGGTATACTAATGACGAAAGGTGATTTAAATGTATAACGAATTAGGAGAAAAAGTAAGAAAATTAAGAGTAAAAAGAAAGCTAAACCAAGATGTATTAGCTGAAGCTTTAAATCTAAGTAGAAGTCAAATCTCAAACTTAGAAAGTGGAAAAAGAAACATTAGCATAAAACAACTAGAAAAAATATGTGAACTATTTAATGTTGATATGTCATATTTCTTTATGGATATATCAGAAAATACGTGCATTGACTTAATAGAAAAAGCTAGACTAATATTTGAAAGTAAAAAAATTAGTAAAACAGAAAAACACGATGTATTCTGTTCGATAATGAGTTCATACTTAGACTCAGTTGATAAAAAATAACATTTTTAATCGTACTTAGGAAGATAAAAATTCTTCCTTTTTAAATGCAAGAAAATGTAGTATAATTATAATAGTTAAAATAAATAAGAAGATATAGACATATTTAAAGGAGGAACATATGGAAAATTTAAAAATAGTAGATGGAAACGAGGCTTGTGCACTAGCAAGCTATAACTTCACAGAAGTAGCAGGAATTTATCCAATAACACCATCAAGCAGAATGGCAACACTTGTAGATAAATGGAGTAGTGAGGGCAAAAAAAACTTATTTGGAGATAAAGTAAGTGTTATAGAAATGCAAAGCGAAGCAGGCGCGAGTGCTGTAATACATGGTGCTCTTCAAGCAGGATCCTTAAGTACAACCTACACAGCAAGCCAAGGCCTTTTATTAATGATACCAAGTATGTACAAAATGGCAGGAGAAATGCTTCCGTCAGTTATACATGTCGCAGCAAGAAGCTTGTCAACACACGCTCTATCTATTTTTGGAGACCACCAAGACATATACGCATGTCGTTCAACTGGATACGCAATTTTATCAAGCAGTAACGTACAAGATGCATATAGTTTAGGCTTAGTTGCGCATTTATCAAGTATAAAATCAAGTATTCCATTCATGCACTTCTTTGATGGCTTTAGAACAAGTCACGAAATAAATGAGATAAAAACAATAACTGACGAAGATTTAAAAAGTATCACTCCATATAAAGAAATAGAAGAATTTAAAAATAGAAGTTTTAACCTAGGTAAAGTAATAACAAGAGGAACATCTGAAACTGAAGACGTATACTTTGAAAACACAGAAGCAAGAAACACATTTTATAACAAAGTACCCGATATAGTAGAAAATTACATGAACGAGTTAAACACTCTAATGGGTACTGACTACAAGCCATTTAATTACTACGGCTCTAAAACAGCAAAACACATCATTATTGCAATGGGAAGTGTAACAGATACAATTAAACTTGTAATAGACGAATTACTAAAAGAAAATATAGAAGTTGGATTAATTAACGTTCACTTATATAGACCGTTTAGCTTAACTCACTTCTTGAGTGTCTTACCAAAGTCCACAGAAAAAATCACAGTATTAGATAGAACAAAAGAAGCAGGTAGCTTATGTGAACCACTTTATTTAGATGTGTGTGCTGCTTTAAAAAACGAAAACATCGAAATAATAGGCGGTAGATATGGCCTTTCAAGCAAAGACACTACTCCAAGCATGATTAAAGCAGTATTCGATAACATGGACAAACACGCTATGAAAGACCACTTTACTCTTGGAATAATAGACGATGTTACAAATACAAACCTAGAAGTAAAAAACTTCCACTTATCAAAAAAATACAAAGAAATAAAAGTATTTGGTTTCGGTTCAGATGGTATGGTAAGTGCTTCTAAAAACATTCTAAAAGTAATGGGACAAACTAACTATGTACAAGGATACTTTGAATACGACTCCAAAAAAAGTGGAGGCATCACTATAAGCCACTTAAGACTATCAAATGAATTAATAAATGCCCCATTCTATCTAACTGACCCTAATTTAGTAGTAGTTTCAAAAGACTCATACCTAGGAAAATATGAAGTATTAGATAACATTAAACAAAATGGAATACTACTTATTAACACAGACAAAACAGATGAAGAATTAAACTCGCTAATAAAAAACTCAACTAAAAAAATAATCTTAGACAAAAACATTAAAGTATTTATCGCAAAGGCAGACACTCTTGCCACTAAATTTAACTTAAAAGGAAAAATAAACAACATAATGTCATACTACATCCTAAAAATGCTAGGTGCAACAGGCGAAGATATTCTAAGATTTAAAGAAAACATAAAAGAACTATATATAGATAAAGGTATGAATGTAGTGAATGATAATATCAAAGTACTAGATTTATGTATAGATAATTTAAGAGAATTAAATAATCAAGTATTAACAGTAGAAGAACAAAATGAAGAAAAATTTGATAACATTTATGACAAAATGGTGGCTAGGCGTGCAAACATGGTTAAAGTAAGTGACTTTTTAAGCCACAAAGACGGAACATTTGAAGGAAACATGAGTAAAAGTGACAAAAGAAAAATAAGTAGTTTAGTCCCTTCATGGTGCAAAGAAAATTGTATAGAGTGTAACTTATGCTCATTCATTTGCCCACATGGTGTAATAAAACCATTTAGTATGACAAAAGAAGAGTTTGACAACTCTCCACTAAAAGAAGAAGACGTAATCATTGAAGGCGGAAGGTATTTCTATTTAGGAATAAACACAGATAACTGTACAGGTTGCACACTTTGTTCAAAAATATGTCCAGGTAAAAACAAACAAAAAGCACTTACTATGGATGAGTCAAAAGAGAATACTGACCTTTTATGTGATTACTTAAGAGAAAATGTTAAAAACGATGTAGACGCGCCAAAAACAACAGTTAAAGGTTTAGGTTTCTGTGATAATAAAATTTTATTCCCAGGTGCATGTGCAGGTTGTGGTGAAACTGTCTACTTAAGAACACTAACGAGTATGTACGGAGACGAAATAGTAATTTCTAATGCAACAGGTTGCTCTTCGATTTACTCTTCAAGTTTGCCTTGCACACCATACAAAATGCCATGGATAAGTAGCCTGTTTGAAGACAATGCAGAGTTCGGCTTAGGCTTACACTTATCATATAAAAATCAAAGAAATAAAATTAAAAGAATTATGAATGATACAATGAATGATGTAAGCGCAAAAACAAAATCCCTATACGAAAAATGGCTAGAAAACATGAATGACTTTACTATAACAAATGAAGTTAAGAGTGAACTTAAAGGCGTAGAGTTACCTAAAGAACTATCTGAACTTTTAGACTACATACCTTCAAGAAAAGTATGGATTGTCGGTGGAGACGGATGGGCTTATGACATCGGTTTTGGTGGCTTAGACCATGCTCTTAGAATGAACGAAAACATAAAAGTTCTAGTCTTAGACACAGAAGTATACTCAAATACTGGTGGACAAACTTCAAAGTCCACTCGTGTAGGTGCAGTTGCAGAGTTTTCTAGTAGTGGTAAACTAAAACCTAAAAAAGATTTATTCCAAATTGCAATGAACATACCAAACTGCTATGTAGCATCTATATCAGCTGGTGCTAGCCCTGTTCAAACAATAAAAGCATTCATGGAAGCAGAAAACCATAGTGGCCCAAGCGTAATAATAGCATACAGTCCTTGCATCGCGCACGGTATAATAGGTGGACTTTCTAACAGCATAGAAGAACAAAAATTACTTGTAGAAAGCGGTTACAACATCTTGATGCGTTATAATCCAGTCACTGACAAGCTTACAGTAGACTCAAAAGAACCAAACTACAACTTATACGAAACAGTTTTTGCAAAAGAAATGCGTTACAAAAACTTAGAAAGAATAAACCCAAATGAATACGAAAGACTTTACAAAATAAATATGAATTCTGCTAAAAAAAGATATGATTATTATATTAATATATCTAAAAAAGAGGTTAGTGAAAACTAATCTCTTTGTATTTAAAAATAAGGACTGCCATAATAAGCAGTCCGGAAAAAAGAATAAAAAGGGGTTGGCTAGTGTGATACTAGCACCAATTCGCCTTAAGTGAATTGGTAAGTCTATATTCTAAACTAATTTGCCAAAATAGTCAAGCGTTTTTTGAAAAAATATAATCAAAATTTAAGCAAACAAATGGTTGACTTACAATTTATATTGTAGTATACTAAATATGTAAGGAGGAGAAGCTATGGAATTAAGTAAAGTTACTGGAATTGGCACAAAAAACATTTCTTTATTAAATAGTGTAGGGATAAATGACGTGACGGACTTACTTTCATACTATCCTTATAGATATCAAACATATAAAATAAACAACATAAATGACGTTAAACCAAACGAAAACGTAATAATTGAAGGCATAGTAGACAGCATGCCTTTAGTGAGATTTTTCGGTGCAAAAAAGAATATCTTATCATTTAGACTATACACAAGCAATAAGCTAATTAATGTTAGCATATATAATCGTGCTTTCATGAAAAGAAACATCATCCCAGGAAAAACTATAACTATTCTAGGTAAATATGACGAAAAAAGAAACACCCTTGTAGCAAACAACATTATACTATCAAAAATAGAAGACAACAAAATAGAAAGTATTTACCATCTTACAAATGGTTTAAACAATAAAACACTTTCAAAACTAATAAAAAATGCACTAGACATGAACATAGAAATTCCAGACTATATACCAGACTATCTAAACGAAAGATATGATTTTATTAACAAGATGGACGCGATAAGAAAAATACACTTTCCAGAATCCTTACAAGAAATAAAAGAGGCTAAACTAAAACTAATCTATGAAGAATTATTTCTGTTCATGTTAAAAATAAACTACCTAAAATACCTAAAAACAACAGATACACATAAAGAACCAAAAAAATGTGACAAATTAGATGTACAAAACTTTTTAAATACACTTCCATTTGAATTAACAAAAGACCAAATCAGTGCTGTAAAAGAAATATATAGTGATTTAACAAGTACTAAAAGAATGAATAGACTTATATGTGGAGACGTTGGAAGTGGAAAAACAATAGTTGGAATAATAAGTGCATACATAACATACTTAAGTGGATATCAAACTGCTTTAATGGCACCAACTGAAATATTAGCAACCCAGCACTATGAAAATGTAAAAAAACTACTATCAAACACCAACATGAAAATAGCACTCCTCTTAGGCACAACAAAAAAGAAAGAAAAAGAAGCAATTTACAAAGACCTAAAAAATGGCAAAATAGACTTGCTAATCGGTACACACGCATTACTAAGTGACAAAGTATCATTTAAAAACTTAGGACTTGTTATCACAGACGAACAACATCGTTTTGGAGTAACTCAAAGAGAATCACTAAGAAACAAGGGCTCACTACCTGATATTTTATATATGTCAGCAACTCCAATCCCTAGAACATATGCTCTAACAATATATGGCGACATGGATATATCACTAATTAAAACAAAACCAAGTGGTAGAAAAGAAATCAAAACAATAATAAAAGACGAAAAAGAAATTAAAAGTGTCTTATATCTAATGCTAGAAGAATTAAAAAACAATCATCAAATATACGTAGTAAGCCCATTAATTGAAGAAAACGAAACATTAGACTTAACTCCAGTAACAGAACTTAAAACAAAAATGGAGCTAGCATTCAATAACAAGGTAAACATAGGCTTGTTACATGGAAAACTTACTAAAGAAGAAAAAGAAAGAGTCATGAATGATTTTATAAGTGGAAAAACTAAAGTATTAGTTTCTACTACAGTAATAGAAGTGGGGGTAGATAACCCTAATGCAACAATGATGGTTATATTTAACGCTGAGAGGTTTGGTCTAGCAACACTCCACCAATTAAGAGGAAGAATTGGAAGAAACAGTCTTGAGTCCACCTGCATTCTAATAGGAAATGAAAAAAATGAAAGACTAAGTGTTTTGGCAAGTTCTAGCGATGGATTTTACATCACTGAAAAAGACTATGAAATGAGAAAAGAAGGTGACATATTCGGTGTAAGACAAAGTGGAGATATGTCATTTAAAATAGCAGATATCAAAAGAGATTTTAAGGTTTTAATGAGAGCAAAAGAAGATTCTTTAGAATTTTTAGAAAAAAATGATAAAAATATCTTTAAAAATGATGAAAAATATATTAAAATAGTAAAAGAAACCGAAAGTTTAGATTAAAGGAAGGTGATTTGTGTGGGAAGAGCACATGAAGTAAGAGCTGCATCTATGGCTAAAACAGCAGCAATGAAATCAAAATTATATTCAATATATGCAAAGGAGATATATCAAGTAGCAAAAACTGGTGGAACAGACCCAAATGGAAACCTTGCTCTTAGAAGTTTAATAGAAAAAGCTAAAAAAGAACAAGTACCAGCTGATGTAATACAAAGAAGTATAGACAAAGTTAACAAAGGTGTCGGTGAAGACTACACAGTATGTGAGTACGAAGCATTTGGTCCAGCCGGAAGTAACTTAATTATTAAATGCTTAAGTGACAACGTTAATAGAACAGTTGCCAGCATAAAAACAGTTGCAAACAAAACAGCAATGAAAGTAGCTGGTCAAGGAGCAATTTCATACATGTATGAAAACTTATGCGCACTTGGCTTTAAAGGACATACTGAAGACGAAGTAATGGAAGCATTAATAAATGCAGATGTTGACATGAATGATATGGAAACTGATGACGACTTAATTATAGTTTACTCTGAACCTAGTAACTATAGTGCTATGAAAAAAGCTTTAGAAGATGCATTCCCAGGAATATCTTTTGAAGTAGACGAAATTGGAAAATATGCAAAAGATATGGTTACATTAGAAGGAGAAGACTTAGCTGCATTTAATAAAATATTAACAATGCTTGAAGAAGTAGATGATGTTAGTAACATTTATCACAATGTAAATTTATAAAAAAGACCTAGCTAAATGCTAGGTTTAAATAGTTAGGAGATAATAATGAGAATAAGTAATAATTGGAAAGACTATGAATTACTTGCAAGTGGAAACGGAGAAAAACTAGAAAGATGGGGCAGTATCATTCTTAATAGACCTGACCCACAAATAATTTGGGACAAAACTAATAACAATATTTGGAATAAATCTGATGCAGTATACCATAGAAGTAACAAAGGTGGAGGTTACTGGGAATACAAGAAAAAATTTACTAGTAGTTGGCATATAAACTATAAAAACTTAACATTTAAAGTAAGTCCAACAAACTTTAAACACACAGGAGTTTTCCCTGAACAAGCTACAAACTGGGATTACATAATGGACAAAGTAAGTGCCTTCGGTCCAAATATGCGAGTATTAAACTTATTTGCTTATACTGGATGTGCTACAATGGCTGCAAGTATTGCTGGTGCAGAAGAAGTAGTGCACGTAGATGCTTCAAAAGGAATGATTGAGTGGGCTAAAGAAAACATGAAACTTTGTAAATTAGAAAACAACAAAATCAGATTCATTGTAGATGATGTAATAAAATTTCTTGAAAGAGAAAAAAGAAGAGGAAGAACATACCACGGAATAATAATGGACCCACCAAGTTATGGAAGAGGCCCAAATGGCGAGGTGTGGAGGCTAGAAGATAATCTAAAAGAATTACTCCTAAAAGTAAAAGACATACTAGACGCAAACTATTCATTCATTTTAATTAATTCATACACAACTGGAGTAAGCCCAACATCATTAAATAACATTCTAAGCATGACTTTTAAAGGAAAAAATATAGAAACAGGAGAAATAGGATTACCAATAACTGAAAACAACTTAGTACTTCCTTGTGGAATATATGGAAGAGTTGACTGAGTTAAATATCTTGTACGAAGATAATCACATAATAGTAGTAGAAAAGAAACCTAATATCCCAGTGTGTGAGGACTCTTCAAAAGACAAAGACTTACTAACTATTATAAAAGAATACATAAAAATAAAATATAACAAACCTGGTAACGTTTACTTAGGACTTGTTCACAGACTTGATAGACCAGTTGGAGGAGTAATGGTATTTGCAAAAACTTCAAAAGCTGCTTCTAGACTTAGTAAACAAATAAATGAAAATAAATTTGCTAAAACATATATCGCAGTTGTTGAAGGAAAAATGAACAAAAGTGACACACTCACTGACTACTTAATAAAAGATGAGAAAACTAACACTAGCTATGTAACAACAAAAGAAAAAGGAAAACTTTCAATTTTAGACTACACATTAATTTCTTATAAAGATAATATGAGTCTTGTAAAAATAAACTTACATACTGGTCGTTCACATCAAATAAGAGTGCAGTTTTCAAGTAGAAACCACCCATTAATTGCAGATGCAAGATATAATAAAAATGCTGACTTGAAAACAAATATAGCATTGTTTGCAATATCTTTAAGTTTCTACCATCCAGTTACAAAAGAAAAAATGACGTTCAATTTAGACATACCAAAAAGATACCCATTTAACATATTCTAGGGTATCTCTTTTTTATTTAGTTGGTATTAAAAGTTCTTGTCCAATATTTAAACTAGTACCGCTTAAATTATTAGTTTTAACTAAATCATTTACAGTAACTCCATAAGTACTTGCTATCTTCCACAAAGAGTCTCCCTTTTTAACAGTATAATTTGTATAAGACTCAGTTCCAGGAATCTTAAGCACTTGCCCAATTTGAAGAGTATTACTTTTTAAATTATTTAAAGATTTAATATCATTAACACTAACTCCATATTTATTAGCAATTGTATATAAGTTATCTCCCTTAACTACAACATAGTTTATTCCAGCACTTGATGGTTTATCGTTTTCGGTCACATCAGTAGTCACTGTCGGAATAAGAAGCTTTTGCCCGATACTTAACGTGTTACTTGTAAGCTTATTAGCGCTTTTTATCTTATCAACACTCACGTTATATGAGTTAACTATCTTGTAAAGCGTGTCACCACTTTTAACTGTATAGTATATTCCCTTATCATTTTCACTGATATCTATATCAATGTCTTTCTTCTTAGGTACAAGTAGTTGCTGATTGATAGTCAAAGTAGTCCCTTTTAAATTATTAATCTTCATCAAAGTATCAACAGTTGTATCATACATACTCGCAATTTTCCACAAAGAGTCTCCACTTTTAACAGTATAAAGTAAGTAATCCTCTAAAGGTTTCTCTTCATTCATCTTAACCTTTAAATTCTGTCCCACACTAATTGTATTAGATTTCAGATTATTTAACTCTTTTAACTCATCTACTGTAAGACCAAATTTATTAGCAATTTTCCATAAAGAATCTCCCTTTTGAACAGTGTAGAAGTCACTTGCTGAAGGTGCAGTATAAGGTAAACCTTTATATTCAGTAATAGCTCTTACTACTGCCTCTGCATAATCTTCATAATTGTTTTTAAGTTGTTCTACGTCATCACCTTTAGAGTCTAAAAATCCATACTCAACAATAACAGCTTCTGTGTCTGGAGTATTTCTATGTATAAAATAATAATCTTTTATAGGATTAGAAGGAAGCCTTTGCTGATAATTCTTTCTAATATTTTGCCCGGATTTTTCGAGCTCTTCTAATATTTTATTGGAAAATGTGGAATTATTTCTAAGAGCATAGATTACTTCAGCACCATCTCCACCCCCGAAGTCGTAGAATGTAGGCAGGTATTAACTAATCTTTTATTTATTAAAATTATATATTATTTCTACATTTTTGTCTCTATCAACAATTATTTTATCTACTAGTATAAATAATAATTCTCTAGTAGGTTTTTTCATGCTAATTAATTCTTTTATTTTTTGTTTTATTTCTTCATCATTATGTTTTTTAGGAACTTCATTAATAGAATTTTCTAATTCTTTTATTCTAGAATTATATGTCCTTATTAGATTTTCTGTGTTAGAAGATAATCTTGTATAAGTATCAACTGAGATTATCCCATTATATTTATCTTCATATAAAGCATCTATTTTTAGTTGTAGTTCTTTGATATTATTTTCTAGTTTTTGTTTTTCTATAATCAAATCTTCCTTGTTATCCTTCTCACTTTTTACATTAGATATTAAATTATCAATATCAACTTTTTCTATATACTTTTTACAAGTTTTTTTGATTTGATTTAAAACTGTCTTTTCAAAACTATTATATTCTGAAAAGTGTGGTTCACATAATCTTTGTCTTGGACTTCTAGAATATTTGTTGCAATTTATAGACCAGTAATTGCGTTTTTCCCTATAACTAACCGTTAGCTTATTACCACACTCTTTGCAATAAAGTAAGCCCTCTAATAGCCTCTGTGGACGATTTAATTTTACTGTTCTAGTTCTATTAGCACTTGTTTGTATTTGATTAAATATTATTCTATCTACTAATGGTTCGTGAGTGTTTTCTACAATTATCCAATATTCACTTGAAAGACATATTCTCTTTTGTGACTTATAGTTTAATTTTGTCTGAACATTTTGAATCATATCACCAGTATACATTCTATTCTTTAATATTTTATTAATCGTACTACAAGTCCAGATATATCCATTTATTTGTCTTTTTGATTTTTTTATTTGTTTATATCCACTTGGTGTTGGAATATTCTCATTGTTTAATCTTTCAATTATATCTGATATTTTATCTCCTCTTGATACTTCATTAAATATTCTTTTTACTATCCATGCTGTGTCTGGATTTGGTACTAGATGTCCTTTATCAAGTGGATCTCTCATATACCCAAAACTTGGTTTACTACCTATAAACTTACCTTTCATTTTTTTATCTCTTAATATTGATTTTATTTTCTTTGATGTATCTTTACTAGTCATATCATTAAATAAAGCTTTAAAAGGTGCTATATCATTATTTGCAGAATCTAGAAAAGTATCTACATTATCTAGTATAGAAATATATCTAACTTTCTTTAATGGAAAGTATTGTTCTATATAATAACCACACTTAATATAATCTCTACCTAATCTTGATAAATCTTTAGTTATAACACAATTTATTTTTCCATTTTCTATATCTTCAAGTAATCTTTTAAATGATGGTCTATCAAAGTTAGTCCCTGAATATCCATCATCAACATACTCATCAGTTAAAACAAATCCATTATCCCTTAAATAATTCATAATCAAACTTCTTTGATTTAGTACACTCTCACTTTCAGACTCTCTTTTATGTGCTTTATCCTCATCCTCTTGCGATAATCTTATGTATATTCCTACATTATAAAATGATGGCGGTTTTACTGTGCTATACATTATTCTCCTTTCTTTTGCATAGCATCTTGTTTGCCGTTTCCATTATAACTCTCTTACCATCATTTGTGTCATTTATTTCGTTATTTTCATCTTTATATTTAAGTATTAAACATACATATTCTTGTAATAAAGTAGATATATCTTTACCATCATTTTTAAATGTTTCAGTTATTATCATACCACTCTACCCCTTTTGGTTTCATACTTAAATATATTCCTAAAACATAAATTTATATTACTTTTACATCTTATAAATCACTCCTCCTTAATAAGATTTTTTATTGTTTTTATATAAAAATGGGTACATAACTTATGACTTTAATTCTCTAATTTTCTAAATATTCCGTGTGTTTATTTTTAGCAGGATAAGGATGGCTGACAAACAACTTCCCAGTGGGGAGTTTAGCCCTATTTTAAAGGGATTGTGAAAGACTACTTTGTCATACATTAAAATAAATGTCATACTATTGGATTAACTAAAAATAGCAATTTTTGTATCCAAAATAGCAGTTAGACGCACAAATGGTTATACAAATGGCATACTTTTGGATTAACAAAATTGCTAATTATGAACCTCTTTTTACACATAAATCAACTTTTTTAGGTACCTTAATTACTTGTTTTTTTATAATTTCCTGGTACATACTTTTTGTTTATATAATTCTAGATAACAATTCCTCCTTACAAAAAAACACTATACTCATAAACTGAATATAGTATTTTAGCGTCTAATAGTTCATATCCTAAAACTATTGCTATATTATAATAATTATATCGTAAATAAATTAGAAGTCAATGTCAAAAAAGAGAGTATTATAATGTAAGTTAAAATGACATTATTAAGTAAGTTAAAATAACAAAAGAGTGTGAAAAATCACCATTAATTTTACAAAATATCTCCATATGATATGCTATTGATAAAATCTTCCATATATTTAAAATCAGGTATGTATCCCTCATCTGAGTACACTTTCTCATAATCTATAATATATTTTTGATTCTCACCTTTTTTAGCAGGCAATTTAATTACAGTTTTAAAGACTTTATCACCTTTTGGTTTTCTTCCATAAGACCATTTATATTTTTCCATTTCTAAAATTGTACAAATAAACATAGCTATTTTTTTGTTTAAAAAATCTGAATATAACACTTCAACATCGGATGATATAACAATTGGCTCTTCCTGATAAAAAGCATCAAAACAATCTCCATTCGTAGATACTGTTATACAATTTCCAGGTATTGTTTCATCAGCCACATATGTTGATACACCGTTATTTAACGAAGTTGAAGAAATAAAAGGGCTTGCACCATTTATTTCTGGTGTACTTGAATGCTTTTTAACTTTTACTTTTTCAAATAGTTTTCCTACTTCAAAATCAATCCAATCAGTTGTATCTAGCAAATTATTATATTTAAATTCATTTTTTGATTTTGGAATATCATAATGTAGACTTTTAATATATTCTTCCATATATTTCCAATTAACATTTTCAATAGAATCAACTGGTAAGTACAATTCTGTATCCTTAATAGAATTAATTATGTATGCTCTGCCATATGAATATCTATACTTTTCCATTTTTAGTAATGTACAAATAAATAATCCTGTATATTCATTTAACCATTCTGCTCTTATTATAACTATGTGATCTCCTGTTACAAATTCATCTTTTTGGTATGATATAGTGGCAGTTGTATCACCTATAACTAATGCGTTACCTTTTTCAATATGTTCTAATCCATTTCTGTCAACATAACAATCAACAGAATTGTTTATTTCTGTTCTTGATACAAATGGTATTGAGTTTTTCTCATAAAACTCAATAATATCCATTTCATCTCTTGAATATGCGTATGATTTATATATATTTTTTTCTTCTATTAGATCTCCAAATCTAAATTTTTTCCATTTAGATATATCAATTATCATATATGTCACCAACTTTTACTCTAAATGATAAGTAATCATTAATTGTTTTTTGAAATGCACTACTTATTAAGTTCGAATAATCTGTTTCCATATATGCTTCTGCTAACCATTCATCTTCGGCAGTTACATATTTAGTTACTGATAATCCTTTTTTTGTTTCTCTATTAAAATATAACTTTAACCATTCTTGTTCTTTTTCTTCCCATGAACCAGGATATCTTTCTATTCTACCAAGATTTTTCTTTTTTACAAGTCCATCATCTTTGTAATATCCAAAGAATGTCGGAATAGATGAATTCTCATGTCTTTGACCTAATGTAAACACCATGCAACATGCTGCAACACTGGCACCTGGATAGAATACTTCCATAGGTAAAGTAAATACTGCATCGAGTGTATTTTCTTCTAGCATTTTCTTCTTAAAATATTGTATTTCTGAGCTATTGCCAATTGCACATTGCATCGGTAATAATACTGCCATCTTTCCTGTTTTTATTTTTGAAGCAACATAATAAACATAATTAAATCCTTTTGATGGATCAGTTTTGGTATCTTTTTTCCAATTTTTTGTATATTCAGGATTACAAGATTTTTTTGTTCCATTGTACGGAGGATTCATCAATACAGTATTTATATGAACACCTTTTTTTATCAATTCATCGATTTCATAAAAGCATGATCCCTGAACAATATTTGAATTTCCATCACCATGAATAAGCATATTTGTTGTTGATAAACCAAATGCAGTTTCTTCATATTCAATACCATATATCTGATGTTTTTTTACATTTTCAATTTGTTCTTCATTATCACAATCTGCTATAGCATCGGTCATTGCTCTAACTAAGAAAGCACCACTACCGCAACATGGATCTAAAACAACTGAATTTCTATTAATATTTACAACTCTACTCATAAAATGAGCTATATGATCTGGAGAGAAAGCCTGATTTTTATCTGCTTTACCAACATACTTGTTAAATGTAGTAAAAAATAGGTTCAATAAGTCTTGTCCTAAAATACTCTTATCATTAATTGAAGGCATTATATTTGTATTAATGAAATTTAATATTTCAGTAAAATCTTCATTTTCTAGCTGTCTAATATCCTGATTTTTTAAAACCTTATTATCTAATACGGTAAGCTTAGTTGCCTTGTTCATATCATTATCTAATAGACAGGTTAGCTTTTCTTCAATACCTGCAATAATTTGAGATGATGATAGGTTTTCATAAATCAATCCATTTTTCAAAGCAAGCAAACAAGTTCCAACAAATTGACTTCTAATTTTCTCGTTTATACCTTTCTTATGTAATAATTCATTTAATTCATATGTGCTTTGTGTTAATTTTACTTTATCATTTTTAGTATTAAAGAAAACATTGTAATATTCTTCAAATGTTTTAAATTTTCTATCAGTTTTACTGTATGTTTCTAATGACAAAGATTCATCAGTATAATACCATACATAAAGTTCATCTCGATTTGTACTTGACAAAATCGCAATAATTTTATTTTTACTTAGTTCTTTTTCAAAATTAACATAATTTTGTAATTGAATTAATCCATCAGATAAATTGTTTCCCTTTAGATCTTGCTTTGTTTCTACTAAAATACTCAACTTATCATTAGTAAATCTTATATCAAGGTTTTTATAATTTCTTTTTGCATCGTCACTTAAATAAGCACAGTAGTTTTTTCCTATATTTTGAAGTGCCTTTCCATAACTAAATTCTTCATTTTCAATGTTACTTGTTAAATATTTTCTACCTATTTTATTAATAATATCTGTTCTTATCATTTATTTCTCACTCCTATACTTCTTTCACTTGAATCAATTTTATCAACCAGTTTTATGTATTCTTTAAAATCAATTATCACTACATAATCTTGTCCGTTTTTTGTAACGCGCAATGGTTTTTTAGAATCATGAACTTTCTTGAATAACTTTGCTGATTTTCCTTTATTAAAATCTCTTGAAAGTGCCATATCCTCAATATATTTGTTTATTTTTTCCATAAACATCACCTTATTATTAATTTTTTTCTATAATAATTATATCATTTATAATTACAATTGTAAATACAATAGTAATTACTTTTTAGCAAAATTCAATAAAAAAATAGGTTTCATTTTATCTAATTTTAAGATGTTATATTGAAACCTAGTACATTAAATTTTATTTTATCTTTTATTCATAAATTACAAATTCAATTTTATTACCCCATATTCTTTCTATGTTATTTTTCATTGAATTAATTGCATATTGTGACCTCGAATTATTTTCTTCAACTATATAATTAATTATCAATGAACTTTGAGCTCTTGTGCAAGAAACATACAACAGTTTTTCTGTTCTATTCTTAACAGACTCTTTCATTGCTTGATTTTTAAATAACTTTGAAAAGTTATACCAATTCCATGTTGTATTCTCATTAATATTTATCACTACATGTCTGAATTCATTACCCTTTGTACCGTGCATTGTTTGTAATAATGTTTTTTCAGAAAATTGTAAATAATAATTATAAAATTCTATAGCTTTAATTTCAGTAATTATTGAAAGAAATTCAACATCCTCAGATTCCTCATATGTTTTACATAATTTTAAATAATCCAAATTAGAAAGAATATCTAATGAAAAAATTTTTTCTAAAAACAACTGAATGCTGATTTCTGACATTTCCGATATAATATTATATACTTGTTCTTTTATGTTATTTAAAATTTCGAAATTAATATAATTTTTATTAATATTTTTAATTATCGCACTAGATATGTTGTTTTTTGTCTCGTAAATCAAAGGCATAATTTCACTACAAATATATCTTAAGTATCGCTCATCAGCATTTTTTATTATATTTGAAGTATTATTGCCATATCTTTTATAATAAATATCATATATATTAGGAAATCCGACTTCATCAGCAATATATCTATGTGTTAGATGCAACTTTTCAAAATCATTATATTGAATACATTGCTTTAAGTATTTGTCATCGCTTAAATTATAAATGAACTTTATTTCATTCTTTTTCACAGAATTATTTTTACACATCTGTATTAAATCTGAGCGTAAACTATTGTTAAAATTAATTATTTCTGAACACGACCTATAGTTTTCTTCTTTTTTTATAAACTTAAATATATTTTTATACTCTCCTTGTATTTCTCCTATTCCATTAAGATATATATTTTGCATTGTATCGCCAAATAATCCAATTAGGATATCATTAAATTTTTCTTTATAATCCTGAAGTTTCTTTAAAAATTCATAAAATATTATTTTATGTGTATCTTGATATTCATCAACAAAAATATAATCAATTGAAGAAAATAAAATGTTACAATATTGATCATTTGATAAAAATGAGTTAAAAATATTTAGAAGTGTATCATGTGAAATAATTCCATTAATCAAACTTTCATAATCTCTATACGATATTGGCAATGTCAAATCTGCATTTTTGTATTTTTCTACTTTTGTTTCATTATTTTCTATTTCATATTTGTGAATTTTTTCAATTATACACTTATTTACTTCTGCTCTTAATGAAGCTTGAAATTTACATATATTTTTCCAAATAAATTCGTGAATAGTAGAAACAAATATATTATTAACATCACTTAACCTAGAAATAATTTCATTCTTTGCATTATTTGTATATGTTATGCAAATTATTTTTGATTCTGGCTTTGTAATTTTTAAATAGTTAATTGTACTAACTAAAGTATGTGTTTTTCCAGAACCGGCACCAGCGTCTAAACAAAAGTTTTCTTTTTTTTCTATACAGACCTTTATTTCTTCTAGTGCCTTATTTATTTCGCTAGCCATTGCAATCCCTCCATTATGTAACTTGGTACTTTCCAGCCATCAAGTAAAATCACATCTAACGAAAAGGCACTCTTTTCTATTTCTTGAATAATTTCATAACAATATTGGTACAACTGCTCTTTTGTCAAACTTTCAATAATTAAGCTTAAATTGTTATTATTATAATCCTTTTTTATTTTTTGTATTGCATTTTGGAGCGATTCTATATCATTAATATTTTTAACAATCCACTCTTTATTTTCAAGTAAAAACTGTTCTTCAAGTGTTCTTCCCCATTTCATTTCATTTTTTTGTGGTAATTGAAAAGTTATTAATGAATTTTTTAAATCGTCACTTTTTTCCCTACTAGTTATTGATAAATATTTTTCTTTTATTTCAGATACAAATAATGTTTTATCTTTATATCCAAACCAATTTTTTATTGTTGGATTTGTAGTCTTTAAATCTTTTATATTTAAATCACATGGACAACTTTTATTATGATTACCAACTACCGAATCTAGATCTGTTATTGTCAAACTTTTAATTTCTAAAAATTTGACTAAATTTTGAAAAATATATGCATGTCTACCGCCAACCTCAAAAATAGCAATATGTTGTGAAGAAATTTTTTTGTCATTTAACGAATCATACTTTGCAAAAAAATATGGTAGCATAATCCTTTCTGCCATCCCCTCCAAAAAAATTACTTTATCTGCAAAAAATAAATCACAAGTATTTAATATAAAATATTTATCAATTATATTTTTTAAACCTGAATACTCTTGTTGATATATAAAGTTTCTTAATGACTTAATTTTTAATCCATTTTTAGTATTTAAAAAATAATTGATATCATTTATATCAGAAGATTGTAAAATGTATGACGAATGTGTTGATATAATTGAATATATATTACTATCATTAAATATTTTATTAATTTTTGAAAGAAATACAGATTGCATTTGCGGATGCAAATGAGATTCTGGTTCTTCCAAAAAAACCATATTAAATACTGCTTTTTTTGTATTAATATCAAACTTAAATGCTTCAATTTGTATATAAATATATAATAAATTACTATAACCTAATCCATTTGATGACTCTGATAATGCTATATCATCAAAGAAATACTTAACTTTAGAATTTTTCTTTAATAAATTTTCAATGTCGAAATCAGACACTATATTCAATTTTTTATCCTTATCATCATTAACTATTTCTTCGTTTAAAACTTTAATTAACTCTGAAAAATAATTAGCATAAGTATCATCGAGTTTATCTTTAATATTTTCAATTGCTTCTCTAAATAAATCATCACTATTCAAGTCTTCAGTATTTTTTTTCTTTTTTTCTTGATAAAATTTCCAAATAGCATTAGAAAGTGTCATTTTTTCATTATCAGAAATATCATCAACTTCTCTTTGTGCCGATATCACAAATAAGTTAAATAAATTATATATATAATTTGTATCTACACTGTTAAGGTATGTTGATTCTGGTTTAGTGGAAAAAAACTTTTTACTATAGTAATTGTAAAATTCTCTTTCAAAAAAACTATAAAAATCAATTTTATCTTCTTCTTTTTTGAATTTTTCATTATAGGTTTCATAATCAATAAAAATCTTATTATTTTTATCTAAAGAAAATTCACATTTTATAATTATAGTATTATTATTATCAAATTCATAAATTAAATCTTTTATCAATGCTAAGTTATCATTTTCGTCTATATCTATTGAGACATTCATTTCTATTACTGGAAATCCTTTCACTATTTCTTCATTACCTGCTTTATAGTTATTATATAATTCATTTATTAAATTCCTTCTTATTTTTTTGTAATTAAAGTCGCTAAATTTAAATGTAGTAGTGTTTGTTAAAAATTTAGTCATTATTTCTACAATTGATGTTTTCGCAGTGTTGTTCTTTCCTACAATAATGGTTTGCTTATTAATACTTAATAAACATCTTTCTTCAGATTTTCTGTAATTTTTAAAATCGATACTATGTATTTTCATAAACTTCTCCTTACAACTAAAAAATAGTATTTATCATAAAAGATTAAATACTACACATCTAATATTAATTATATCATATAATTCACTTTTTGGATAATTTAAACAGCATTTAATAACTAAAAATTGTTTTTTGTTCTTTTACAGTGAAAACTTATCAAAAACTTTGACATTAAGCCAAAACTCTTTTATTTTTAAAGCAAACAAGACGCTATTACACTTTGCCTACATTCTTACCATTCGCACCACCTGCATTAATGTGATTACTTATTACAATAACATCTTTAGAAGTACCAAAAGCATTCTTAATTCTGTTTGTTCTTTCTGTTGAATCAATTGTCTCATCAGTAGTTCTAGTTATATAAGTAGGAATACCTAACTCTCTTAGCCTATCATACATATACTTACTAATAAGTAAAGTTAAATCCTTTTCAATAATTCCATTCCCACTAGCACCCGGATCACTTCCACCATGTCCAGCATCTATAACAACACCTTTTAAAGCCATATTTACCACCTAATTTAGTATATGAAACATTGGGCTTTAGGTGCAAGATAATATTTTTAAGTTTTAAAATAAGAAAAAACTTCAACATAAGTCAAAGTTAAATTATTTACTACCCACAAATTCTTCTATGAATATTTTTTAATTTCTATATCATACAACAAGAAGGCCAATTTATCATTGTTTTTTATTGCATAGTTCTATACAAATAAAAAAGCAATACTTCACTTCAACTTTAAAGTATTGCTTTTTACTAATTCAAGTTCTCTTTCTTTAAGTTCGTTTTGTTTTTCAATTGCCTTAGCTAATCTTTCAAGTGTCTTAGCGTTTTGATTAAACTCTTTTAAAGCATTCTTAAGTCCTTCAGTTCTTTCTAAAGCTATTTTCAAACTTATAATATAAGCTTCTAAATTACCCATGATATCCTCCTTTAGTGACTACATATTATATTCTAACTTCCTTACTTTGTCAAACTTTTCTTAGAAAAACTAGTATGCAAATAATTTTTAATTCTATCTTTATTCAAGTACCCATTAAAAAGCTTCATCATTTCTTTATTTTGAAAGCAATTTCTAACTATCATTTCACTATCAAATAAATTAAGTAAATCTTTTCTCATGTCTCTAACTTCATCTAACTTATTTATATTGCTAAGCTTATTCCCAGCACCACCTACACATCCCATCGGACAGGACATCACTTCAACAAAGTCATATTTAACAGTCTTACTCTTAATCTTATCAAGCACCTCTTTTGCATTCTTTAGCCCATACACCACAAGCACATTAAGTTTCATACTGCCTATACTAACACTAACTTCCTTAAAGTCCTTAGTATCCCTAATAACTTCACAAGTTTTTTTATCTTCATTTTTCCCATACAAGTAACTAACAGCTCTTAAAACAGACTCAGTAACCCCACCAGTACTTCCAAAAATAACTCCGCTTGAACTAGTTTTACCCATTAACTTGTCAAACTCACTCAACCTGATGTTCTTAAAATCAATTTTATTCTCTTTAATCATCATACTAACTTCAGTTGTAGTTAAATAATAGTCTACATTCTTAAGTCCATCATTCATAAGCTCTTTTCTATTACTTTCAAACTTCTTAGCCGTACAAGGTACAATTCCAACAGTAACAATTTTTTCTTTAGGAATATGATTTTCTTGACTAAAATAACTCTTAACTAAAGCCCCCATAATAGCATTAGGACTCTTAACTGTACTCAAGTTATTTATAAACTCAGGGTACTTTCCTTCAACATACTTAACCCAAGCAGGGCAACAACTCGTAAACATAGGCAAATTTTTATCATTTTTAACTCTATCAATTAATTCCTTGCTCTCCAAACTTGTAGTAACATCAGCGCCAAAAGAAGTATCTAAAACATAATTAAATCCAATATCCCTTAAAGCAGCGATTAACTTTTTATAAGAGTCCTTATCATATTCCATATCAAAGCATTCATTAATACTTGCTTTAACAGCAGGAGCAATAAAAGCAACAACTACCTTTTCTTTTTCATTTATAATATTCATTACTTTTCTGTAGTCATACTTTGGACAAAGTGCACCAGTCGGGCACATCAAAATACAGTTTCCACAGTTAACACATTCATGAATATCTTTATCAAGATTTAATCCAGTAACATTATTACACGTCTTAGTACATAACCCACAATTTATACACTTTTCTATAATTCTATTAATGCTAGGATTATCATTACTTACAAAAACTTTCTTATTAGTTTCTTCTATCTCAACATATCTAACAAAATGCTCTTTATCAATTCCACATTTAGGACAATAAAAGTTAGCTTCTTCATACTCGTTTTCACTTGCTATATAATGACATAAATTACACATATATTTCATACTATTCACCTAGTATAATTTTATCATAACTAACTAACTTTATCAATGAAGTTCTTTACACACTCCACTTTTAGGCTCGTAAAAGCAGTGATTTTTATATCTTCCAGAATAACTTTGACCAAACCAAGTATTCTTACAGTTTTCTCCAGTTTTAGGTGCATAAAAATAAAGTGCGTTTGTAGCAGGATGATAGTATTCTCCCTTTAAAACTCTTTTAGCAAGCTCTTTTTCCTTAGTGGTACTTGAACTTTGAAACAAACTAGATTTAGTCCCACTAAACTGATTTTTCTGATAAATAACATCGGTAATAGTTCTAACATTAGTAAAATCTAAACAATCAGCAATTGCGCGGTTTACTACAACGTTTCCAACCATAAGCATACCAAGATCCCCTTCTGCCAAAGCTTCAGCTCTCATTATTCTTGCACACAAATCAAGCTCTTTAGTACTATAATTTATTAACATATCTTCACCCTTATTTAATTTTATTCACAAATTTCCAAAAAAAGTCTTTTATTTTAACCAAAACTATGATAAAATTAATAGCGTGTTAGGGGTATAATATAATGGTAGTATTAACGTCTCCAAAACGTTCCGTTCGGGTTCGAGTCCTGATACCCCTGCCAATTTTAAAAGTAAGCTCTCAAGTATGAGAGTTTTTCTTTTAACAAAAAATATGAACAAAATCAAAACAAAATGTTGTATTTTCTAACCTTTTATGGTACAATACATATCGATTTATGGGGGGATTTATATGACTGAAAAAGATTATCTTTTATTATTAAAAAAACAAATACAACCAAAAAGAGTTGTTTGTGGGTTCAACGAAGATGCTTATAGAAGAGCTATTGTTACAACAGGCATTCCTAAACGATATAACGAAGAAGTAATAACTTATGAAAACAAAAAAACAGTAAGTTATGAAAGTTACATGAATAGTCAATTTCAACAAAGAGCCAAAAGAATAAGATAATTTTACGTGGTGTCTAAAAGTATAAATATTATTCAATACTTTTGACACCTTTTTTGATAGAAAACGAAGACGATCAAAGTATTAATAAAGAAAAAAAATAACAAGCATTTTTAAAATAGTTTCTACACTCAACCAAATGGGGTATAATATAATGGTAGTATTAACGTCTCCAAAACGTTCCGTTCGGGTTCGAATCCTGATACCCATGTCAAGATAATACTGATTTTTTTCTTATCAAATAAGAGAAAAATCGTTTTTTTTCATTATTTTTATTAGATGTTAGTATCACACTTGAAGTGATTAAATTGAATATATATAAATACAGTGTAGGTGAGAATTGTTTTGAATTAATTATTATTTTAAAAAATATTTATATTAATGATGCGTTTTAGTTCCAATAAAAATATTTAACCCATCCAAAAAGGATCATAAACATACAATTTTTATTTTAAAATTTAATTTTTGTAAAACGTAATAATTTTTCTACCGATTTCAGTAAAAGTATGATATAATTTAAATATTAGGAGGAGAAAGAAATGAAAAAACAAAATATTTTTATAATAGGTTTGATATTATTAGCAGTTATCTCATTTGTAATATTCATACTAGTATCAGGTAGTGGCAATAAAGGTGGTTTAAATACACCAAAAGATATTAATGACATTATTAATACGATAAATAAAAACAATAAAAATGTTTTACCTGAACTTGAAACTATGAAAATAAATGTGAAGAATATTGATGAAGTTACTAGCTATACTGGTTTAAAAACAAATGATGGAATTGAATCAATTACCGTATCAGTACCAGTAATGACAGCGCAAGCTTATTCAGTAGCTATTGTTAAGGTTAAAGATAGTGCTGATGTAGAAAAAATTAAACAAGAAATGCTAGATAACATTGATATGAGACGTTGGATTTGTGTTTCTGCAGAACAATTATATATCACAAATAGTGGTAATTTAATATTCTCTGTAATGGCTGATAAAGATATTGCTGAAATTGTATATAATGATTTTAAGAAATATGTAAATAATAATATTGGAAAAGAATTAGAAAAATCAAATAACGAAGAAAATA
>CAKOIS010000002.1 GCA_934087065.1 uncultured Bacilli bacterium
AGAGATTAATGAAGCAAGAATGATAGAGAATGGAAGTGATAAATAATGGATATGTATCAAAAAAGAGAAATGAGAAAAAATAAAAAAAAGAATGAAGATAAAAAAAGCTTATCACCAACGAGTATTAACTGGTATCCAGGCCACATGGCTAAAACTAAAAGACAAATTAAAGAAAGAATTGATTTAGTAGATGTAGTTGTGCACGTAGTTGATGCTAGAATTCCAAAAAGTTCTTTTATAAATGATATAAATGAATTTACAAAAAATAAAGAAAAAATATTAGTGTTCAGTAAGTATGACTTATGTGATAAAGAAGAAACACTTAAATGGAAAAACTTTTATGAAAAGAAAGGTTATACTGTAATATTAAGTGAACTTAATGATAAGAACGTTAAAAATAAAATAGTGGATGCAGTTAACTCTTTAATGTCAAATGTAAACCTAAAGAGAAAAGAAAAGGGGTTACTTCCAAAGAAAGCTAAAGTCATGGTAGTGGGCGTATCAAACGTGGGAAAGAGTACTTTAATTAATAATTTAGTAAATAAAAAAGTTCAAACAGTTGGAAATATGCCGGGTGTTACTAAAAATATCAACATGGTTAAAATTAATGATAAGATAGATTTAATTGATACTCCGGGAGTTTTATGGCCAAAGTTTGATAGTGAATTAACAGCTTTTAATTTAGCAAGTATGACAATAATAAAAGAAGAGGTTCTTCCACTTGACGAGGTATGTATCTATATTTTAAATACACTTAACTTATATTATAAAGACATTCTAAAAAATGTGTTTGGAATAGATTATTTTAATGAAGATGAAATATATGAATTATACGAAAGTATTGGAAAATATAAAAACTATCCTAAAGTAGGTGGAGAACCTGACTTTGATAGAATAAACTTATTTATAATTAATTCTATTAAAAATGGAACACTAAAAGGTATTACTTTTGACAGATGTAATTAATTAAGTACAAAAGTGTTGACAATTTGTACTTAATATGGTATAATTGTAATCAGTTAAGGGGGTATTGAGATGCGATACGTTGGTAAAGTTACCGAAGAAAGAAGACAAAGTGTAATAGATGAGTGCACTAATATTAGAGAAAGGTTTGGTTTTAATAACCAAGTGTTAAACAAAATAGCTAAGTTTTATTTAACTAACATTCAAGTAGAAATGGGAAGCGTAGAAAAAACAATTAGTTATATAGTTGATTTGTTAGTCGCACATGGTTTAGATGAAGAAGGAATAAAATTATATTTTAGAAGACACAAAAATATTTATTTAACAGACTATTATGACTTTAGAAAAAAATTAAGTATTTTAAACCACTGTGGTTTATTAGAAGAAGGACTAAATCATGATACTTTATTATCATATGAATATACAAGAAATGGTCTATCTGCTGATTTACTGTTCGCAATGTGTGTAAGTAAAAAGTTTAATATCACTTTAGAAGAGATATCTAACTATTCAGAGTTAACAATAAGCAAAGTTAAAGACTTATTAAATAAATATAGACTAAATGATAAAATATTACTTCTTTTAAATTATGAATTAAGAAAAACTGTAAGTGAAACCAAAAGTTATAATGAAAATATTTTAAAATTAAAATAGAACTAATCACTAGTTCTATTTTTTATGTAATTATCTAAATTAATTTTTACTAAATATTTATCAGTTTTATCGGTATAAGATATTCCGTCTTCAAATTTATAACTATAAATACGACTATCAAATAAATCATTTATACTGTTTTGAGCTTCGCCATGAATAGTAGAAACACTATCAGCCATAAGCATTACAACTATTTCAGCAATGTTATCACTTTTACTAATAGTAGTCTCTAAATAATTTTTTCTAAATTTAAATATATAATCTTCACTAATGTTGCCTGTGTAAGATATAACAATGCTTTTACCACTTAAACTAGCAGAAAGATTAACATTAACTCTTTTATAATCATTTATAAGTGGGTTATTATTAAAAGTTTCAACAATGTTTTCTAAGTCGCTTTTTTTACTATTGAAATTTTGATTACTATAAATTACTCCAAACACCCCAGCACATACACACATTATACAAACTATTCCCCAAAAAACAATTCTCCATATATTCTTCATTTCTAACACTCCTCGTATAATATGATTATATAATATTTTTACCAAAAAGAAAAGAACTAATTTTAGATAGCTCTCATTTTATCCATATCTTTATATGGGTTCTTTTTATCAATTTTATCAGTAAACATAATACCATCTAAGTGATCCATCTCATGTTGAAATGCTACTGACATTTCTTCTCTAACTCTAGATTCAACATAATTTCCATTTACATCATAATAACCCACAGTTATTCTAGCGTACCTTGGAACAATACCTTTAACATCTCTATTTACACTCAAACAACCTTCTCCTTCTTCAACATAAACAAGTTCATTTGAGTGACTTATTAATCTAGGGTTAATTACTGTATACTCAGTAAATTCTCCATCTTCGTTTTTATAAGATATAATGAATATCCTTTTTAAAACACCTAGCTGACAAAATGCAAGACCCATACCAGGCCTTAAATCCAATTCTTTTGCCTTCTCATCATCTTGGCTAAGTCTTAAATAATTATAAGCTTCATCAATTAATTCAAAATATTTTTTATCAAGTGGAAAAGTTGCTTCAGTACTTACTTCATGTAAAACTTTCTCTTTTTCATCTAATATATCACATAATTTTAACATAGTAACACCTCTTTTTTCATGCTATATTGTACCAAAAAAAACACTAAAAATCAATATTTTAAAAATATATAGTTAAACTCTTGATTTAACCATTTAAAAATGTTATTCTTTTAATGGAGGTAATACAAATGTTAAAATGGGATGAAGAATATTTAAGACTATGTAAAAAGATATTAAACGAGGGGAAGGAAGTAGAGAATAGAACTATTAATAATACTATTAAGATACCTAGCTACAATTTCAATTTAGATGTTAGTAAAGAGTTTCCAATTCTAACTGTAAAAAAACTATTTAGTAGACAAGCTTTTTTAGAACTACTTTGGATATATCAAGTTGGAAGTAATGATGTTAATTGGCTTCAAGATAGAAGAGTATCTATTTGGGATGAATGGAAGATAGACGAAGATGGTTACTGGAATGCAAAGCAAAAAGTATTAAATCCGGATGGTTCACACGAAATTAAAGAAATTCATAAATACTTTGGTAAAGAATATGCTGGGACTATTGGTGAAGCATACGGCTATATTGTAAACAAATATAAAGGTGTAGATAGAGTACTTGATATAATTAAAAATCACCCTGAAGCAAGAGACAATGTAATGAGCTTATGGTATAATTGTCACTTAGATAAAGGCGTTTTAAGACCTTGTGTATGGAGTCATGAAGTAGACATTACAAATGGAACACTAAACATGTATGTACATCAAAGAAGTTGTGATGTACCTTTAGGACTGCCTTTTAACGTAACTCAATTTGCAGCTTTAATGCACTTATATGCAAGAGTCGGTGGTTATAAAGTTGGAACGCTTAGTTGGAGTATAAAAGATGCTCATATTTATGTTAACCAAGTTGAAAAAATAAAAGAACTTATTGAAAGAGGAAAAATACTAAGTATATACGAGGGATACAAAAATAGAACTTGGTTAGAAGGACAACTTGAAAATTACAAAGAGGAGTATGATAAAATATTAAAAACTTTAACTAAAGAAGAGTTAATTAATTTAAAGAAAGGAATTGTTCCTGATGTTTTAAAGAGTACCCATTTGAAAGTTAAAGTATGTGATTATGTGTTAAACCCACCAAGTCCAGAGTTATGGGTAAATCCTGATGTGAAAGACTTCTATAAATTTAATAATGATGATGAGTGTAAAGATATTAAAGTATTAAACTATAAAGATTTAGGAAAGATTAATTTTCCAGTAAGTGAGTAATTATGTTTACTATAATTGCATGTATTGGAAAAAATAACGAACTTGGACTAAACAACAAATTAATCTGGCATATAAAAGAAGATTTAGAATTTTTTAAACTTGTTACATATAATCATTATATATTAATGGGAAGAAATACACTTCTTAGCTTACCTAAAAAGTTGGAAGGTAGAAAATACTTAGTAGTATCTAAAACACTAGAGACAACAGAAGACTATAGGGTGTTTAAGTCTATTGAAGAACTGCTTAGTACTGATTTTGCTAGTGAAAACATCTATGTTATAGGTGGAGCAAAAATATATGAAGAAATGATGCCATATACAGATAGAATGATTTTAACTATAGTAGACGATTCTCACGTAGCTGATAAGTATTTTCCTATAATAAACAATGAAGAATTTATTAGTGATGTAATAGGAGAGTATCACAGTGAAGATTTAACATATAAAAGAAAAATTTATACACGCAAAAAGGAAGACTAAACTTCCTTTTTTTTCTAATTATTGTAGTTTAAGAAACCTGCTCCAAAAACAACAACTAAAAGAATAAATAGTACAAGAATTATAGCAGCGCCATATCCATATCCGCCATAGTTATTGTAACCGTATCCACCGTATGTAGGACAACAAGTATTATATCCAGTATTTCCGTATCCTCCACTATATCCGTAGTAATACATAAAATTCCCTCCTTTTATCTTCTATAATAATATAAGCAAAAACTTGGAATTTGACATAGTAAACACCCAAATTTAAAGAAAATTTAATATTACACTTTAAAAGATGTTGCATATTTGGTACAATTATGGTGAAATATTATTTCGTGGAGTGAAGAATTGTAATAAATAATGAATTGGAAAATTAAAAAGTGTAAGAAAAAAAGTTTGAAATACTCAAGTAATAGAAAAAAGCAATACTAAAGCTTTAAACGAAGAAAGAAACTTAATAATAAAGATATTCAATATATTTATGTATTAAAGGGAAGTACTCTTAGTAGTGAAACTGAAACATTTATTAAAAACTTGTAGTTTAGAAAAACGTTATTATTTTAAAATTTAAAAAATAGGTACTTTTAAAAAAGGTCTTTTTACATAAAATACAAAAAACTAGTTCATTTTTGGACTTAAATATGTTATTATATATATAGTGATAATATGAAGAAGGTAAGTATATTTAGTAAAATGGATAAGCCATTATTTATAATGTGCATTTTATATAGTATAGTTGGCGTGATTATGGTGCTTTCAGCATCAAACGTCAGCGCGGTTTTATCATACAAAGAAAGTCCATATTACTTTTTTATAAGACAGTGCATATTTGTATTTGGTGCCTATTTAATAGGACTTTTCATAATACTTAGAATGCCTTTATATAAATACAAAAAACTAGTGCCCGTAGGAGTTTTATTTATCTTGGGTACACTTATATTTTTACTAATTAATGGTAAAGTAATGTCTGGTGCAAAAAGCTGGATAGACTTTAAATTCTTTACTTTTCAGCCGAGTGAATTTGCAAAAACAATAATAATACTTTTTATGGCGATATATTATAACAATATGGCTGATAAGAAAAACTTAAAATATGAATTTTTTGCGCCTTTAGCTTTAGGTTTTATAATATTTTTATTAGTAGCATTACAACCTGATTTGGGAACAGCTATTATAATTGCAGGAATAGTTTTTCTTACTTTCTTAGCTATTCCATTTCCATCTAATGAATGGGCTAAAATGCTTAAGATTATAGGTGGTACAGTTGCTGTAATTGGTGCCGTTTTTATACTTAGTGGAAGCGACTTCTTAAACGATATGCAAAAGTCTCGACTTACATTTAAAGCTCCATGTACAAGATACACAGAAGAAACTGGTTACCAAGTATGTAATGGCTTTATTGCAATAAATAATGGTGGTTTATTTGGAAAAGGGCTTGGTAATTCAACCCAAAAATACTTGTACTTACCAGAAGCACACACTGACTTTATATTTCCAATAATGGTTGAAGAATTAGGACTAGTATTTAGTATATTATTTATATTTGGTTACATGTATATATTATATAGAATAGTTAAAATTGCAAAAGAAAGTGTAAACTTAAGAAACTCAATTATATGTTACGGGATCGCTATATATATTTTCTTACACTTAATGGTAAACTTCTTAGGAATATTAGCGCTTATTCCACTTACTGGTGTACCAGTGCCATTTTTGAGTTATGGTGGGTCTTTTACAGCAAACTTGATATTCTGTATGTTTATAGTTCAAAGAGTTTGTGTTGAAAACAAGATTACTAAAACAAAAAATGAAATAGCAAGAATTTAAAAAAAATATAAAAAAGATTAACAACTCTTGTTTTGTTAGTCTTTTTGTTATAAAATTAATATGGGTGAAGATTATGTTAGACTATATATTTGGTAAAGTAAGTGATGTGTATCCTTCATACGTTGTTATTGAAACTAACGGAGTAGGATTTAAAGTAAATACACCAAACCCTTACAGTTTTGAACTTGATAGTACTATAAAAGTATATTTATATAATTATATAAAGGAAGACGAGTATTCTTTATATGGGTTTATTACAAATGAAGAAAGAGAATTATTTTTAAAGTTAATCGGAGTAAAAGGGTTGGGTCCTAAAACAGCACTTGGTATACTTGCAGGTGGTAAGGCTAGTGGTGTAATAGACGCAATAGAAAGAGAAAACATATTGTATTTACAAAAATTTCCTAAAGTAGGGGAGAAGTTAGCAAGACAAATAATTCTAGACTTAAGAGGAAAACTTGTAACGGGTACTGAAAAGAACGAAGTAAATAATGAACTTGTTGAAGCTTTAGTAAGTCTTGGATATAAAAAACAAGATATATCTAAAATAACTAAAGAAATAGATAAGAGTTTATCAATTGAAAATCAAATAAAAGAAGCATTAAAATTATTATTTAGATAAAGAAAGGAGTACTTATGAATAGTGAACTTAAAAGTGAATATCAAGAAAGTGATAACTTTGAAAAAACAATAAGACCACAAAATTTTGACGAATATATCGGTCAAAGTGATGTTAAAGAAAATATAAAAGTCTTTGTAACAGCTGCAAAAATGAGAAACACTAGCTTAGACCACGTTTTACTTTATGGTCCTCCAGGACTAGGAAAAACAACACTTTCACATATAATTGCAAATGAATTAGGAGTAAACATTAAAACAGCTTCTGGTCCAACTATTGAAAAAAGTGGAGACTTAGCTGCAATATTAAGCACACTAGAACCTTATGACGTTTTGTTTATTGATGAAATACATAGAATTCCAAGATATATTGAAGAAATACTTTATTCAGCAATGGAAGACTTTAAACTAGATATTGTAATTGGTACAGAAGGGCAAAGCAGGAACATTAATATAGATTTACCACCTTTCACTTTGGTGGGTGCTACTACTAGGGCTGGAGACTTATCAAGTCCATTAAGAGATAGATTTGGTATCACTTGTAAACTAAATTACTACACAACAGAAGAATTAAAAACTATTGTAAAAAGAAGTGCAAGAGTACTAAACTTAAACATTGACGATAAAGCTGCAGAAATAATTGCAAAAAGAAGTAGAAGAACACCAAGAATTGCAAATAGACTACTTAAAAGGGTAAGTGATTTTGCTTTAGTTAAAGGCTTAGATGTTATAAATGAAAGCATTACAAATGAAAGCTTAAAGAGACTAAATGTAGATGAAAGTGGACTAGATAAAACAGATATTGAATACTTAGAAAGTCTTATCAATAAATTTAATGGAGGGCCTGTTGGGATAGAGAGTATTGCTGCATCTATTGGTGAAGAACAAACAACTATAGAAGATGTAATCGAGCCATTCTTACTTCAAGAAGGTTTCATTAAAAGAACTATAAGGGGTAGACAAGTAACTGATAAAACTTATCAATATTTAGGAATAGAAAAATAACTGAGTTAACGAAATAACTCAGTTTTAAATTTTGTAATATTGTCCATCATAACACTAATGTAGTCATGTCCATCTTTTCTTAAATCATCTGTTAAAGTATACATCGGATCTATTTCTAGTTTTTCTAAATTATAGTTTTTAATAAATGTTTCAGTTTCACTACTAAGAGTACTTCCCTTTAATACATAAATATATTGAATATCTTTATTATTAATAAGTTTCTTTGCTTCATTTAAAGCTTTAGTATTGCTTTCATTTTTACTATCTATTGAAATAACATTAATATTGTATTTACTCAAATAGTTAAATGAATTATCTGTAACTAAAATATTCTTTCTACTAGCATTTTTTCCCATCATAGTAAGTTCAACATCTATTTCACTAATCTTAATCTTTAACTCGTCATATAATTTATCTATTTTTTCTTCGTCATACACGTTACTTGTGTAATCTATTAAAGTAGACTTAATATTTCTAGCTATCATCAAGTAGTTAGATGGGTCTAGCCATAACTCACATACATCATTTGAAAAACTTAGTCCCTTAGTACCATCTATTATATTTAAGTTAGAGTTAGCATTTAAGAATTCTGCAGCTAATTTAACTTCGTCAGTTACTCCTGCATAAATAAATGTATCTCCACTAGAATAAATTCCTTTTTGTTTTTCTGTTAACTCGTAACTTTTAGTATCTATTCCATTTGGATAAATACTTTTAACCTTAGCAAAAGACGAGTACATATAATTTGTAGCATATTCAAGTGGGTAATAAGTAGCATATGCTGTTTTTGTATTCACTTCCTCATTTTGACACCCTGTAATTAATAATAAACTTAATAATAAAACAATAATCTTTTTCATTTTTTCTCCTTTACTGGCACCATATCTATAGTAAATTCTTTTTTATGGTGACACCTTAATATTCTTTTAACTCCTAGAAATATTCCCTTAATTACCCCAAACTCATTAATAGAAGTAATCATATACTCACTACAAGTTGGAATAAACACACACTGTCTGTGAGTAGAAAGTGGAGTACTTTGGTACATTCTAATAAGTTTAATAAGTAACTTTTTCATATCTCACCAACACAATTATACTAAAAAAATAAAGAAAAATAAATAAAATCTAGCAAATTTGATGTAAAATTGATATAATAGAATATATTGATTAGAAATATAGAAAAGGAGATAACTATGGAAACATTAAAAAAATTTGGAATAGACTTATCAAAAAGCCACTTACTTCCAATAGCACTTACGCATACAAGTTATGCAAATGAACACAACTGTGTGTCTTATGAAAGACTAGAATTCTTAGGAGATGCAGTTTTGGAACTTGTTAGCAGTGACTACATATATAAATCAAAAAGACTAACTGAAGGAGAAATGAGTAAAAAAAGAAGTCTTTACGTATGTGAGAATGCCTTATTTGAATATTCTAAAGAACTAAATTTAGCTAGTTATATTAAAGTTGGAAATAGTGTTAGATATCCAAATAAGACAGTTGTTGCAGATGTATTTGAAGCTGTAATTGGTGTAATCTATTTGGAACTTGGCTTAAATACAGTAACTAAATTTTTTGATGAGTTAATCGTTCCATATATAGAAAGAAACGTAGACTTTTTAAATGATTATAAAAGTTCACTTCAAGAACTTGTTCAAACAAACAAGAAAAGTGTAGAGTACGTTTTAGTAAAAGAAGGTGGACCAGGGCATAAAAAGTACTTTATAGTAAATGCAGTAATTGATGGAATTGTTTATGGCACAGGAAAAGGAAGTAGTAAAAAAGATGCTGAACAGCACGCGGCAAAAGAAGCAATAAATAAATGTGTAGGTGATTAAGGGTGTATATAAAAGAAATAAAAATAAATGGTTTTAAAAGTTTTGCTGATAACGTGAACTTAGAACTCAATAGAAACTTTACAGGTATAGTAGGCCCTAATGGGAGTGGTAAAAGTAACATAGTTGATGCTTTAAAATGGGTAATGGGAGAACAATCTGTTAAAACACTGCGTGGTTCTAATAATATGAGTGATGTAATATTTAATGGTTCAAACTCTCGTGAAGCAAGTAGAAGTGCTAAAGTAGAAATAGTACTAGATAACACTGATAAAAGTTTACCACTAGACTACACAGAAATAGAGATTAAGCGTGTATTATATAAAACTGGAGAAAATGAGTACTTTATAAATAAAGAAAAAGTAAGACTAAAAGACATAACTGACTTATTTTTGGACTCATTTAGTTCTAAAGAGAGCTTGAGTATTATTCCACAAGGAAAAATAAGTGAAATACTAGGTGGTAATCCAATTGAAAAGAGAACTGTAATTGAAGAAGCTGCAGGAGTTTTAAAATATAAAAAAAGAAAAGAAGAAACATTAAGAAAACTAGCTAAAACCAATGAAAATATTGAGAGAGTTAACATGATTATAGATGAGTTGTCTATCCAAGTTGAACCCTTAAAAGAACAAGCAGAAAAAGCAAGTATTTATAAAGAAAAGAAAGCTAGACTAGAAAGTATAGAAGTTAGTGTTTTAGCTACAGACATAGCAAAATATAATGAAGAATACACAACAACTAAAGAAGAAAAAGCGTCTTTAGAATTAAGTCTTGCTAGTGAAATGACAAAAGACACTGAAGAGAAAACATTGATTGAACAGTTAAAATTAGAAAGAACAAGCTTAGATAATGAAATATCTGATTTACAAAAGACACTCCTTTCTAGAACAGAAGAATTAACAAGTCTTAACTCTAAAAAAGAACTATTAAAAGAAAGAGATAAATACGATAAAAATAGTGATGAAGTAAAATTAAGGGTAACACATTTAGAAGAAGAAAAACTAAGTTTAACAAGTGAACTATCTAAATTAAGAGTAGCTTTAGAAGAAGATAATAGACAACTAGAAGTGTCTACTAATAGATTAAATGAATTAAATAATGATTACAAGAAATCTAAAGTAGACGAATCAAGTGTAAGCGAAGATATTTCAAAACTTACTAAAAGAAAATATGAATTAACTAATAAAAAAGATATACTAGAATATAACATTGACAATATGACTAAAGTTCCATATGGAGTAAAAAGTGTAGTATCAAATCCATCTTTAAAAGGAATAAAAGGCACTATTGGAAGTGTAATCAATATTAAAAGTGAATATTATGATGCAATAGATGTAAGCTTGGGTGGTGCTGTAAATTATGTAATTACAGAAAATGATAACGATGCAAAAATGGCTATTGAATATTTAAAAAGAAACAACAAAGGTAGAGTTACATTCTTTCCTTTAAATCTAATTAAGCCTAAAAGTATTGAACCTAGTGTATTAAATATAGTAAAACGTACGGAAGGCTACGTTAGTTTAGCAAGTGATTTAGTTGAGTATGAAAGTGAGTTTTATAACATCATAATGAATCAACTAGGTAATATAATAGTCGCTGATAATGTAACAAATGCTCTTGGTATTAGTAAAAAAATATCTTCTAGATACAGAGTAGTTTCACTTGACGGAGAAATAATTCACGTGGGGGGCTCACTTACTGGTGGAAGTAAATCAAAGAGTTCTAGTGGATTTTTAGATAAAACTGAGTTAGATACAGTAACTAAGAATTTGAGTATTACTATAAAGGATATAGAAACTAACGAATTAAAGCTAAAAGAAATAAATGAAAATATTACTAATTTAGCAGATATGATTTACAAAGCAAACTTGAATGTACTAAATGCAAGTGAAAAACAGAGTACTACAACTAATAAAATAAATGAGTTAACTACAAAGTTAGAAAGTATAACTCTAGAATTAAATGGAATTGATAAAAAAAACTCTAATACAGAGTTAGATACTATATTAAAAGAATACTATGAAGTAGAGTCACTTAAAAAGGCTTTAGAAGAAACCATAAATAGTAAAATAACTAAAAGAAAAGAGCTAATAAGTGAGTTGGAATTAAAAGAGAGTACTGTTAAAAAATATGAAGCTAAAACAAAAGAAAGTACTGACTTATTAAATAGTTTAAGTGTAAAAGAAGCTAAATTATCAGTGTTATTAGATAACTTATTAAATAGATTAAATGAAGAATATGGTATAACTTATGAAAAAGCAAGAAATGACTTTGAACTAGATATAGACATAGAAGTAGCTAGAAATGAAATAAATGAGATAAAGAGAATTCTTAAAACTTTGGGAGAAGTAAACTTAGCAAGTATAGACGAGTACGATAGAGTTAGTAAGAGATTTGAATTTTTGACTACTCAAAAAAGTGACTTAGAAAGTAGTGAGAAGAACTTACTAGAGATAATTAATAATATGGATGATATAATGATAGATAAGTTTGCAACTACATTTAAGAAAGTGAACACTGAATTTACTAAAGTATTTAAAGACTTATTTGGTGGAGGAAATGCATATCTTGTTATGACAGATCCAACTAACGTGCTTGAAACTGGTATAGATATAATTGCAAACCCACCTGGAAAACGTCCAGGAAGCCTTAGTCTTTTAAGTGGTGGAGAAAAAACTTTAACTGCAATAAGCTTGTTGTTTGCAATAATGAACTTAAAAGATGTTCCATTTGTTATACTAGACGAAGTAGAAAGTGCGCTTGATGAAATCAACGTTGAAAAGTTTGGAGAATACATAAAACATTATAAAGGAAAAACACAACTTCTTGTAATAACACACAAAAAGAAAACTATGGAATTCTTAGACTTACTATATGGTATTACAATGCAAGAAAGTGGAGTAAGTAAATTAGTTAGTGTTAAATTAGAAGATATAAAAGAGTAAACACCTAAGTGGTGTTCTTTTATTTGACTTATATTATAAAATAAACTATAATGATTAGGCAGGTGTATTATGAATATAAAAGAAATAAAGAATGATAAATTTTTAAAGAAAATGAATGAAAGAGAGTTAACTCTTTTAGCGAGTGATATAAGAGAGTTTTTAATTAGTAACATATCTAAAACAGGTGGACATTTATCAAGTAATTTAGGTGTAGTAGAACTTACTATTATGTTACATAAAGTGTTTAATTTTAATAAAGATAAGCTTATATTTGATGTTTCTCACCAAAGTTATGTACACAAGATACTTTCTGGACGTGCTCTAAAGTTTGACACATTAAGAAAATTTAATGGCTTAAGTGGCTTTCAAAAAATATCTGAAGGAGACTCTTATGAAGCAGGACACTCTGGTACAAGTTTAAGTGCAGGGCTAGGGCTTGCTTTATCAAGAGATATGAATAAAGAAAAATATAACGTAATTAGCGTTATAGGAGACGCATCTATTTCAAATGGACTATGTTATGAAGCACTAAACCATATAGGTGAAGTTAAAACAAAATATATAATAATCTTAAATGATAATGAAATGAGTATAAATAAAAACGTAGGTGCACTACATAACCACTTAGATAATATAAGAAGTAACAAACATTATGAAAGCACTAAAGATAAAACTAAAGGAGTGTTAAATAAAATTCCATTAATAGGTAAACCACTAGTTAGAATCATTAAAAATGTTAAACTAAGTATTAAAAAACTTTACTTAAAAGAAGGTTTTATATTTGAAGAACTTGGGTTAGACTACTATGGGCCAATTAATGGACATGATTTTAACGAATTAGAAATGTACTTAAAAAGAGCTAAAGAAAGCACACATTCTGTTTTGCTTCACGTTATAACTGAAAAAGGAAAAGGGTATATTTATTCAGAAAAAGATACAACTGGTAAATGGCATGGAGTAGGACCTTTCAATAAAGAAACTGGTGTAATACTCTCTAGTGACACTAACCCAACATGGAGTGAAGTAATATCAAATAACTTAATTAGACTTATGAAAAAGAATATTGTTGTAATAACTCCAGCAATGGAAAGTGGAAGTAAATTAACTAAATTTAAAAGTATGTTTCCTAAAAACTTTATAGATGTCGGTATAGCTGAAGAACACGCTTTAGTACTTGCTAATGCAATGAGTTTAAATAAGATAATTCCTTTTGTAAGTATATACTCAAGTTTCTTACAAAGAGGATACGACGAAGTATTACACGATATTGCTAGAATGAACTCTCACGTAATAATTGGAGTAGACAGATGTGGTTTAGTAGGACCTGATGGGTCAACACATCAAGGAGTGTTTGATGTAACATTCTTACTTCCTATCCCTAATCTTATTATAAGTGTACCAAAAGACTCAGTTGAAAGTGCGAATTTACTTAATACTGCTATTAAAACTAATAGTCCATTTGTAATAAGATACTCTAAAAAAAGAATAGAGTATAAAGAAGAAAAAATAACTAGTATACAAGTAGGTTCTTGGGAAAAAATAACTGATGGGTTAGATGCTACACTTATAACTTATGGAGACTTTGTAAATGAAAGTATTAGTGTTATTGATAAACTAAAAAGTGATGGGTACAACGTTTCTTTAGTAAACGCTAGATTCTTAAAACCAATAGACTTTCAAATGTTTAATGAAATAACTAAGAAAAATAAGCCTATATTTGTATATGAAGAAAGTATGCAAATAGGTAGTCTCGGGAGTTACTTAAGTAGTATAACTGATAAAGAAATAATTACTTATGCTATAAAAGATGAGTTTGTAAACGAAGGAACTAGAGAAGAATTACTAGAGTACTTAGGACTTGACACAGATACAATTTATAATAAAATGAAAGAGGTGATTACTAGTGCTAGAGTACGAAAATAATCTATATAAAGAAGGCGTTACACTAGTCGCTGGTGTAGACGAAGTAGGACGTGGGCCTTTAATCGGTCCAGTAGTCGCATGTGCTTGTATTCTTCCTGTAAACTTTTACCATAAAGACATCAAAGACAGTAAAAAGCTAAGTGAAAAGAAAAGAGAAGAAATGTACAAAATTATAAAAGAAAATGCTTTAGCTATAGGGCTTGGCATAGTAAGTGAGAAAGTAATAGATGAAATAAACATATATGAAGCAACAAAAATAGCTATGAAAGAAGCAATAGAAAATCTGAATATCACTCCTGAACATATATTAATAGACGCTATGAAACTCGAATTAAATATCCCGTCAACTTCAATAATAAAAGGGGACGCTAAAAGTGAGTCAATTGCAGCTGCTAGTATAATTGCTAAAGTAACAAGAGACCATATGCTAGATGAGATGGACAAAGAGTATCCAATGTATGACTTAAAAAATAATAAAGGATATGGTACTAAAAAACATTTAGAAGCACTACAGACTTATGGCCCATGCAAATATCACCGAGTAAGTTATTCGCCTGTAAGAAATGCATTAAATGAAAAAAACACAAAAACAATTGAAAATAAAGTAAATGTATAGTAAAATGATTATGGAGGGTAAACATGAAAGAATTTTTTAAAACAAATGGAAAAGGAATAATTATAGGTTTAGTAGTAGGTGTACTAGTAATGTATATTTTCTGGCCTAAGAGAATTGCTAAGTTAGAAAATGGAGAAGAAGTATCAATTACTGTTAAAGATCAAACTATAACAGCAGACTCACTTTACAGTGGATTAAAACTAAAATATGGTGCTAGTGAAATAGTACAACAAGTAGATAAATTAATACTTGATAAGAAGTACGAATTAACAGAAAGTGATTTAGAAGAAATCAATAAATCAAAAGAAAATTACTATTCAACATATAAAAGCTATTATGGAATAACAAAAGAACAATTTTTAAAACAAAATAACTTTGACTCAGAAGAAGACTTTGTAGAATACTTAAAATTAGAGTATAAAAGAAACCTTTTAGTAGAAGAATACTTAAAAGCAAAAGTAACAGACGAAGATATTAAAGAATATTACAAAGAAAACTATTTTGCCCCATTTAAAGTGGAACACATACTAGTTAAAACTTCTTCTAGTGTTACAAAAGATGAAGCTAAAGCTACTGCAGAAAAAATACTAAAAGCACTTAAAGGTGGAAGTTCTTGGGAAGATGTTAAAACTAAATACAAAGATGATATAACAACAGAAAACTTTACAGTAGAGTTTGACTCTAGTTTAGAAGAAAATTTTGTAAAAGCTGCTAAAAAACTAAAAGATAATAAATATACTACAAGCTTAGTAGAAACATCTTATGGTTACCATATTATATTAAGAACAGAAACAAAAGAAAAAGAAAGTGTTTCTGACATAAAAGATAGAGTAATAACTAAAGTTGTATCTCAAGAAAAAAACAAAGATACTAATTATTACCAAAAGACTTTAGTAATAATGAGAAAAGAAGCTGGAATGGAAATAAAAGATACAGAACTAAAAAAAGTATACGATAATTTTGTAAGTAGTTTAGAAACAACAAAAAGTGAGTAAAATCTCACTTTTTATATTGACAATACCTACTAAAAAATGATAACATTATCTTGTAATAGTGAGAGTAACAAAAATTCTCAAGTTTTAAAAAACAAAGGAGAGATACACATGAAAACAAAATACACTTTAAAACCTAGTATGGGGGGGGGTTATTTAACTAGCGTAAATAACTATAGTTTTCATGTGCAATTAAATGGATAGAATAATTCTACCCATTTTTTCGTGTGTAAGAAAAGAGGTAAGGTATGACAAATGAAGAATTAAAGAAAATTGTTGGAAGAAACGTAAAAAAGTATAGGCTTATATATAATGCGTACAACAAAGAAAAACTTACTCAGAAAGACTTAGCTGAAAAGATAGGTGCAAAGACACCTCTTATAGGTGCTTTAGAAAGCGAGAACAACAACATGGGAATAAGTATATATAACTTATATATGATAAGTAAAGTACTAAATGTACCAATAGAAAAGTTTTTTGAGGAGGAATAAAGTATATGAAGAATAAAAAAGGAATGATATATGGAGTACTATTAATGACTTGTTTAGTAATAGGTTTATCTTATGGAGCATTTATATTTAGTACAGATAAATATAGAAGTAGTGAATTATTAATAAGTAAGTTAAACTATAGTATAGATATACAAGAAGACGGAAGTAATAAGTCTACAATTAATGGAAGTTCAGTAACAGTACCAGCTAGTACTAAAGTATATTTAAATATTACTTTAACAAGTGTAAATGAAATAGATAGTAAATATACTTTAGCATATAAAACTAGCACAAACGCTAAAGTAGAGTACTCAGATAGAACACCATGGAACACACAAGGAGTAATAAAAGGAATAGACAGTAACACTTATTCAAAAAAGATAAGAGTAGTAATAGATAACACAAATATCTCAACACCATCTACAGTAAACTTTCAAGTATATGGTGGATACTCATTTAACTCATATGCAAATATAGAACTAACTGATGGATATGTATCAGTAAGTGGACCATACACAGAAGTTGCAACAAACATAGGAAATAGACTAGTAGATATAATAGAAAGTGATACAAGTTGTTTAACAAGTAATTCTAACACTTGCTTGTATGGTGGAGAGAACATTAAAAACTATGTACAATACCCAGAAGACAATGACAAAACAAAGAACTTATGGAGAATAATAGGAAGTTATCAAATAGAAGATCAAACACTACCAAAACTAATAAGTCAAAGTACAAGTAGTACTAGTACTTCAACACTAACAACAGACTTAACAAGTTTCTATAACACATTAGAAGATAAAGAAGTATTAGTACAACAAACAAATAAATTTAATTGTTTTACTAATACTTGTGTAGAAAGCACTTACAACAATATTGGCTTACTAACAGACTATGAATATAATCAAATAGGTGGAGTAAACTCATACTTAGCAACTACAGAAAAATATTACATAAATAGTTCTAGCGGAATAAAAGAAGTAACATCAAGTGGGATAACAAACCCAAGTAATACAAGTGGACTAAAACCAACAATATACTTACAAACTGGAGTACAAGTAACAGGAAGTGGAACAGTGAGTGACCCATACATCATAAGTCCAGCAAGTGATATAAATTTAGTTGCTTATACATTAAATGGACAAGCAACAGATAAAAATTATGCAGATTTACTTAAAACAAATGTAGTAGATAAAGTAACATGTAAAAACGGAACAACAGCAACATGGGACAATACAGATTTTTCAATAAAATTAAAGAATATACATACACCAGACTATTGTACAATTGATTTTGGAGATGGATACAGTGTTAGTTTAACAGCAACAAATGGTACAGTAAGTCCATCAAATATAACTGTAGGATATAATGGAAGTGCAAGTTTTACTGTAACACCTAACAGTGGATATAAACTAGAACTTGAAACAAACACATGTGGCGGAACACTATCAGGAAGTACATATACAATAAGTAATGTAACAAGTGCAAAAAGTTGTAGTATAACATTCAAGTCTTCTACACAAACATTATATGCTAAACTGCTTGCTGATAAATCAACAGTATTAACAAGAACAGACTTTAGTAAAGTTTTAACAAATGACAATACAAACACATTATATACAGGAACAGAGAATGGAACAACAGTATATTATTTTGCAGGGAATGCAACAGATAATTGGGTAAAGTTTGGAAAGAATGCAACTAATCAAGACTTATACTGGAGAATAATAAGAACAAACTCAGATGGTGGAGTAAGACTACTATACCATGGAACAAGTACTACAGCAACAGATGCGGTTATAAACACAAGTACAGCATTTAATACAACATATAATAACCCAATGTATGTAGGATATATGTATGGAACAAGCGGTTCATTAGTAAATAATAGAACAAATACAAATAATAGTACAATAAAAGGAATAATAGATACATGGTATGAAAATAATCTAAAAACTAACTATACAAAATACTTAAGTACAACAGCAGTATATTGCAATGATAGAAGTAACCCAGCAGGTGGATATAACACTGGAGGTACAACATTCTACTATGGTGGATATACACGATTAATAACAAATAAAACACCAACATATGACTGTACAGACACTAACGATAAATTCACAGTAGACACAAGTACAGGAAACGGGAAACTAACATACCCAATAGCATTAATGACAGCAGACGAAGTAAGTTTTGCAGGTGGACTAGCGGGAACAAACGCACCAACATGGTATTATTATAATAGTGCAAAGGGTAGCTCAACAGGTGACACCAGGTGGTGGCTGTTGTCTCCTTACTATTGGAGTAGCGGCCACGCTTACGTGTTTCGCGTGTACGGTTCGTCCTACCCTGGCCGCTTGAACTACAACAACGTCAACTACACCGCTCTTGGTGTTCGTCCGGCAGTTTCTCTCAAATCTTGTATCAAGACAAGTGGAGGAGATGGCTCGGCAAACGCACCATACACAATAGAAGAAAGTACAAGTGGGTGCTAATGACCCCATTAACTTAACTGTGTCTAACGATTAATTTACTAATATAATTACTAATAAGTAATCTAAGAGTTAAATGATAGTTTATATAATAAGATATATGAGTAAAAAAGTCAACAAAAAATGAAATACTTTAGCAAAAAAGGCTGAAGTATTTTTTATGGTATACTAAATTAAAACAGTAGAACTAAAACTCTACTGTTTCTACATTGCTTTGTATTTGATTATTTATTTGTTGTACTTGCTGTGTTACTTGTGGAGTAGGTTGCTGCTGTGGTGTTTCTTTTATACTGTGGGCTTTTTGTGCCATCTTTAGGTTTGCAACTAAGTTATCGTCTTTGTAAGCTGTCATATCATTTTCTAAGTCAACTATCTTTAGTATTTCTTCAAATGATGTTTCTCCTTCAACAACTTTGTTTAACCCATCTTGTAATAGTGTAACAACTTCTCCAGTATAAACTAAATCTCTTAGAACGTGTTTAGGAGCATTATTAGTAATTGCGTCTTTTATTTTTTCATTCATTACTAGTACTTCTAGTATTGCAAGTCTTCCTCTATAACCATGGTTACATCTAGGACAGCCTTCTTTATTTGCAACATACATTTCATTTATATCTTTTCCTATAACTGTTTTAAATACTTGTTTTTCATATTCTGTAGTTTGTCTTTTAATCATACAGTTAGGACATAATTTTCTAGCAAGTCTTTGACTTATTATTCCTTCAAGTGAGCTACCAAGTAAGTATCTTTCTACATCCATATCAGTAAGTCTTTCAATAGTATTAAGTGAGTTATTAGTGTGTAGTGTACTAAGAACTAAGTGTCCAGTAATTGAAGCACGTACGGCAATTCTAGCTGTTTCATCATCACGAATTTCTCCGATCATTATTATATTAGGGTCTTGTCTTAAAATACTTCTTAAAATAGTAGCAAATGTAAGACCAATTTCAGTTTGAGTTTGAACTTGGTTAATACCAGCAATATCCATTTCAACTGGGTCTTCAACTGTTATGATGTTAACTTCTTCAGTATTAAGCTTTTGAAGAATAGAGTACAAAGTAGTACTTTTACCAGTTCCAGTAGCACCAGTAACTAAGATAATTCCATTAGGTATTCTAATTAATTTATTAATCTTTTCCATCGCGTCTTTACTAAAGCCTAAGTTATCAAGTCCAGCTAAACTCATAGAGTAGTCTAGAATTCTTATAACTATTTTTTCTGCATTATTTGTAGGTAGTGTACTTACACGCAAATCAAGTAGTCTATCTCCAATTTTACTCTTAATCGCACCATCTTGAGGAAGACGCGTTTCCATTATATTCATACCGGCTATCATTTTGATACGACTTATCATATTTCTTTTATATTTACTAGGGACTATACTGTAATCACTTAATATACCATCAATTCTAAAACGAATTTTCAAAGAGTCTTTAGATGGGTCAAAGTGAATATCACTTGCGCCCTTATTAACTGCGTCTATTATAATTTCATTTGCTATTTCAACAATAGGTAATTTTTCAAAATTAAATTCTTTCATATATAGCCCTCTCTATTCTAATAATTATTATACAATAAAACACTATATAAATACAAGTATTTTTTGAAAATTTTATGTAATGCAAAGTAAAATAAATTTAGAAAAACATCAAACAAAGAGTTGACAAACATATATACTTATGTTAAAATTTGGTTGTAGCTAGGAGAAAATAAGCGTGATATGGATATTTGTGTTGACATCAATTTTTCTCTATAGTAAAATTAAGTATGTAAAGTAGGTGGAAATATGAAAAATAAAGGTTTTACTTTAGTTGAAGTAATTGCAGTTATTGCTTTAATTGCAGCTTTGGTTTTACTAGTAGTCCCAAAACTAGCAGACATGGATACGAAAAGCAAAGAAAAGATGTATAATGCAAAAGTGACGGAAATTTTATCAGGTGCTTATAAGTATGGAACAGATAATATTGATAACTTAACAAATGAATGCTTAGATGTAACAGTTGGTACTTTACTAAAACTAGGATATGTTAAATCAGATGATAATTCTGGTTTCTATGTGACTAATCCTAAAAATAATGAGTCAATGAATAACTTAATTATATGTGTTAAATATGAAAATGGGAAAGTAGTAACTAATGTTAGTAATTGATAACTTTTTAAGATATTTGAAAGAATATAAAAACTATAGCGATTTAACCATAAAGAGTTATAGCATAGACTTAAGGGAGTTTAGTGAGTACGTAAAAAAAGATTTAACTAGTGTTACTAAGGAAGATATTAAAAAGTATTTAAATTATTTATTTGTTAAAGAAGACAAAAATAAAACAGTAAGTAGGAAGATTAGTACTTTAAAAAGCTTTTATAAATTTTTAAAGGAAAACGATGTTATTACTATTAACCCAGCATCAAATATAAAATATCCTAAAAAAGAAAAGTCTTTACCAAAGTTTATTCCTTATAATGAGTTAGAAAGTATGATTAATGTAAGTAAAGAAGGAAAGTTTGGGGTAAGAAATAACCTTATAATTGAGTTATTATATGCAACAGGTACTAGAGTTAGTGAACTTGTTAGTATTAAATTAAGTGATATTGATTATGATAATAAAAGTATTAGGATATTAGGAAAAGGAAGCTATGAGAGAACTGTTTTTTATGGAGACTATGCATGCGAATTACTTGACATTTATATAAATGGTTTAAGAAAAGAACTATTAGGTGGTAAACAAAATGTCTACTTGTTACTTAATAAAAATGGTGATAATATAACTACTAGAGGTATAGCAAAGATAATAGATAATATTATAAAGGAAACCTCTATTAAAGTAAAAGTTAGTCCACATACTTTAAGACATACTTTTGCAACACATTTACTTGATAATGGATGTGATTTAAGAAGTGTACAAGAACTTCTTGGACATAAGAATATCAATACAACAGAAGTGTATACTCATGTTACAAGTGAGAGGTTAAAGGATGTATATTTTAAAAGTCATCCAAGAGGGAGGTTATAATGAGTAAATTGTATTTTAGATATGGTGCGATGAACTGCGGGAAAACAACAAGTTTACTACAAGTTGCACATAATTATGAAGAAAGAGGAATGAAAGTGGTTTTAATTAAACCTAGCATTGATACTAAAGCAAATGATAGCGTATCAAGTAGAATTGGTGTAGAAAGAAAAGTTGATCATTTAGTAAGTCCAGAAGAAAACTTAAAAGGATACCTAAGCTTACTAGTTGGTAACACTAGCTGTGTACTAGTTGATGAAGCACAGTTCTTAAGTGAAAATCAAGTTGAAGAGTTATTTGTATTTAGTAAACTTACCAATATACCTGTTATATGTTTTGGTTTAAGGTGTGACTTTAGAACTAATCTATTTCCAGGAAGTAAAAGACTATTTGAACTTGCTGATGAGATAGAAGAGTTGTATACAATATGTAGATGTGGTAGAAAAGCTAGATTTAATGCAAGAATAGTAAATGGGGAGTTTACTTTGGATGGAGACCAAGTTGCAATTGATGGAGACGTAGAATATGAAAGTTTATGTGGCAAATGCTATTTAACTAAAGTTAGAAAAATGAAAGGATGGAATTAACTTATGAAATATGTTTATTTATTTAGTGAAGGAAATAAAGATATGAAAAATTTACTTGGAGGAAAAGGAGCTAACTTAGCAGAAATGACTAAACTTGGTTTACCTGTTCCACAAGGTTTTACTATAACAACTGAAGCTTGTACAAAATATTATGAAGATGGAGAAGTTATCAGTAAAGAAATAGAAAGTGAAATACTAGAAAACATTAAAAAGATGGAAAGTATTACTGGAAAAAGTTTTGGTAGTACAACAAACCCACTTTTAGTTAGTGTTAGAAGTGGTGCAAGAGCAAGCATGCCTGGTATGATGGACACAATACTAAATTTAGGATTAAATGAAAGTGTTGTAGAAACTTTAGCAGAAAAAAGTGGAAACGCTAGATGGGCATGGGACTCTTATAGAAGATTTATTCAAATGTATTCTGATGTTGTAATGGAAGTTGGAAAGAAATACTTTGAAGTGTTAATAGATAAAATGAAAGAAAGTAAAGGTGTTAAACTAGATACTGAGTTAACTAGTGAAGATTTAAAAGAACTTGCTAATATGTTTAAAGCTGAATATAAAAGCAAAGTAGGAAGTGACTTCCCAACAGACCCAGTTGAGCAATTAATGGGTGCAGTAAAGGCAGTATTCCGTAGTTGGGATAACCCAAGAGCAAACGTTTATAGAAGAGATAATGATATACCATATTCTTGGGGAACAGCTGTAAATGTTCAAATGATGGCATTTGGTAATATGGGTGAAACATCAGGGACTGGTGTTGCATTTACAAGAGACCCAGCAACTGGAGAAAAACATTTAATGGGAGAATTCTTAATGAATGCTCAAGGAGAAGACGTAGTAGCAGGAGTTCGTACACCTGAACCTATTAGTCACTTAAAAGATGTGATGCCTATAGTATACGAAGAATTTGTTGGTATTTGTGAAAAACTAGAAAATCATTATCATGATATGCAAGATATGGAGTTTACTATAGAAGATAAACATTTATATATGTTACAAACTAGAAATGGTAAAAGAACTGCTAAGGCTGCATTAAAAATCGCGTGTGATTTAGTAGATGAAGGAAAAATTACAGACAAAGAAGCTGTTTTAATGATAGACCCAAGAAACTTAGATACATTACTTCACCCAACATTTGACCCAGCTGAGTTAAAGAATGCTACTGAAATAGGAAAAGGGTTAGCTGCATCTCCTGGGGCCGCTAGTGGAAAAGTTGTATTTACTGCAGGGGACGCTAAAAAAATGCATGAAAGTGGAGAAAAAGTAGTGCTTGTAAGACTAGAAACATCTCCTGAAGATATAGAAGGAATGAAATCAAGTGAAGGAATTTTAACAGTACGAGGTGGAATGACTTCTCATGCTGCTGTAGTTGCTCGTGGAATGGGTTCATGCTGTGTAAGTGGATGCTCTAGTATTGTGATGGATGAAGAAAACAAAGTCTTCACATTAGGTGGTTATACTTTTCATGAAGGAGATGAAATTTCTATAGATGGTTCAACTGGTAAAATTTATAAGGGACTTATTAATAAGGTAGATGCAACTATCACTGGAGAGTTTGGTCGTATCATGGCTTGGGCTGATAAATATAGACGTCTTGGTGTTAGAACTAATGCTGATACACCAAAAGATGCATTAAAAGCAAGAGAACTTGGTGCAGAAGGTATAGGACTATGCCGAACTGAACACATGTTCTTTGAAAAAGATAGAATAGCTGCAATTAGAGAAATGATAGTATCTGATACCGTGGAAGAAAGAAAGGCTGCTTTAGCTAAAATTGAACCAATGCAACAAAAAGACTTTGAAGCACTTTATGAAGCAATGGAAGAATATAGTGTAACAATAAGATACTTAGACCCACCACTACATGAATTTGTGCCTACTACAGAAGAAGACATTAAATTACTTGCTGATACTCAAGGAAAGAGTGTTGAACAAGTTAAAAATATTATTGCTTCACTTCATGAATTTAACCCAATGATGGGACATCGTGGTTGTCGTCTTGCTGTTACTTTCCCTGAAATAGCAGAAATGCAAACTGAAGCTGTTATAAAAGCTGCAATTGAAGTTAGTAAGAGAACTGGTAAAATGGTAACTCCTGAAATAATGATACCTTTAGTTGGTGAAGTTAAAGAATTAAAATATGTTAAAAATATAGTAACTAAAACAGCTGATGAGATTATTAAGAATGAAGAAATAGATATGACTTATCATGTTGGTACAATGATAGAAATTCCACGTGCTGCTTTAACTGCAGATGAAATAGCAAAAGAAGCTGACTTCTTCAGTTTTGGTACTAACGATTTAACTCAAATGACATTTGGTTTTTCAAGAGATGACGCAGGTAAATTCTTAACTGACTATTATGATAAAAAGATATATGAGAATGATCCATTTGCTAAACTAGACCAAAAAGGTGTTGGAAAACTTGTTAAAATGGCTAGTACTTTAGGAAGGGAAGCAAATCCTAACATACATTTAGGAATATGTGGAGAGCATGGAGGAGATCCATCAAGCGTAGAGTTCTGTCATAATGTAGGACTAGATTACGTATCTTGCAGCCCTTACCGTGTTCCAATAGCAAGGCTTAGTGCTGCGCAAGCCGCAATCAATAACGGGGATAAATAATTAATTAAAATTTATAACCAAAAATCCTAGAAAAATCTAGGATTTTTTTGTTTTTGATATAAATTTATATTTAATTAATTTTTATATAAAATTAATATAAAATTTGAAAATTAGACTAAGATATTGATTAATGTCGCATATCCTTAGCTTTTTTTATACTTTTTTGCGACAGGAAAAAAGGAGGTGAGAGAGTGCGAAATCGAATATATTTAAGGCCTGAACTTTATGATTTATCACAAGGAACAAGAATTAAATTTGTAAGGATATTTAGACATTTAACTCAAGATAATATTTCAGATGATTTAGGAATAACTGGAGAAAACAAAAGAAGAACTTTAACTAGATATGAAAAAGGAGATAGAAATCCAAGTAAATCTAGATTACAGGAATTATCTAAGATACTTTTAGTAAATGATAATTTAATTAAACAATATGAATTTAAATGTGTATCAGATATTTTGTATTTTCTTTTATGGTTAGAAGAAATGTTTCCTAAAATTAGAATTGATTTAGGAACAAATGATGAAACAATTAATTTATTCTTTGACGAATGGAATAATATGAGAGATAAAAAACAAAAAATGATAATTAATTATGAAGAATATTTTGAATGGAAGATAAATTATAAAGTAAAGGAAGATAGTAATGAATGAAATAATAAAAATTAAAATTAGTGAAATAGATGATTTTAAGAATCATCCATATAAAGTAGAGTTAGGCGATGAATTAAATGATTTAGTAGAAAGTATAAAATTAAATGGATTATTAGTACCTATTGTAGTAAGAAGAAAAGAGAATGATAGATATGAATTGTTATCAGGTCATAGAAGAAAGAAAGTATATGAAATATTAGGGTTAGAAGAAATAGATGCAATTATTAAATTAATTTACAGTTTTAAATAAAAATTATTTTAACTATAATGTGTTAGAAACTAAAACTATTAATCACAAATGATTGAGGCAAGAGAAAAATCTAGTCCTTTTAAATTTTATATTTATTAATTTATAAAAATATGGTATAATGTATTTGATGAGGAGGACAATAATATGAGTAAAAGATATGATGAATATATAAATAAAGTTACAAATAAAATGAACAATAATTTTCTAGCTGAAGTAATACCAATGGTTCCAGATGTTGATCAAAAATTAGAAAGAGAAATTAGAGATAGAGCAATCATCGAATTGGTAAAAATGTCTATTAGCAAAGGAATGGAATTAACATATGGTGATATCTGTCTAATGATAGATGACGATCCTTCTGAAAAAGAATATGAAAATATAAAAAATGAATTAACGCCTAGAACAAAGTAGTTTGAACTAATCAAATTGTATCTTTAAAATAATGATGGTATAATTATAATCATCATGTATTAACGAGTAAGGTATCAAAACTTTTAAATAATATTTTTATAATGATTGGGATTTAATCTATTACCTTTATTGATTGCGGTATATACTATTGAAAGTTGGTAGTAGAAATCTATCCCCTATAAAGACGGTGGCACAAGCTGCTTTAAAAAGTGAATAGTTTATAGGCAATTAACTGTAATAAAAAAATAATTTCTGAATAAAATATAAGTGTATGCTATTTGACATTTTCTTAAAAATATAGTATACTTATAATGCACTGAGAAAGTGTGTAAATGTTTGCCGCTTATGGATGGCGCGGGTTATAAATGAGTCCAATCGCGAAATGTTAGTCGCTTCCGAGTGGTGCGAGTTATAAGTGATCTCGGTTGAAAATGTTTGAAAACTCCTACATTTTGATGGAGTTTTCTTTTTCATTGTGATAAAATACTTTTAGGAGGCGATAATATGAAAGTACAAACCGGCTATATTTACCATATTAAAGACAAGTTTTTTGATGTTGTGAATGATGAAGGGCTAATGATAAATCATGAGAATTGTAAAACAAGACCAACATATTTTACTATTCGCGATAATGATATTTTATGGTTTATACCACTAAGTAGCAAAGTACAAAAATATCAGCCCATAATTGATAAAAAAATTAAAAAGTATGGAAGTTGTAAGTCTATATTAATAGGTCAAATTGCAAATAGAAAGTCAGCTATTTTACTACAAAATGCATTTCCAACTTTAGAAAAGTATATCGATCATGTACATACTATTAATGGTGCTCCCGTTAGAGTAGCTGATAATTTAAAAGATAAAATATTGGAAAACTTTAATTCTATGTTGGCTATGAAAAAAGAAGGTATTAATTTATTTTTTGCTGATATAGATACATTAAAACAAAAAATGTTGAATGAGTTAAACGAATAACTAATTTAAAGAGAAATATTTAAAAATCAATTAAATTTTTCTCTTTTGTATTTATAAAAATACACTTAAAAATAAAGTTAAAAATATTATAGAATTTCACTTGTAATATTTGCCCATTTAATATAAAATAGATTTATAGGAGGAATAGCTTATGAATAAAGTAACACTTTTACCAGCAGACATTTATCAAGTTATAAATAAGAGTTTACTAAGTGAAATGGATAAACTTGTTTTAAATATGCTTTATATGCCTATAATAGGAAATACTAGTGTTACTTTATATAACATTTTATATAATGAATTAAAAGCTAACAATTATATCTCAAGTGAACTTACACATCACCACTTAATGACTAATTTAGGTGATACTTTAGAAAACATTAAAGAAGCAAGAATAAAACTAGAAGGAGTAGGTTTAATGAAAACTTACGTAAAAGAAGGAAATGTTAATTCATATGTTTATGAGTTATATAGTCCATTATCGGTAAGTGAGTTCTTTAACCATCCTATATTCAATATGGTGCTTTATAATAATGTTGGTAAAGAAGAATATTTAAGAATTAAATCTTATTTTAAATTGCCTACTGTAAATTTAAGCAATTACACTGACATTACTAGTGCTTTTGATATGACTTTTAAAAGCAAAAATTATACAAGTTTTGAACTTAACTATGATAAAGAACTTGTCAAAAAAGAAAAAAGACCACTTGAATATGAAATGATGTTTGACTTTGATGCGATGTTAAGTGGAATTCCAAAAAATCTTTTAAATGACAAAGCACTTATGAAAAGTTCTAAAGAACTTATTACAAACTTAGCTTTTCTATATAATTTAGACCCACTTACAATGGGGGATCTTGTTAAAATTAGTCTAAACGAAAAAGGTCTTATTGATAAAGAACTATTAAAAACAAATGTAAGAAAATACTATCAATTTAATAATGATGGCAGATTACCTAGCTTAATATTTAAATGCCAACCTGATCATTTGAGAAGCCCAAGTGGAGATAATACTTTAAAAGGAAGAATTATTAAAGTATTTGAAACACTAAAACCTTATGACTTTTTAAAGAGCAAATATAAAGGTGTTAGACCAACTGAAAGAGATATGAAAATTCTTGAGATGCTTGTAGTTGACCTAAAACTTAACCCAGCAGTGGTAAATGTTTTAATTGATTATGTTTTAAAAACTCAAAATAATCGTTTAGTAAAAGCATATGTTGAAACAATTGCTGGTGAGTGGAAAAGAGCAAATATTGAAACAGCAAAAGAAGCAATGGAATACGCTGAAAAAGCACATAAGAGATTAAAAAAAATTAAAGAAACAAAAGTCTCACCTAAAGTGAAGAAAGAAGAAACAACACCAGACTGGTTTAATAAAAATTTACAAAAAGAAGAAGTAAATGATGAAGCAAAAGAAGAAATAGAAAGTTTCTTAAAGGAGTATGTATGAGAAATGTAGAAAATTTAGTTTCAAGTAAAAAAGATTTAGCAGCAATTAATAGAAAAAATTTTAAATTATCTATGACAGACAATGATTTTGCAAATCTTGCATACAAGTTAGACTTAAGTGAAGACGTATTAATGAAATATACTACCAAACTAGAGCATACTGTTTGTGAACTTAAAAACTGTAAAAATTGTAAGGGCTTGAAGTTTTGCAAAAATGAAGTAAAAGGGTATGTAAACTTTCCTTCAAAAAAAGATGAGGTACTTATATTTAGTTACACACCATGTAGGTTTAAAAAAGAATATGACAAATATAAAAGCAATACTGTATTTTATGAAATGCCAACTAGTTTAATGAATGCGAGAATGAAAGATATTTATGTAGATGATAATGCTAGAGTAGAGCTCTTAAAGTACATCAAAAGTTTTATGAAGGAGTTTCCTAATAAAAAAGGAATATACTTAAGTGGTTCTTTTGGTAGTGGAAAAAGTTATATAATAAATGCCGTATTAAATGAGCTTAGTAGAAAAGGATACACTTCAGTAAGTATTTACTATCCAACACTTCTAAAAAAGTTAAAAGACTCATTTAATAATAAAAATGAAAGTTTTGAGCAAATGTTTAACGAACTCCTTAACTCTGATTTGCTTTTAATAGACGATATTGGTGCAGAAAATAATACCCCTTGGGCAAGAGATGAAGTATTAGGTAGTTTATTACAAAGTAGAATGGATAACAAAAAAATAACATTCTTTACTTCAAATTTTACACTTCAAGAATTAGAAAGTCATCTTAGTGAAACTTCTTCAAGCACAGATAAAATTAAAGCAAGAAGAATAATTGAAAGAATAAAAGAACTAACTGTGCCAATTAGTTTAATTGGTGAAGATAAGAGAAATAGGGAGTAGTAGTTATGAATGTAAAAGATATTGATAACAAAATAAGTGAGTTAGTTAGGGAAAAACAACTATTAAATAAGAGTTTGAAAAGAACTAATGATATTAATGAAATAAAGGGTATAAAAAAGAGAATAATTGAATTAAACGGTTTAATTAATATAGAAAAAAGTAAATATAATGAAGTAGAAAAAAGTTTGGAAGTAAATATTTGATATAATTAAAGTTACGTAATTAAGTAAAAATATCTATATATAAGAGGGGAAAAAGTGATAACCCTCTTTTTACTATTTAGTTAAATTGTGAAAACTTTAAAAATTGTTTTTTTGCTTGCAAAATATACTTTTTTATTATAAAATATTAATAGAGAATAGAAGGGATAATATGGAAGTACTATGTATAGGTGAGTCTAGGGTAGACACAGTTATGTTTACAGATGGTTTTATTAAAGAAAATACTAAAAATACTATAAAAGAAAAAATTGTGTGTCCTGGTGGATGTGCTTTAACTAGTAGCATATTACTTAGTAAATGGGGACATGTTACTTACTTGTCTTCAATAGTTGGAAATGACGACAAATCTAAGTTAATAATTGATGCGTTAGATAATAACGAAGTAAATAGTGAGTATTTAATTAAAACAGACAAAGAAACATCTATATCATACATAGTAGTAAACAAGTATAATGCGAGTAGAACTGTATTAAATTCTATAGCAAAAGAAGAAAATGTAAAAGTAGACTTAAATATTAATCCTGATATAATTCTTATGGATGGTACAAACTATAATGTTGCAGCAATAGCTTGTAATAAATTTAAAGACAAAATAAAAGTACTATCTGCAAGTGTAGTGAATGAAGAAACTACAAAACTATGTAAATTATCTGACTACATAATATGTGATAAAACATTTGCTGAAATTCTTGCAAGAGAAAGAATAAATTACGATAAACCTGACACACTAAAAAGTGTACTAAATAAATTAGAAAGTATGTATAAAAGTAAAGTGATAATTACCCTTGGAGAAAAGGGCTCTCTTTACAAAATAGACGATAAAATCAAAGTAATGGGTGCTATTAAAGTAAAAGAGATAGACAAGTCTGGTGTAGGAGACATATATTTTGGGGCATTTGTTTATGGTTTAGCTGAAAATCTAGATTTAGAAAAATGCTTAAAAATTGCTACAATAGCAGCAGGCTTATCTGTAAAGAAAGTGGGAGAGATATTTAGTATACCAGATGTAAGAGAGGTACATAATATATATGGAAAGAACAAATAATCCATTTTATTACTATTATGAAAAAATAGATTTGCATGGCTTAGATGCATTAACAGCGTTAATAAAAGTAAATGAATTCATAAATGATAACATTAAACTAAAAAAATATGGTATAATAATTGTGCATGGTAAAGGAACAGGTGTTTTAAAGAAAGCTGTCCATGAATATTTAAGAAAAGATAAAAGAGTAGAAAAATATGAAATAGATATATATAATGATGGGGCTACCATTGTGAAGTTGAAGGAGGAATAAAAATGAAAAAGAAAGGATTTACACTAATTGAGGTTATTGCAGTAATTGCGCTTGTATCACTTTTACTACTTTTGGTAGTGCCAAATATAACTGAAAGTTATAAGAAAAGTCAAAAGAAAATATTCTATGATAACGTACTAGGTATATATAACACTGCTACACAGTCATTCTTATTAGAAGATACTAAAGTTAATAACTTTTGTCATTCTGGTACTAAATTAAAAGCTGACTTAGGAGAAGATGTAGAATATAATGTTATATTAGACGACTTTGGGCAAGTTACTAGTTTAGCTGTAAGTAATGGAAGATTTTACTATTCTAAATCTAATTCAAGTGGAGTAAGTAGGTCAGACATTTCTATAGACGACATCCAAGAAAGCAAAATTAATATTAATTGTGACGGGACAATAAGTTATCAAAATAACTGTATAATAACTGATTCAAATAGGTCTTGTCAAATATACGGTTTCACATTTTTTAGAAAAAATGCTACGATTTAGTAGCATTTTTCTTTGTTTTATGGTATTATATTTCTGAGGTAACAAATTATGAAAGAGAAAACAAATGATTTAAGCGAATTAAAAGGGTTAGGTAAGATAATATTAATACTAGCGGGAGCATTCATTATAATGTATTTACTTACATTAGGCGCTACTAAACTAGGATGGTTTGATACAGGTTATACTAAACCTAATGTAGAAGATGCAGTAATTAGTTATGAAAAAATAATGGCAGGTAGTGTATTTGATAAGAAAGATGATAGTTACTATGTAGCTATTGCTAATTTTGAAAACACTAACAATATGTATTATCAGTCAATAGTAAGTTCTTATAAGAGTAAAGAAGAACATTTACCATTCTATGTAGTTGACTTGAGTGACGAGTTAAACAAAAGCATAATTGCTGATACAAACAATACTAAAGCTACAAAGGCAAGTGAACTTAAAGTTAAAGACTTAACACTTATAAAAATAACTAATGGCAAAATAGAAAAATACATAACTGGTATAGAAAATATAGAGACAGAGCTAAAATAGCAAGTCTCTTTTTTGTACGCAAATGAATAAAATAACTCACTAAAAAACCGAGGCTAGACAGTCTCGGTTTCAATATTAAAATTCTCTAAATACTTGTTATATGCTTTAACTTCATTAGTCTTACTGATAATCTTAAATTTATATTTAGGATTTTTTTCTTTCATAATATTTTTTAAAATATAACTAGTGAAGTAGGGGTTTCTAATAAGAAGTGGTCCAAATACATAAGTAGCAAAGAAGTTTTTATAGTGTATTCCTTCAGTTTTAGAATTAATAGAACTACCTGTACCACTAATAACTTTAAATAGAGGTTTATCAATATCGTTCATAATACCACATCTATTTTGAAAACCAATTATCTTTTCCTTAATTAACTTAGTGCTAAAAGTAACACTACCTACAATTCTAAACGCTTCATGAACACTATTATAATTAAATACACCTAATGCATCATATTTAACACCATTATCCACTATATATGAGCCAAATAACTCACTAGCATTACCTGTAATAATAAATGTTTTCCCACTTTCAATAGATGCTTTTATTTTATCCTTATACTTAATTAAATCTTCTAAAACTAATAGTTCTGACTTTTCATCTCCTGAACCCATATAGTATATATCATAACTATTAAAATCTATTTTATCATTAATAGTCTTTAAACTAACTTCACAAGTAATACCTTGATACTCACACATCTTTTCTATAGCTCTAATATTAGCATTCTCTCCATATAAATTCATTATATCATAATATAAATGACATACTTTAATCTTACTCATTACTAATACCTTCTTTCTTTAAAATAGCTTTAAGTTCAATTTCTTTATCAAAACATACACAACTATAAATAGATCCTTTAGTTTTCTTTCTTAAAGTAGGTATTAATTCAGTATCTAAATCTTCTATTAAAATAATTTTACTCTTTGGTATACCTGTATAAGACATTCTTGTAAGCATATCATACTTAAATCTTCCTACTAGTACTATTTTATCAATAGTCTTATTGTTTAACTCTTCAAAATCAATATCCCATATCCAACTTAAATCATTTTCAGAATATCTTCTACTAGAATTATCAAAACCAAGTACTACTGTTTTAATACCTTTTTCGTTAACTATAAAATCTAAACTCTGTTTATAACTTAAATTATTCTCGTTCTTACTAGCAAGCATTTGCCACTTTCTACCGAAAAAGTTAAACACATTAAGTCTTTTAGGTTTAAATGTTTCATCATTAGTTACTTTTATTATGTCTTCATTACTTATTCCAAGAGTACTACATAAACTATATGCTGCAGTTACAAAATAAACTGAATACAAAAAGTTACTAGGCAAATGTACTTTATTCTTATTTATATAGATATAACCCTTAGTAACATTTATGTTGTGGGCTAAAAAGTCAACATTACCTCTTTCAAAATCTCCTGTTGGACACTTGTAACACCCAATGTGTCCATATTGATAAAATTTATACTTTAATTTACTATGGCATATTGGACAGTACTGAGCATCTATATTATTTAACTTAGTCTTAACACTATAATTATTTTTATCAAGTCCGTAAGTAGTAAGTTTACCTTTATGATTAATACTAAGTGACTTTACAAGTGGATCATCTGCATTAATAATCAAATGCACTTTATCTTTAACACTTTTAGAAATAACACCCTTAATAAAGTCAGGATGTAAATTTCTAGGTGGTTGGTCTCTAGTAATATTGGTAACTACTAAATGAGTTAAATCAAAATTCTTTAGTGTACCTTCCATATATCTTTCATCCATTTCCATAAGAAGTACATCAGCATCTAGCTTGCCTTTTTTAGTATTATTAATTATTAAACTAGCAAGTCCATTTAAAACATTACTACCATTTTTATTATAAACTACCTTATAACCGTTTTTACTAAGAATTCTAGCTACTAACTCAGTAGTACTTCCTTTACCACTTGAACCAGTTATCCCAATAACATACTTAGGCATTTTAATTTTTTTTAAAACATTCTTATCTATCTTAAGAGCATAATACCCACCGATAACACTTCCATCATGTCCCATAAGCTTACTCATTTTACTAACAAGCTTACAAGCTATTATTGATAAATTAAACATAAATATCACATCCTTATAAATATTATAAACCAAAAATATAAATAATAAAATATACTTTAGTAAAAGAAGTGTAAAGAAAAATATATCTAGTTTTGTCGTATTTAATGAAATAAACTATTTTTAAGTTTATAATAAATATAGAAAAGAGGAAAAACAATGAATTTAACATATCAAAACAAAACTCTATATATAGATCTAGTAGGAGATGTGAACATAACAGAAGTAACAAAGAAAGTCACAAGTATTAGTGATACATACAAAATAAATAACTTAGTAGTTAATACAGATGAGGCATTCATTACTGACTACAAAAAAGCAAAACTAAAAAAAATAATAAGTAACACTCTTGACAACCCTAATTAAAAAATGATAAGATTATCTTGTAATAAAGATAGGAAGTGAAGCACATGGAAGTTAATTCTTTAGTACAAAACAAAGTACAAATTGGGGGGGGGTTATTTAAATAGTATAAATAACTATAGTTTTTCATGTGCAATTATATGGATAGAATAAGTCTACCCATTTTTTCGTGTCTTAAAAAGAAAGGAGTGCATTAAATATGCAAAGGAAACAATTAACACTTGTAATAGTAAGCTTACTAGTAGTAGTACTAAGTGTATCACTTGCTTACTTTACAGCACAAATAATAGGAAAGGGAAAAGATGTAAGTGTAACAAGCGCAAACCTACAAATAGTATTTACAGATAGTGATGGAGCTTTAACAGAAACTGATATAGAACCTGGCTGGACTAAAACTAAAACATTTACTATTAAAAATGATACTAAGATAGAATACAAATATAATATAGTAATAAAAGACTTATTAAATACTTTTGTAACTAATGGATACTTAAAGTACAAGATAACTAGTACAAATAATGGATATAATATGACTGAGTTTAAAGATATTCCAAAGTCTAGTGCACCTAAAGATACAATATTAGCTTATAGTGTAGTAATACCTAATGGAGTAACACAAAGTTATACAATTGAATTTAAGTATGCAAACGATGAAAGTGTAGACCAAAGTGATGATATGGGTAAGAAACTAAGTGGAACACTATTTATAACTGAGGAAACAGAAGATCCAAACAAAACACTATATAATCAATTACTTGTAGACAAATCAAAAGTATTAACAAGAACAGACTTTAGTAAAGTTTTAATAGATAATAATACAAACACATTATATACTTCTACTGAAGATAGTAAAACAGTATATTATTTTGCAGGGAATGCAACAGATAACTGGGTAAAGTTTGGAAAGAATGCAAGTAATCAAGACTTGTACTGGAGAATAATAAGAACAAACTCAGATGGTAGTGTAAGACTTCTTTACCACGGAACAAGTACTACAGCAACAGATGCATATATTGGTGAATCAGCATTTAATAATAGTAGTTATACTAATATAGCATATGTAAGTTATATGTACGGAAGTACAGGAAGTATAGCAAATGCTAGAACTAACCAAAAAAACTCTAGTACAATAAAAGACAAAATAGATAACTGGTATAAAATCAACTTAGAAGCAAAAGGTTATACAAAATACTTAAGTACAACAGCAGTATATTGTAATGATAGAACATATGCAGTATCTGGAGATACATACTTTGGAGCATACACAAGACTAATAACAAATAAAACACCAAGTTATGACTGTGCAACAACAGAAGACAAATTCACAGTAGACACAAGTACAGGTAACGGAAAACTAACATATCCAATAGCATTAATGACAGCAGACGAAGTAAGTTTTGCAGGTGGACGATATGGTACAAATGCACCAACATGGTATTATTATAATAGTGCAAATGGTAGTTCTACAGAATCAAATGCTTGGTGGTTGTTGTCTTCTCGCAATTGGAATGGCGGCGACGCTATTGTGTTCTTCGTGTATGGTTCGTCCGAACAACCTGGCAATTTGAGCAACAGTAGGGTTGACGGCACTTACGGTGTGCGTCCAGCCTTATCACTAAAATCTTGTGTAAAATATGCAAGTGGAGATGGCTCAGCAAGTGACCCATACACAATAAAAGAAACTACAAATGGATGCTAACAATATATTAAAAATATGCCAAAATGGAATAAAATTTTGAAAAATAAGTAATTTAATCTTTTTAAGTTACTTATTTTTTGATACAATATACTTATAAGGATGTGAGAATATGAAACGAGCAATTTTAATAGATGGTAATAACTTATTATTTAGAAGTTATTATGCAACAGCTTATAATGGTAATTTAATGAAGAATAGTAAAGACTTTCCTACAAATGCTTTATTTGGTTTTGTTAATATGATTAATAAAATAATGTCTATAGAAAAGCCTGAATATATTATGGTAGCTTTTGATAAAGGAAAGAACTTTAGACATGAAAAGTATACTGAATATAAAGCTGGAAGAATTGAAACACCTAATGACTTGAAAATTCAGTTTCCAATTGCCTATGATATACTAGACGCGATGGGGATAACTGCAGTTGCAATTGACAACTATGAGGCTGACGATATAATTGGAACATTTGCTAAAATGGCTGATATAGATGACTTATATGACGCGACTATTGTAAGCAGTGATAAAGACCTTTTGCAACTTATTAGCCATGATGTTAATGTAAAACTTCTTAAACAAAAAGATTATATCTTAATGGACGAGAAAGTATTCTTTGATACATATGGCTTGGAACCTATAAGAATGATAGACATAAAAGCTCTTATGGGAGATGCATCAGACAATATTCCTGGAGTAAAAGGAATAGGTGAAAAAACAGCACTTAACTTATTACATGAGTATGACACAGTAGAAAACTTATACAATAACATTGATAATGTTAAAGGTAAAATTAAGGAAAAGTTAATTGAAGGAAAAGATAGTGCCTTTTTTAGTAAAGATATAGCAACTATTTATAAAGATGTTCCTCTTAATATGACATTTAATGATATTAAACTAAAATCTAGAAATATGACTAAGTTAATGAGCATCTATAAAGATTTAGAGTTTTATAGTTTACTTAAAAAATTAGATACAGACATAATAGAAAACCCAAGAAATACTAATGATGTTACTATTGTTAAAGATAAACTAGACATAGATAAAGATTTCTCATTCTATTTAGAAGTTTCTAATGATAATTATCATATGGCTGATTTTATTGGTTTATCTATTTATGATGGTGAAAAGTGTTACTTTCTTGATGAAGAGGCAGTTATCTTAAACAAAGATATATTTACTCATGCAGTTAGTACTTATGATTTAAAGAAAAGTATGTGCTTCTTAAGTAAATATGGAATAGTCTTAAATAATTGTAAATACGACACTATGATTAGTGTGTACTTGCTTAATTATAACACTAAAGAAGACATCTCATACATTGCTAATAGTTTGGGTTATGATATACCTTTTTATGATAGTATAATAAAAGACAATAACTTAGTAGTAGATGAAAGTACTCTTATAAATACTCTAGCTAGTAAAGCAAAGTTTATCTATGAAACAAAAGATAAATACATTGAAGAATTAACTACCGAAGGAATGCTTGAGTTATTTAACACTCTTGAAATGCCTTTAGTAGGCGTGCTTGCTAGGATGGAAATGAATGGTATTAGAGTAAGTGAAAGTGTAATTGATGAGTTAAAAGACGAGTTAGAGAGTAGAATATGTAACATTACTAAAGAAATATATAGTTATGCAGGATGTGAATTCAATATTCAAAGTGCTAAACAAACTGCAGAAATATTATTTGAAAAGTTAGATTTACCACATGGTAAGAAAAAAGGAAGAAATGGTTATTCAACTGACAAAGATACTTTGATGAAGTATTATGATATGCATCCAATTATACCATGTTTACTAGAATATAGAAATTTAACTAAACTTACTAGTACATATACAGATAAACTAAAAAGTTATATCTTGGATGATGGTAAAATTCATACTATATTTAAACAAGCAATCACTAGAACAGGTAGACTTTCTTCAGTTGAACCGAACTTACAAAATATTCCTATTAGAAGTGAAGAAGGTAGAAAAATTAGAGAAGCTTTTATTCCTGAAGAAGATAGTGTTATTTTAGACTGTGATTATTCGCAAATTGAGCTTAGATTAATGGCTCATATATCAAAAGATAAAAACTTAATAAATGCATTTTTAAGTAGTGAAGACATACATACTAAAGTTGCAAGTGACGTGTTTGGTGTTCCTATGAATGAAGTTACTAAAAATCAAAGAAGAACAGCAAAAGCTGTAATATTCGGTATAGTCTACGGAATAAGTGGTTTTGGGTTGGGAGAAAACCTTCATTTGAGCGCTACTGATGCTAAAAAGTATATTGATAAATACTTAGAGATGTATCCTGGAGTAAAAGAATACATGAATAACATAGTTGAAACAGCTAAGCAAACTGGTTATGTTAGAACTCTATTTAATAGAAAAAGAGTAATAGAAGAATTAAAAAACACAAACTATATAATAAGAAAAAGTGGAGAGAGAATAGCTTTAAATACGCCTTTACAAGGTACAGGTGCTGATATTATTAAAAAAGCTATGATAGAAATAGATAAGGAACTTACAAAAAGAGACTTAAAAAGTAAAATGCTTATTCAAGTACATGATGAACTCGTGTTTACTGTACCAAAGAGTGAATTAAACATCATGAAAGAACTTGTTACTAACATTATGGAAAATACATATACTTTAGAAGTACCATTAAAAGTTGAATGCGAAATGGGGGATAATTGGTATGAAGCAAAGTAGGGGATTTGATGAATGTTTTAATTAAAAGTTTTCTTGTTAATTTATTTTTAACTATATTAAAATTACTAGGAAGTGTCGTGTCTAACTCTAAAACACTTCTAGCTGATAGTATTCACTGTATGAGTGATATGTCAACTGATTTAATAAGCATTATAGGTACTAAAATATCTAATAAAAAGCCAGACTTAAATCATCCGTATGGACATGGTAAAATAGAATATTTAACTAGTATAATAATGAGTTTCTTTATAATAAGTTTAGGTATAAGTATTTTATTTAATTCATTTAATGGAAAAACTGTAGTACCTAATATGTATGCGATTATTGTATTACTAATAACTATAGTTGTAAAATATATATTAAGTTCTTATCTTTTTAAAAAGGGCAAACTACTTAATAGTAACATTATTAAAACAAATGCTATAGAAAGCAGATATGACACATATAATTCTATTTTAGCACTTATATTTATTATAATAACTATAATTGGAAGTGATAATGATATACTAAAATACTTTGATAAAGTAGGTAGTGTAGTAATGAGTTTACTTACTATTAAAGTAGGAATAGAAGTACTATTAAAAAATACAAGTAGTATACTAGGAGAAGTAGAAGAAGATAAGAGTATCTTATCAACTGTAGAAGATATTATTAAAAGTAAAGACTATAAAGTAAGAAGACTATCTTTACTTAAATATGGTTCATACTATGATGCTACTATAGATATATTATTAGATAAGAATATAACATTAGAAAATCTATATAATATAGAAAAGAAAATAAAAAGAGATCTAAAAAGAAGCGATATGTCTATTAGATATGTTACAGTAAACTTTAAACCAAAAAATAAATAATGCACAGATATAATGTGCATTATTTTGTTATTACATGACTAGTTATTTCACTTTTAAATATAGATTTATCATTAACTATCAAACTATATAAATAACTTGCTTTTAATTCAGTATCCATAACATTCTTTTCAAACTTAGTATAAACGGGAATACTAATATTCTTTTTTATCTTTGAGTAGTACTTTTTTCCTTCACTAGATAAACCTAGTAACTTAATATAACTTAAATTTTTAGTGTTTTCCTTGTCTTTCTTAGTAAACCCTATAAATATATTAATAAGCATTCTATTTACTTTATTAATAGTAACTCTCTTATTACTTACATAACTTACTAATTCATCATAATTATCACTCTTAAGAATAGCTTCATATATTCTTTTTTCTATACCTTCAGTTATTAAGTGATAATCATTTATTTTATCATACTCACTTATTACTTTATACTTAATTAACAAGAACAACTTAGCATAGTCAATATTTCTAATATATTTCTTATTATATGGTATATACTTACTAATATTTATGTTACTTTTAAGTAATTCTCTTATTTGATAAGCACTTATAATATCACTACTTATTATATTACTCTTAAAACTATTTGTTCTTTTAATAGGAACAACATTAATATTATAATTATTCTTTATTATCTCTTTTATATAACTAACTGCTAAAATATCATTACTTTCTTTAATAGTGTAGCCAGTAATATCGTGTATGCTTTTTCCTAAACTAGTAGGGTAGTTATAACCCTTATCTAAGTATTTCTTTACCAAACTATCAAACTCATTGTTATCTATTTGCACTTTGCTAATGGCTTTTAATTTATCTAAATTATTACTTTCACTTCCAAATACAAGAGTATCTATTTTAAAAGCACTGAGTATTTTTATAGCAGCATAACTAAATATATCACTAGACTGATTAGCATATATAAAAGGTATTTCTAAAACAATATCAATTCCATTCTCTAAACAAAGTTTAGTCTTAGTCCACTTATCTAAAACGCTTATTTCCCCACGCATAGTATAGTTAGCACTCATTGCAACTACAATAATGCTATCTGGATACATTTCTTTAATTTTCTTAATTTGATAAATATGTCCATTATGTAGTGGGTTATACTCTGTAACAATTCCAATTACATTCATTTTTCTTCACCAACAATATTTTACTAAAATAACACTCATTTTACAAGATTAATTAAAACTTAATGTTCTAGGCTTCTTTAGTTCTATACTAAAGTCATCACTTAGAACATCTTCAGTTAAAGTAATACTTTCTAATTCACCAGTCATAATAGGAATTAATAGTTTAGACTTAACTTCATTCATAATAGTAAGTAGTCCCCTTGCGCCTGTATCATTTTTAAGTGCAAGATAAACAACTTGATTAATAAACCCTTCTGTGTAGTCTATATCTACATCGTATAACTTACCAATTTGAATAAATGACTTTAATGGACTAATATTCGAATTAAGTAAAATATCTAATAGAATATCTTTATTTAAATCATTTAACACTAGCTTTAAATTAAGCCTACCCATAAATTCTCTATTCATACCAAATTCAATGTAATCTTTAGTATTTGATTTAACTATTTTAGTACTATTAAATCCAATTGAACTTTTGTTATCTTTAATTTTTGAGAATGCTCCTAAAAACACAAATGTAAGTAAACTTGTATCAAAAGAATATTCTTTTTTCCCAACGTTCACCTTAACACTAGTACCACTTATCCAAGTAAGCAACTCTTGCATTAAACCTTTTCTAATTTCTAAAGTACTGTCCCCAAGTTTATCTATCTCGTCTAAACAAATAATACCTCTTTTAGCTCTAGATAAGTCTCCACCTGTTTTTCTAATCAAATCAGCTAAAACTGTTTTTAAACTTTCTCCAACATATCCAACTGTACTATAGTTAGTCGCACTTCTTACAACTACAGGAATATCTAAAATGCTAGATAACTCATTAACCATCAAAGTTTTACCTGTACCAGTACTACCATCAAGTAAAATATTAACTTTTTGAGTTCTAATTAAATCTATATTTTCAGTTTCAACTATCTTTTGATTTAAGACTATATTAGGTACTAAACTCTCTAGTATTTTATCTTGTCCTTTAATCTTACACTCCATCTGTTCAATTATATCTAGTATATCAATTCTTTTATCAATGAAATTAGGATTCAAAACTTTTTCAAGTTCAGCCATTGCAGTATATATTTGAGTTCTATAATATTCCTTTATAATTTCTGTTTTTCCCCCATTAAAATTCATACTATTAGTAGGGTGTTCAATGAAATTATTTTCTATCTTAATTTTATTGAAGTCTAAATTAGTGCAGTAATTAACTAAACTTTCTAATTTCTCATCAATATTTGAAGTATAGTCTCCATTTATAATTTGAAATAACTTAGTATCAAATAACTTAATAGCATTAGTATTAACTGTAGTTTCAAACTTAACATTAACCATTTTTAAATCAGACAAATTAGTATCCTTATATCTACCAGTTTTAATTACTTCGTCAACTGAAAAGAACACACTATCTATGTCTAAATACAAATTCCTCGCGTCTAACTCACTTTCCTTAGCAATGAAAATAATTCCAAAATCTATCTTTGACATAAAACCACTTCCTAAATGTCTTTTATTCTATCAAATATGATTTACAAAATCAAGAAAAAATCAAATTTTACTCTTTAAAAAAACTAATCTTTATGATATACTTAATTATAGTAGGAAAGGACTAAAGAGGTGAAGGTATGAAAAAGAATAAAAAGAACGTTCATAAAGTTTCATTATTTACTAATTTGTCCTATGTTCTTAAACAAATGGCAACTGAATTATATAAAACAGCTAAGTTTGCTGGGTTAGGCTTATTTAAAGTTTTTGATTTTATAATGACTAACTTAATTACAATAGTAACATATATTTTCTATGCGATATATTATATTAGTATGTATATTGGAAAATTTACTTATACTTTAGGTAAATTCATGTATTATAAAGTGTTTAAACCTATTGGTTTTGAAGTATATTATTTATTTAAAGCAATGTACTTGGGTGCTTACAGGGTAGGTAAAATATTATTTTATGAAATTCCTTTATTTATATTTAACTCATTTAGTGACTTTTTTGACTTGATAAGAAAAAAATTAAAACTATTAAAAGAAAGACTAATGTATTTCTTTAAACATACACCTAATACAGTTAAAAATTACTTCTTAGATAGATTTAACAATATTAGTATAGTAAAACACTATAGGAATAAGAAAGAAAGAGAATTAGAAGTTCTATTAATAGATAAGTTTGGTAAAGATGCTGAAAGGACCAGCAAAAAACAGACTTATAAATACTTAGTAAGAAATGAAGAAGGTAAACTAATTACTGGATATTTTGCAGCTTTATCTAGGTTAGATGTGCATTCATACTTACTTGATGAAGGATATGAAGTATACGAGATTAAAACAAACTGGTGGATAAATTTTGCACATGGAGAAAGTAAGTACTTAGAAAAGCAAATGAAAGCAAAAGACTTAATTTTCTGGTTAGCCCAGTTAAGTACTTATTTAAAAGCAGGAATACCACTTACTGATTCAGTTAAAATACTTGCTGAACAAGATAAAAGAAAAAAATATAAAAAGATATATGACTCAGTTATATATGAGTTATCTATGGGTGAAGCATTTAGTGATGCTTTAAGAAAACAAGGAAGTGTGTTTCCACCTTTACTAATTAATATGATTAAAGGTGCAGAACTAATAGGAGACTTAGAAAACACACTTGACGATATGAGTAAATACTATGAAGAAAGAGAATCAACTAGAAAACAATTAATAGGTTCACTTGTATACCCAGCTGTAATACTAGTGTTCTCATTAGTTGTAGTAATATTTATGGTAGTATATATAATACCTCAATTTGAAGGAATATACTCAAGCTTAGGTGCAGAGTTAAACCCAATAGTATTATTCTTACTTAAATTTAGTGCATTCTTAAAAACTAATTATATGTTACTAATTGCAGGATTTATATTAGTAGTAGTACTATTAACATTTATGTATAAAAAAGTTAAAGCTTTTAGAACACTAGTACAATATATAGCAATGCATCTACCATTAGTAGGGAAACTAATTATATATAATGAAATGCACTTATTTGCAAAAACATTTAGTGTACTTAATAAAAATAATGTACTTTTAACTGATAGTATAGATATACTTAGTAAAATAACTAGTAATGAATTTTATAAAATGATAATGTATGACACAATTAGTAACTTATTAAGAGGAGACAAAATAAGTTTATCATTTAAAGACAACTGGGCTGTTCCAACACTAGCTTATTACATGATATCAACTGGTGAAGCAACAGGTGAATTAAGTGAAATGTTAGAAAAAGTAAGCGTTTATTATGAACAAGAACAAAGAAACTTGGGTAACTCATTAAAAACGCTAATTGAACCAATACTTATGATTATATTAGCTGTTATAGTTGGTGGAATAATGATTTCTATAATCGTGCCAATGTATGATATAACAAAGAACATCTTGTAGGGGGAAACAAAATGATTTACGTATTTATATTTATAACTGGTGTATGCCTAGGAAGTTTTTATGCTTGTATAGGCTACAGAATTCCAAACAAAATTAGTACAGTAAAACCTAGTAGTTTTTGTCCAAACTGTAAAAAAAGTTTAAAGTGGTATATGAATATACCACTTCTAAGCTATATATTTTTAAAAGGAAAATGCGCTTACTGTAAAGAAAAGATAAGTATAACTTACTTTCTAATAGAACTAACTACAGGAATACTTTTCTTAATAAGCTACATGATATTTGGATTAAACTATCAATTAATAGTAGTATTAACTCTAATAAGTGCCTTAATGGTTAGTTTAGTAACAGACTTAAAATATTACTACATTTCAGATAGAGTAATAGTAGTTTCTTCTATTTTAGTAGCGTTTACTTACTTAAAATTCTTAGGAGTTAACTCATTTTTAAGCCATATACTATCAGGCGCTTTGATGTTTATATTAATGTATTTACTAAAAATAATAACTACAAAAATATTTAAAAAAGAGTCACTAGGTGACGGGGACATCAAACTAATGATACTTATTGGTTTAACACTAGGAGTGTTTAACTCGTTTATTTCTTTATTTATATCAAGCGTAACAGCGCTTATATATACAATACTATTTATAAAGAAGAAAGATGCACTTATCCCATTTGGACCTTTCCTTTTAATAGGTGCGATAGTTACATACATTCTAGTTTTTTATCAAATAACTATAATATAGTCTCATTTCGTAAAAACTTGCAAATGCAGGAAAGTTCGGAATGAGTTTTTATAAAATATGTAAAACATGTGAAAAAAACTTGAAATATAGTGCTTTTTTTGATAAGATTATCTTGTAATAAAGATAGGAAGTGAAGTACATGAAAATTAACTCTTTAGTACAAAATAAAGTACAAAATGGGGGGGGGTTATTTAACTAGCATAAATAACTATAGTTTTTCATGTGCAATTAAATGGATAGAATAAGTCTATCCATTTTTCGTGTCTTAAAAAGAAAGGAGAGCATTAATATGCAACGAAAACAATTAACACTTGTAATAGTAAGCTTACTTGTAGTAGTACTAAGTGTATCACTAGCTTACTTTACAGCACAAATAATAGGAAAGGGGAAAACTGTAGACGTTAGTAGTGCTAACTTACAAATAGTATTTACAGATAGTGATGGAGCTTTAACAGAAACTGATATAGAACCAGGCTGGAGTGCAACTAAAACATTTACTATTAAAAATGATACTAAGACAGAATACAAATATAATATAGTAATAAAAGACTTATTAAATACTTTTGTAACAGAAGGATATTTACAATACAAAATAACTAGTACAAACGATGGATATAATATGACTGAGTTTAAAGATATTCCAAAGTCTAGTATAGCAACAGATACAATACTAGCTTATAGTGTAGTAATACCTAATGGAGTAACACAAAGTTACACAATTGAATTTAAGTATGCAAACGATGAAAGTGTAGACCAAAGTGATGATATGGGTAAGAAACTAAGTGGAACATTATTTATAACTGAAGGAACAGAAGATCCAAATAAAACACTATATAATCAATTACTTGTAGACAAATCAACAGTATTAACAAGAACAGACTTTAGTAAAGTTTTAACAGATAATAATACAAACACATTATATACTTCTACTGAAGACAGTAAAACAGTATATTATTTTGCAGGGAATGCAACAGATAACTGGGTAAAGTTTGGAAAGAATGAAAGTAATCAAGATTTATACTGGAGAATAATAAGAACAAACTCAGATGGTGGAGTAAGACTACTATATCATGGCACAAGTACTACAGCAACAGACGCATATATAGGAATATCAAAATTTAATACAGAATATAATGATCCAATGTATGTAGGATATATGTATGGAACAAGCGGATCACTAGTAAACAACAGAACAAATATAAGTGATAGTACAATAAAAACAACACTAGATAATTGGTATAAAGATAATTTGAATACAAATTATGGAAAATACTTAAGTACAACAGCAGTATATTGTAACGATAGAAGTACATCAAATGATACATCCTTTGGAGCATTCACAAGACTAAAAACAAATAAAACACCAAGTTATGACTGTGCAGCAACAGAAGACAAATTCACAGTAGATAATAGTACAGGCAACGGTAAACTAACATACCCAATAGCCTTAATGACAGCAGACGAAGTAAGTTTTGCAGGTGGACTATGGGCAACAAATGCTTCTACTTGGTATTATTATAATAGTGCAAACGGAAGCTCAACAGGCTCAAACTGGTGGTGGTTGTTGTCTCCTCGCCTTTGGATTGGCGGCTACGCTAGCGTGTTCAACGTGAACGGTTCGTCCGGCCCTGGCCGCTTGTACTTCGACGACGTCAACAACTCTTACGGTGTGCGTCCGTCAGTTTCTCTCAAATCTTGTGTCAAGACAAGTGGTGGAGATGGCTCAGCAAGCACACCATACACAATAGAAGAAACTTCAAGTGGATGCTAATAGTATAAAATTAAATACTGAAAAGAAAGAGATAATTAAAAATATTATCTTTTTTCTATGTTTGGCTTTGCAAAAAGTAAAATCTTGTGATATGATTAAATGGTAAGAAAAGTAAAGACAGTGTATATATTTACACATTATGTTAGGAAGTGAAAGAATGGCTTATGATGATAAAAGCATAAAAATATTAGAAGGCTTGGAAGCAGTTAGAAAGCGTCCTGGTATGTATATAGGCTCTACTGATAAAAGAGGATTACATCATTTAGTTTGGGAAATTGTTGATAATGCAGTAGATGAAGCAATAAACGGATACGGTAATATAATTAAAGTGACTTTAACTAAAACTGGTAGTGTTATTGTTGAAGATGAAGGCCGTGGTGTACCATGTGGAATGCATGAAAGTGGAAAAAGTACACCTGAAGTAATTTATACAGTTTTACATGCTGGTGGTAAATTTGAAACTGATGGGTACAAAGTAAGTGGTGGCTTACATGGCGTTGGTGCAAGTGTTGTAAACGCATTATCCAAAAAGATGGTAGTTACTATTTGTAGAGATGGTAGTATAAGTGAAATTAGTTTTAAAAATGGTGGACACGTTGACGTGCCATTAAAGAAAATAGGTACAACTAGAAAAACTGGTACAAAGGTAGAATTTTGGCCTGACCCTGAAATATTTGATACAGTTAAATTTAGTTTTAGTACTATTGAAGAAAGAATGCAAGAAAGTGCATTTTTAATAAATGATTTAACAATTGAAATTAATGATGAAAATGAAGATAAACACGTGAACTTTCATTATGAAAATGGACTAGTTAGTTTTGTTGAATACATTAATGAAAATAAAACACCTTTACATAAAGTAATTGATATGGAAGGGACTAAAAATGGAATAGAAGTTAAAATTGCAATGTGCTATACTGACTCATATAGTGAAAATATCATATCATTTGTAAATAATGTTAAAACAATTGATGGAGGAACTCATGAAGTTGGTTTTAAAACAGCTGTTACTAAAGTGTTTAACGAGTATATTAAAAATAATAATTTATTAAAAGGAAAGAGTACTACTTTAGAAGGAAGTGATACTAGAGAAGGCTTAACTGCAGTAATAAGTGTTAATATTCCTGAAAATATGTTACAGTTTGAAGGACAAACTAAAGGGAAGTTGGGTACACCTCAAGCTAAAGCTGTAGTAGAAAGTATTGTTTATGAAAAATTAAGTTATTACTTAGAAGAAAATAAGAGTGTTGCTTCTTTAATAATGGATAAAGCACTTAAAAGTAAAGTTGCACGTGAAGCTGCTAGAAAAGCTAGAGAAGAAGCAAGAAGTGGTAAAACTAAAAGTGATAAAAATAAGATACTTAATGGTAAGCTTACTAAGGCTGCTGGAAAAGACCCAAGTAAGAATGAGTTATTCTTAGTAGAAGGAGACTCAGCTGGAGGTAGTGCTAAAACAGGAAGAAACCGTGAAACACAGGCTATTCTACCTTTAAGAGGTAAGGTTTTAAACTGTGAAAAAGCAAGTACTAATGATATAAATGGAAATGAAGAAATTAATCAAATTATTCAAACAATAGGTGCAGGTATTGGAAGTGATTTTGATCCTAAAGAAAGCAATTATGGTAAAGTTATAATTATGACCGATGCGGATGATGATGGGGCACATATTCAAATATTATTAATTACTTTCTTCTATAGATTTATGAAAGGTTTAATAGAAAATGGAATGCTATATATTGCGAATCCACCACTTTATAGTATTGAATACAATAAAACAAAAGAGTATATTCAAACTGATGAAGAACTAGCTATTAAAAGAAAAGAAATTAAAGGTGCTTATAAAATAAACAGATTTAAGGGACTTGGTGAAATGGACGCTGAAGAGTTATTTGAGACAACTATGGATCCAAGACATAGAAGTTTAATAAAGGTTAATATAGAAGATGCGATGCTTGCTGAAAAAAGAGTAAGTGTGTTAATGGGAGATAAAGTTGAGCCTAGAAAAGACTGGATAAATGAGAATGTTGACTTTACTCTAGAAGATGATTTTAGGAGGTAATTATGGCAAAAAAGAAAACTGAAGAAAATATTGTAGAAAAAATATATGATTACACTCTAGAAGAAATAATGGGAGATAGGTTTGGAAGATATGCAAAGAGTATTATACAAGACCGTGCTTTACCAGATGTTAGAGATGGCTTAAAGCCAGTTCAAAGAAGAATACTTTGGAGTATGTATGAAAGTCATAACACATATGATAAACCTTTTAGGAAAAGTGCTAAAGCAGTTGGAGATATCATGGGACATTATCACCCACATGGAGATAGTTCTATATATGATGCGTTAGTAAGGCTTAGTCAAAGATGGAAAATGCGTGAACCACTTGTAGAAATACACGGAAATAATGGTTCAATTGATGGAGATGGTCCAGCAGCAAGCCGTTATACTGAGGCAAGACTTTCTAAAATAGCAAATGTAATGCTATCAGATATAAATAAAGATGCTGTTAAAATGACGCTTAACTATAGTGATGAAGATTTAGAGCCTACTGTTTTACCAGCACACTTTCCAGCACTATTAGTTAATGGGTCTACTGGAATAAGTGCAGGTTATGCAACAAACATTCCACCACATAATTTATCTGAAGTAATAGATGCGACTATAAAAAGAATTGATAGTCCTAACTGCAGACTTGATACTATACTAGAAATAATAAAAGGACCTGACTTTCCAACAGGTGGAGTAGTTGAAGGTAAAGAAGGGCTTATTCAAGCATATACTACTGGTAAAGGGAAAGTAGTATTAAAAGCTAACTATGAAATTATAGAAGAAAAAGGTAAAAAACAAATTCTTATAAAAGAAATACCTTATGAAGTGTTAAAAGAACAATTAAAGAAAAAGATAGAAGATATTAAGAGTGATAAAAAAATTGATGGTATAACTGATGTAATTGATGAGTCTGATAGAACTAACATGGCTAGATTAGTAATTGAACTTAAAAAAGATACTGATGCTAACTTGATAATCAATTATTTACTAAAAAATACTGACTTACAAATAAACTATAACTTTAATGTTGTTGCAATAGATAATAAAAGGCCTAAAACTTTAGGGCTTCTTGAAATATTAGATGCATTTATTCTTCATAAAGAAGAAGTTGTAATAAATAGAAGTAAGTTTGATTTAGAGCATTCTAAAAAAAGACTTCATATAGTAGAAGGCTTTATAAAAGCACTAGATATATTAGATGAAGTAATTAAAACTATTAGGAAAAGTAAGAATAAGGCTGATGCAATAGAAAACTTAGTTAAAGAGTATGATTTTACTACTGAACAGGCTACTGCTATTGTTATGATGCAGTTATATAAACTTACTAATACTGATGTTACTGACTTACAAAATGAACATGCTAACTTACTTGAACTTATTAAATATTTAACAAGTGTAATAAATGATGAAAGTGTTCTAAAGGGAGTAATGAAAGATGAACTTAGGAGTATTAAAAAAGAGTTTGCAACTCCTAGAAGAACTATTATTAAAGATGAGATTACAGAAATTAAGATAGATGAGTTAAGTATGATACCTAAAGAAGACTTTATAGTAAGTGTAAGTAAAAGTGGATATATAAAGAAATTAAGTGTTAAAGTATATAATGCTAATAATGATAGTGAATACGTATTAAAAGAAAAAGATTATTTAATAGGTTTATACAAAATTAATAATATTGATACAATTATACTAATTACTAACTTAGGAAATTATTGTTATTTACCAGTAAGAGATATTACTGAATGTAAATATAAAGATATTGGTAAACATATAAGTAGTTATATTCCTTTATCTGAAGGAGAAACTATTATTGCAAGTTTTGGTATAAAGAATTTTGACTCAAGAACTATAACACTATTTAGTAAAGATGGTCTTGTAAAACAAACTGAATTATCTAATTTACCAGTTACAAGATACTCTAAACCTATGACTATATTTAAACTTAAAGATAATGATGAAGTGGTGAGTGCAAGTATAAATGATGGAGTGGTGTATATAGTTACAGAAAACGGGTTTGCTCTTAAGTTTAATAAAGAAGAAATACCTGTTGTTGGACTAAAAACGAGTGGAGTTAAAGGTATTAAACTAGTGAGTGATGCTGTAGTAAGTGCATTTGTAACTAATGAGAACCACGAATACATTACTATATTTACTGATAAAAATACTGCTAAAAGAGTAAAACTTGAAGAAATAGATTATAGTAAGAGAAGTTTAAAAGGAGATAATATTTTACATAGTCCTAAATCAAAGAAATACAAAATAACTGAATGCTATGCAGGAAGTTCTAAAACTAATTATGGTCTTATAAGGGAAGAGACTGAAACAATTAAGTCAAGTGATATAAGCATAATGGATAAATCTAGTACGGGTAGTACAATATCTAAAAAAGACTTAACAGATGTGTTTAAAGAAGCAAGACTTAAAGTAATAGACGATGCACAACCAAGTACTGCTGAACATGAAGAAAACAGTAGTGGAGAAACGCCTAAAAAGGAAGAAAAAACTCAAGTAACAAAAGAAGAACCTAAAGAAGATAAAAAACAAGAAGAACAAGTTTATGAAACTTTAACAATGAGTGACTTCTTTGACGAATTCAAGATATAGTGCAAAATAAAGTACTTGATTTGATTAGCAAAATTTGTTATAATTAAATTGTCTTAAAGACATATAATATAATGGACAAACAAAAAGAGCAATACCTAGCTTTTGCCTGCTAGGTGTTCCTCAGTCCATATTGTGTTCTGAAGAACACCGTTTCATTAGTTGATACGGTGTTCGTTTTTGATTAAAAGTATTGGTTACTTTTAATCTCTGTGATTCGTATAGTGATCTAGCACAGTTATGATCACTACAAGTATAATTAAATACTCCATATTTGGGGTTAATTCCTTTCATATGACTCATACAGACCACCTCCATTCCTAAATTAATAGTAATTTTCGGACTGAGGAAAGACCACCTAACTACTAGGTATTACTCTGGTACTAATTATACCATATAGTAATAGGTTAAACAAGCAAACAATGTGAAAATATTAAAAAATATTTTACAAAATATGGTTGACTAAGTGTGTAAACTTTGATACAATTAAGTTGTCATTAAGAAACAAAGTATTAATGATAAAAAGTAGTATTAAGCATTGCAATGTTAGACGATATTGAATATTTACGTTTCTTTGCTAGAAACTACTTTCTGCTGTTTGTATAGTGATCTAGCACAGCTAGGTCATTTTTTATTTCATTTTAAGTCAAGAATTATATCTTTCCAAAAGATTTTCGCATTCACACTTGCATTTCTAGGCATTTTATGGTAAAATTTATTTGTTTCTCAAGGCGTATTCACTTGAAAAACCGCTCAGAATAGGTTGTAAAAGGTTAAACCTTACCTCAATGGCGCGTCTTATTATTTAAAGGAGGTATGAAAAGTGAAAGCAATTATCGTTACTGGTGGAAAACAATATTTAGTTACAGAAGGAACTGTTTTATATGTTGAAAAACTTGATAATGAAGTTAATACAGATGTTACTTTTAATGAAGTACTTTATGTTGATGGAAAAGTTGGAACACCTACAGTTAAAGGTGCAAGTGTTACTGCAACAGTTTTAAAGCATGGTAAACAAAAGAAGATTAGAGTATTTAAATATAAAAACAAAACTAAATCTTCAAGAGTAACTAAAGGACATAGACAACCATACACTAAAATAGAAATTAAGAAAATAGTTGGTTAATATGATTAAAGTTAATATTAAACGAAAAGAAAATATAATAAAAGAAATAAAACTAACAGGACATGCAAAGTATGACGAATACGGCAAAGACATTGTGTGTGCAGGAGTTAGTACGTCGCTTACTGTAACTATCAATGCTTGTTTATCTTTTGATAAAGAAAGTATTACTTATAACGAGAGTGACCCATTTATATTAACTAATGTAAATGAAAGTGAAATAACTAATAAATTATTAGAAAACTTAGTTAGAACTCTTAAAGATATAGAAAGTGACTACAAGAAAAACATTACAATTAAGGAGGAATAAATAGTGAAATTTTTAAAATTAGATTTACAACTATTCGCATCCCACAAAGGTGTTGGTTCAACTAAAAACGGACGTGACTCTGCTGGTAGAAGACTTGGTGCTAAAGTTGCTGATGGACAATTTTGTACTGCAGGTTCTATTATTTATAGACAAAGAGGTACTAGAATTTATCCAGGTACTAACTGTGGAATGGGTAAAGACCACACATTATTCGCACTAGTTGATGGAGTAGTTAAATACGAAAGATTAGGAAGAGATAAGAAAAAAGCAAGTGTTTATGTTGTTGAATAAACACTTTTCTTATGCTATAATTTATCTAGAGGTGCATATGGTGGAAAAATTATTTATATATAAATGTGAAAATGTAACAATGAAAAATGGCTTAGTAGCTGATTTTGTGTATGCCTATAATTTAACTAAAGATAAGTATATGTATTTATTAAATAGTGATTTAAAAGAATATAATGTAACATATTTAGATTGGTTAGTAAATGATTTCTATTATATATATGGACCAGTTATGCTTGAATTTACAGTTAAAAAGAATTATGTGGGAGAAGAACTTTTTAAAGAAGTTGCTACTCATATTAATGAAGTTGATAAAGAATACTTTCATATTATAAAAGAAAAACTCGGCGTACAACAAAGGTTTGAATGTGGTATAACTCATGAATATTTATTAGAAATGATAGATGAGACTAATAGTCAAATTTTAAGATACATTAAAAAGTAATGTTTCTTTTTTTATTTTGTAAATTATTCCAAAACACGTTAAAAAACTTATGTAAATTAACTCTTTTTTCTTTTATGAAAATGTAGTATAATATTATCATTAAAGGAAGTGACTAGTATGACAGACAATAATAATGATAATAATAACAATTTTAATGACTTAGAATGGGTAGTTAGTGAAGAAATAAATAAATGTGATGGTTGTTCAGGAAGTTGCTTTTTAAGAGAACTTATAGAAGAACAAAGAAAAGGACTAATTACAGAAGAAGAAATTGTAGAAAGATTAAAGGAGTACTATGGTGAAGAATGATCCGTATGTACAAAAGAATGGTGTTTTAAAAAATAAGCTAAATATAAAGAATGAAGAAAAACTAAAACAAGCAGAAAGTGATATAGTAATAACTAGAATACATGAGTATTTTAGTAATATGTCGTTTTCAAGAACTAAAGAGTTTTATTTAGCTTTACATAAGCACTTATTTGGAGATATTTATCCTTTTGCAGGAGAAATAAGAACTATTAATATAGAAAAACAAGAAAGAGTACTTGCTTGGGATAGTGTTAAATATATTGATTGTGATAAAATAAATACTGAACTAGACGCAACATTTGAAATACTATCTCATACAGACTTTTTAAGTTTAGATATAGAAATGCAAAAAGACTTTTTAACCTCTTTAATAAGTGACTTATGGGGAATACATGCTTTTAGAGAAGGAAATACTAGAACAGTGCTTGTTTTCTTAAGAGGATACTTAAATAGTTATGGAATTAATTTTAATATAAATTTCTTTAAAAATAGTAATACTTATCAATATGCAAGAGATGCTTTAGTTGCTTCATACTTTGAAAGCGATATACTAGGCATTACTAGAAATTATACTTATTTAAGAAAACTTATTGGAGATATTATAGAAGAAGATTTGGAAAGGAAAAGAAATATATGAAATTAGATATTAAAGAATTACATGAAAAATATGAAAGTTTAATGGGAAAAGAAATAGAGTTAAATGGTTGGATAAAAAGTAATAGGGATCAATCATCTTTAGGATTTATTGATTTAAATGATGGTACATCTTTTAAAGGAGTACAAGTGGTTTATACTCCTGAGTTAAAAGATTTTGATGATATTTGTAAATTACAAGTAGGTAGTAGTGTTAATGTTAAAGGTGTACTTGTTAAAAGTGAAGGAGCTAACCAAGAATACGAAGTAAAATTGGATGAAATTACTTTACTAGGTGGAGTTGATATAGACTATCCATTACAAAGCAAAGGTAGGCCTACAAGAGAATTTTTAAGAGAAATTGCTTACTTAAGACCTAGAACAAACTTATTTAATGCAGTTTTTAGAGTAAGAAGTATAGCTGCGTTTGCAATACATAAATATTTTCAAGAAAGAGGATACGTTTACTTTCATGCACCACTTATAACAGCAAGTGACTGTGAAGGTGCTGGGGAAATGTTTCAAGTAACTACACTTGACTTAGACAGAGTAGCAAGTTCTGGTAAAGTAGACTACTCAAAAGACTTCTTTGGCAAGCAAGCTAATCTTACAGTATCAGGTCAATTAGAAGCTGAAACTTTTGCAATGGCTTACAAGAAAGTTTACACTTTTGGGCCAACTTTCAGAGCAGAAAACTCAAACACTAAAACACACGCTAATGAATTTTGGATGATAGAGCCTGAAATGGCATTCATGGACTTGCATGACGATATGGATGTGATGGAGGATATGCTAAAATACGTAGTTAAATACGTACTAGAAAACGCTAAAGATGAAATGGCTTTCTTTGATAAATTCGTTGAAAAAGGATTACTTGAAAAACTAAATAAATTAGTAAATAGTCATTTTACAAGAATTACTCATGAAGAAGTAATAACTATTTTAAAACAAGCAGATGTTAAATGGGAGTTTACTCCTGAATATGGAGAAGATATAGCAAAAGAACATGAAAAATATATAACAGAATACTTTAATGGACCAGTATTTATTACTAATTGGCCTAAAGATATAAAAGCATTCTATATGAAACAAAATGATGATGGGAAAACTGTTGCAGCAGTTGATCTAGAAGTACCAGGTGCAGGAGAGTTAATGGGTGGAAGTCAAAGGGAAGAAGATTATACTAAACTACTTAACATAATGACTGAACTTGGTATGAAAGAAGAAGATATGAAGTGGTACTTAAATCTTAGAAGATTTGGTGGATGTGTTCACTCAGGATTTGGAATGGGATTTGAAAGACTACTAATATATTTAACTGGTGTAGAAAACATTAGGGATGTTATACCATACCCTAGAACACCAGGAAACTGTGAATATTAATTAGAAAGGATGGGAGTTTATGGAAATTATAGAAACTAAAATACAAAAAATATACGTATCAAATAATTGTGTAACTTATGCTTTTATGGTAGACTGCAATAAAGGTTACGCTTTCAGTGTAGTAAACTATTCAAGAGAATGTGACTTCATGTCAAATGCTTTTGGTGCATCAAAGAAATTAAAACTAGGTAAAACAGCATACATTACACTAACTAAAGATAACAAAATACTTAGTATATCAAACGAACTTGGTGAGACAATTATCACAACTTTAACTTACGATTATGCTTATGGTACAGTAGATACTAAGAACAGAGATTACATAATAAATGAACTTGGTACAACTATGGAAGAATATACTTTAGATGTAGCAAAAACTGTTAAAGGAAAAAGTTTAACAAAAACTATGTAAAGGTACTTGAAAAGAGTATCTTTTTTTGATATCATTAATTATGTAATAAAGATAGGAAGTGAAGTACATGAAAATTAACTCTTTAGTACAAAATAAAGTACAATATGGGGGGGGTTATTTAAATAGTATAAATAACTATAGTTTTTCATGTGCAATTAAATGGATAGAATAAGTCTATCCATTTTTTCGTGTCTTAAAAAGAAAGGAGAGCATTAAATATGCAACGAAAACAATTAACACTTGTAATAGTAAGCTTACTTGTAGTAGTACTAACTGTATCACTAGCTTACTTTACCGTACAAATAATAGGAAAGGGGAAATCTGTAGACGTAACAAGTGCTAACTTACAAATAGTATTCACAGATAGTGATGGAGCTTTAACAGAAACTGATATAGAACCTGGCTGGACTAAAACTAAAACATTTACTATTAAAAATGATACTAAGATAGAATACAAATATAATATAGTAATAAAAGACTTATTAAATACTTTTGTAACTAATGGATACTTAAAGTACAAGATAACTAGTACAAATAATGGATATAATATGACTGAGTTTAAAGATATTCCAAAGTCTAGTGCACCTAAAGATACAATATTAGCTTATAGTGTAGTAATACCTAATGGAGTAACACAAAGTTATACAATTGAATTTAAGTATGCAAACGATGAAAGTGTAGACCAAAGTGATGATATGGGTAAGAAACTAAGTGGAACTCTTTATATAGAGAAAGGGACTTTACCAACGTTAAGTGAGAAACTTTTTGCTGATAACCCAACAATACAAACAAGAAGTTCATTTGATGCAGTATTTACTGAAACAAACACAGGAACTTTATATAAAGCAACAGAAAGTATAGCAGGTAGTCCTGCAAAAGATGTGTATTACTTTGCAGGAGATGCAAAGAATAACTGGGTTAATTTTGGAAAATATCAAACAGATTATGTTGTCTATAGAGGTTATTCTGAAACAGGCAGTAAATACATAGATTATTTGACAATGGATGCATGTACTAGTGCCTCAAATTATAATATTAATTGTACTGAACAAATATATTGGAATAAGGGTAATGATATATACTGGAGAATAGTAAGAACAAACTACGATGGAAGTGTAAAACTTCTATATGCGGGAAATAGCCCTGATACAACAAGTGGATACATAGGAACAAGTGCATTCAATAGCACAAATAATGATTCAATGTATGTAGGATATAAATATGGTACAAGTGGGACTCTAGCAAATAACAGATTAAATACAAATGATAGTACAATAAAAACTTTTATAGATAACTGGTATAGTAATAACTTAACAAGTTATACAAAATATATAAGTACAGAAGCAGTATATTGTAATGACAGAAAAGCACTAAGCTATAGTATAAGTAGTTCTTTTGATTACTATGTACAAACAAGACTAGGTGCAGGAAATCCAACATATGATTGTGAAGATAGTAGTGATGCATTTTCAGGAAGTAATAGTGAAGCAAAATTAACACACCCAATAGGACTAATGACAGCAGATGAAATAACATATGCAGGTGGTAAAGATACTACAGGCTTAACAAGTCCATATGCATGGTATTATCTAAACAGTGCTGGGGAAAGTATAACCGGAACACAATGGTGGTGGTCCTTGTCACCTCGACTCTGGAATGGTGTCATTTCGTACGTTTGGTTCGTTTTTGGTTCTTCTATTCCGGGTGCCCTTTTGAGCACCGCCGATGTGAACTTTGAGAATGGTGTTCGCCCCGCCATTTCTCTCAAATCTTGTGTCAAGACAAGTGGTGGAGATGGTTCAGCTAGTAACCCATACACAATACAAGAAACAGCAAGTGGTTGTTAAGATACTTGAAAAAGTATCTTTTTTCTTTGACAAAATTTCACGTAAATTTCACAAAATAATTAGCACTTAGGTATTGACTTTGCTAATTATGCATAGTATAATATTGTTAGCACTTGTAAAGAAAGAGTGCTAAGGAGGTAAATATGTTAAGCGAAAGACAAGCATTACTTTTAAAAGAGATATGTAGTGAATATATAAAAACTGCTCATCCTATTGGAAGTAAGGCGTTAACTAAAAAGTTTAAGTGTTCTAGTGCAACATTAAGAAATGACATGATGTTACTAGAAAGCATGGGATACTTAGAAAAGCAACATATTTCTTCTGGACGTATTCCTAGTGAAAAGGGATATCGTTATTATGTAGACCATTTAATGGAGCCTAAGAAAATAAGTGGAAGTGATATGTTAAAACTTCAAACAATATTTTCAAATAGGGAGTTAGACCTAAACGATGCAATAACAAAAAGTTTAGAGATAATTAGTGATATAACTAACTATACATCTGTAGTACTTGGTTCTGCTTCTAAAGAGAATAATCTAGAGAAAGTAGAAGTAATACCTATTACAGATAATAGACTTATTGCAATAGTCGTAACTGATAAAGGACATGTTGAAAATAAGATAATTAACTTGGAAGAAAGCGTTGAAGCAAAAGAAGTTAGTAAAACAAGTGAGTTATTAAACAAGATGTTAAAGGGTACTCCAATAAGTGAAGTAAGTGCTAAATTAGAGTTTGAAATAAAGCCTATAATTGGTAACTACGTTAAGAACTATGAAGTTTTATATAATGCGTTTTATGAAGCACTAAGTAATTTTCAAAATGAAAAAGATGTTCATTGGGAAGGTAAAAGCAATATATTAAAACAACCAGAATTTAGTACAGTTGATGATGTTAAAAATATCATTAGTAAATTTGAAAACAAAGAATTAGTAAGTAAAATTGAAGAAACTGATGATGAGGTTAAGGTATATATTGGTACAGAAACTTCACTAGATGATAACGTTACTGTTATTAAAACTAAGTATAAAGCACTTGGTAAAGTTGGAACTCTTGCAATAATCGGGCCTAAGAGAATGGACTATGAAAGAGTATTAAACTTACTTGAATATATAAAAAGTGAGATAGAAAAGAAAGGTGGCAGTAATGAATAACGAGAGTAAAAAGAGTAAACCTAAAAAAGAAAACAAAAATGAAAAACTGTATAATGAAATAAATGAACTTAAAGAAAAGGTTAGTTTATTAGAAGATAAAAACAAAAGAACTCAAGCAGAATTCATTAATTATATGACAAGAACTGATAAAGAAAAAGCAAGTCTCTTAAAATATGATGGAGAAAAGCTAATTAAAAAGATCTTAGATGTAACTGATGACTTTGAACGAGCAATAATGATGGATGATAATGATTTATCTGATGAAGTGAGTAATTTCTTAAAAGGTTTTAAAATGATTTATACAAGACTTATTGGTTTACTAGATGAAATGGAAGTAAAACCAATTGATGTTGAAGGTAAAGAGTTTGACCCTAGTATTTCTGAAGCAGTACTAACTGAACATGATGAAACTAAACCTGAAAATGTAGTTTTAGAAGTATTAAAGAAAGGATATACTTATAAGGATAAACTTGTAAGGCCAGCAATGGTAAAGGTAAATAAGTAATGGACAAAAAAGACATTATGAGAACTCTGTTGTTTCCTGAGTTTGTTAAAAATTCTTGTTTAATAGAAGATATTAATAAAGATAATAATGATTTTGATAAGCTATATAGTAATGCAAAATTAGATTTAATGGTGTATGTTGTATGCTTAGAAAATGATGGTAAAACAGATGAAGAAATAATAGAAGAAGTAACTAGTTATAATAAGAGTAAACATTTTAATGGTTTAGATGAAATAACTAGAACTAATTTAATTAAAAGTACATTAAAAACACTTAAGAGGTAGTTTATGGATAATATTTATAAGTTTTTATTGTTTGGTGGTATGATTGGTCCTTATACAATGAGTATAGAAGAGTTATACTACTTAAATAAAGATGAAGTAAGAGACATGAGTATAGGGTTACTTCTTGAAATGAGAGAACTTAAAAATAACGGATATACTATGGATGAAATACTTAAACTTATTGAAGAATGTTTTCCATTAAAAGACTTTAAAAGTGATGAAAGCGACTTTTTAAAGAAAGACGCGATAAAAAATTTAAAAATAATATATAGAAAAGAGAGGAATGATTAATTATGAGTAAAATTATAGGAATAGACCTTGGTACTACAAACTCATGTGTTGCAGTATTAGAAGGTGGTAAAGCAAGCGTTATTACAAACGCTGAAGGAGAAAGAACTACACCAAGTGTAGTAAGTTATAAGAATGGAGAAATTAAAGTAGGTACTGTTGCTAAAAACGAAGCTATTACTAGTAGTGACGTTGTAAGAAGTAACAAGAGATATATAGGAACAGACCATAAATTCCATGTAAATGGAAAAGATGTAACATCAGTAGAAGTAAGTGCCCAAATTCTTATGAAATTAAAGAAAGATGCTGAAGCTTATTTAAATGATAAAGTTACAAAAGCAGTTATTACTGTTCCAGCATACTTTAATGATGCACAAAGACAAGCTACAAAAGACGCTGGTAAAGTAGCAGGCTTAGAAGTAGAAAGAATAATAAACGAGCCTACAGCTGCTGCTATTGCTTATGGAATTGACAAACAAGACAAGAATCAAAAGATATTAGTATACGATTTAGGTGGAGGAACATTCGATGTATCTGTTCTAGAAATAGGTGATGGAGTGTATGAAGTACTTGCTACAGCTGGTAATAATAAACTAGGAGGAGACGATTTCGACCAAAGAGTAATTGATTACTTAGTAGAAGAATTCAAAAAAGCAAATGGAATAGATTTAAGTACAGATAAACTAGCTCTTCAAAGATTAAAAGATGCTGCAGAGAAAGCTAAGAAAGACTTAAGTAGTGCTGTTACAACTAATATTAGTTTACCATTTATTACACAAGGTGCTAATGGTCCACTACATTTAGATGTTACATTAACAAGAGCTAAATTTGAAGATTTAATTAGAGATTTAGTAGAAAGTACAACTAAACAAGTAAAAGATGCTTTAAAAGAAGCTAACCTTAGTTCAAGTGACTTAGATAAAGTATTACTTGTAGGTGGTTCAACACGTATTCCATGTGTACAAGAACTTGTTAAACGTGAAACTGGTAAAGAACCAAGTAAAGAAGTTAATCCAGATGAAGTAGTTGCAATGGGTGCTGCTATACAAGGTGGAGTTTTAACTGGTGAAGTTGAAGACTTAGTACTACTTGATGTTACACCACTAAGTTTAGGTATTGAGACACTTGGTAATGTGATGACTGTATTAATTCCAAGAAATACAACAATTCCAACAACAAAGAGTCAAGTATTTAGTACAGCCGTAGATAATCAACCTGCAGTAGATATTCATATCTTACAAGGTGAAAGACCAATGGCAGCTGATAATAAAACTCTTGGAAGATTCCAACTTTCAGATATCCCACCAGCACCAAGAGGTGTACCACAAATTGAAGTATCATTTGATATAGATGCTAACGGAATAGTTAATGTTAAAGCAAAAGATTTAGGTACAAATAAAGAACAAAAGATAACTATTACTTCAAGTACTAACCTTACTGAAGAAGAAATAGATAAGATGATGAAAGAAGCTGAAGCAAATAAAGAAGCAGATGCTAAACGTAAAGAAGAAGCTGAAGTTAAAAATGAAACTGAACAAATGATATTTACTGCTGAAAAAGCTATTAAAGATTTAGGGGATAAAGTAACTGAAAGTGAAAAAACTGAAATTAATGAGTTAATAGATGCTGCTAAGAAAGCTATGGAAGGCTTAAACGTTGAAGAAATCAAAGCTGCAAAAGACAAACTTGCTGAAAAGGCTATGGCATTAAGTTCTAGAGTATATGAGGAAGCTGCTAAAGCACAACAAGCACAAGCTGGAAATAATGCTGAACAAACAACTAGCGAAAATACAAGTAAAGACGACAATATAAAAGAAGCAAACTTTGAAGAAAAATAATTATTGAAAGTAGGCTAGTAAAATAACTAGTCTACTTATTCTTGAATAAAGAAGGAGTACGTATGAATAAAAGAGATTACTATGAAGTATTAGGTGTTAGTAAAGATGCTTCAGCTGACGAAATTAAAAGTGCTTTTAGACGTCTTGCAAAAAAATACCATCCAGATGTATGTAAAGAAGAAGGTGGCGCTGAAAAGTTTAAAGAAGCACAAGAAGCTTATGCAGTATTAAGTAACCCTACAGAAAGAGCAAAATATGATAAATACGGCTTTAATGCATTTGATAACCCAGGAGCTAATGGAGGTCGTGGTGGATACGATTTTAGTGGTTTTGATTTTTCAGATATATTTGAAGATATGTTTGGAGGAAGAGACTTCTCTTCATTTAGCTGGGGAGACTTATTTGGTGGAAGCTCTAGAGCAGATAGACCATCACATGGTAGCGACTTACTTTATAGCATGAAAGTTGACTTTATGGAAGCAGCTCTTGGTACTAAAAAAGACATAACTTTAGATGTAGTTGAAAATTGTCCTGATTGTAACGGCATAGGTGGGTTTGATAAAACTACTTGTCCAGACTGTGGTGGTAAAGGAGTAGTAAACAAAACTCAAACTTCACTTTTCGGTCAAATCATGACAAGAGTGACATGTTCTACTTGTGGTGGTAAAGGATATACTTTCAAAACTAAATGTAAAGCATGTGGTGGTAAAGGAAGATACAAACAAAGAAAAACATATACTGTTGAAGTTCCAAAAGGCGTTGATACTGGAGACAGAGTTCGTATGAGTGGTAAAGGCGAGCCTGGTAAAAATGGCGGAGCTAATGGAGACTTATATATTGAGTTTACAGTTTCAGATAGTTCTCTATACAAAAGAGAAAAAGACGACTTATATATGGATGTACCAGTTACTATTACTGAACTTGTTTTAGGCGGAAAGAAAACTATTAAAACACTTGACGGGGAAATAGAACTTAAAATACCATCAGGTAGTCAAACAGGAGATGTGTTAAGAGCTAAAGGAAAAGGTATGACTAACGTAAGAACTGGCCGAGTAGGAGACTTATATTTAGTGCTTAACTTATATTTGCCAACTAAACTTACAAGAGAGCAAAAAGATTTATTTGAAGAATTAGCTAAAACAGATTTAACTAATAATGATGCTTTTAAAAAATTTGATAAAATGAATAGGTAAATTTTAATGTTTACCTATTTATTTTTAAGGTTGTGCATAAATGATTGAGTATAATTGTATTTATTTAGTTACCTAGTATAAACTTAGATAAATGTCAATACTTTTATTTAAGTTTTTTAATTGTTATAATAGTTAAGAAGGTGTATTAGTATGGATAGTAAATTGGTGAGGTTTTTTAATAAGATTGGACTTAAAGAAGAAGAGTATTCTTGTTTTAGTGGTGCTAAACTAGAGAATGTTATAGTAGACAACAACGACCAAAGTTGGTCTTTATATATCAGTTTAGACAAAATGATAGATGTTAATACTTTTAATTTATTATGCACTAAAAGTGAAAACATTAAAGAAACTAGAAGAATATACTTCATTTTTAAACATGCTACAGATGAATATATTAACGATTACGTTAATTACATATTTAAAATATATCAAGAAAAATGTCCTATGTTAAGTGGAGTATCAAATGAAGATATAACTATAAATGAAAACATAATAAATATTAAAGTAACGAGTAAAAGTGAAGAAGAAAAGATAAATACTATAAAACCTAAACTAATTGAATTCATGAGTAGGATGGGATACCTTAATTTGAAATTAGTGCCTATACTAGACGAAGAAAAGCAAAAAGAAGTAACAGAAATGCTTAAGCAAAAAGACTATAAAATGGAAGAAGTGAACATTGGCAAAAAAGAAAGTACATTAATAATTGGTAACGAAATAAAAGGAAAACCGCTTGAACTTAAAAACATAATTGCTGAAATGAGTGACGTTGTAGTTGAAGTGTTTGTTTTTGGTGTAGAACTTAAGGAAACTGCTAAAGGTTTCAACATAATTACATATAAAATAAGTGATTACTCTGATAGTTTGTTTGCAAAAATATTTACTAAAGATAAAGAAATTACTAAGACTTTAATGAAAAGGGTTACTGAAAGCTCTTGGTATAAAATGAGAGGTTATGTTAAAAATGATAGTTTTTCAGGAGAGTTAGTGTTTAATATAAGAGATATTGAAACGTTTGATAGAAATACTGTTAAAAGGGTAGATGAAGCAGAAGTTAAAAGAGTGGAGTTACACTGTCATACTACTATGAGTCAAATGGACGGTTTAATTGAGCCTAAGAAATTACTTAAAAAAGTAAGAAGTTTAGGTATGAGGGGTATTGGTATAACTGATAAAAATGGTATACAATGTTTTCCTAAAGTATATAAAGCTAAAGAAGACTTGGAAGTATATTTTGGTGTAGAACTTTTTGTAGTAGATGATGAAGTGTTAATAATAAATAAAGATAGTGATTATCCACTACTAGAGAGTACATACGTTGTATTTGATACAGAAACAACCGGTTTTAATGCTGCAGCTGGAGACCAAATGATAGAAATAGGTGCTGTTAAAATTAAAAATGGTGAAATTATTGATAGATTTGATGAATTAATTAATCCTGGAATTAATTTAAGAAGTGAAATAGTTAATTTAACTAATATAACTGATGAGATGTTAAAGGATAAAGATAATGAAGAAAATGTAACTAAGAGATTTAAAGAATGGATTAGTGACTTACCTATGGTCGCACAAAATGCTAGATTTGATATATCATTTATGGAAAGTGCTTATAAAAAGTATAATTTAGGGGAATTTTCTAATGTAGTAATTGATACTATGGAAATAAGTAAAGCACAAAACCCTGATAGTGCAAAACATAATTTAACAGCATTATCTAAAAGATATGGAGTACATTTTGATGAGTCAGGCCATCACCGTGCAGACTATGATGCTGAAGGGACAGCGTTAGTATTCTGGAAAATGATAGCTAATTTAGGAAGTAACTATAAAACAATAAGTGATTTAAGAAATATGGTTGATCCAACTTTAGCTTTTAAAAATAATAGACCTTACCATTTAACTTGTTATGCAATTAATAATATAGGACTTAGAAATATGTTTCAAATAATAAGTTATGCTACAACTGAGTATTTCTATAAAACTCCTAGAACACCTAAAAGTTTGCTTAATAAATTTAGAGATGGATTGATATTAGGTTCAGGGTGTGTGTTTGGTGAAGTATTTGAAGCAGCTAAGAGAAATACTGAAGAAGAGTTAATGGAAATTATGAAGTATTATGACTTTATAGAAATAAATCCACCTAGTATAATGGAATTTTTAGTTGAAAGTGGAGAAGTGTCTAGTAAGAGTGACTTGTATGCTTTAATTAATAAGATTATAAGATGTGCTGATAAAATAGGAAAAATGGTTGTAGCAACGGGAGACGTGCATACACTTGACCCGGAAGACAATATATATAGAGAAATACTTGTTAGAACTAAACAAGCAGGAGGAGGATTACATCCCTTAAATAAACCTAGTATTAAAACTATACCTAATGCATACTTAATGACTACTAATGAAATGTTAAAAGAGTTTGACTTTTTACCTGAAGAAAAGGCTTATGAAATAGTAGTAACTAACTCTAATAAAGTTGCTGATATGTTTGGTACAGTAGAAATTGTCAAACCTGGACTTAACCCACCTAGAATGGAAAACTCAGTTCAAATAATAAAAGATACAGTTTATGGAAATGCTCATAGGTTGTATGGAAAAGAGCTTCCTGAGATAATCGCAACAAGACTTGATAAAGAGCTTACCGGTATTATAAATGGTGGATACGATGTTATTTATTTGATCGCACAAAGACTAGTTGAAAACTCAAATGCACATGGTTATATAGTAGGATCTCGTGGTAGTGTAGGATCATCGTTGGTTGCAACATTCTGTGGTATTACTGAAGTTAATCCACTTCCTCCACATTATGTGTGTCCTAATTGTAAAAAGAGTTTATTTAATATAGACGGAGTTCCATTAGTAAACGACTATGACTCTGGTTTTGACCTTCCAGAAAGAACTTGCGAATGTGGTACTCTTATGAAAAGACAAGGACAAAATATTCCATTTGAAACATTCTTAGGATTTAATGCTGATAAAACACCAGATATAGACCTTAACTTTAGTGGAGAATATCAAGCTGAAGCTCATAACTATACAAAAGTATTGTTTGGTGAAAAGAATGTATATCGTGCTGGAACGGTTTCAACTATTGCTGAAAAAACAGCATATGGTTTTGTTAAAGGGTATGCTGAAGACAAAGGTATTACTATGAGAAGATGTGAAATTGAACGTCTTGCAAAAGGTATTACAGGTATTAAAAGAACTAGTGGACAACACCCTGGAGGAATTATTGTTATACCTGACTATAAAGATGTATTTGATTTTACACCATACCAATATCCTGCTGAAAATACAGAAGCAGCTTGGTTTACAACACACTTTGAGTTCCATGATATTGAAGAAAACGTACTTAAACTAGATATACTTGGACACGATGATCCGACTGTATTAAAGTATTTAAGTGACGATGTTAAAATAGATATAAATGATATACCATTAGATGATAGAGGAGTAATAAGCTTGTTTAATAGTCCTGAAGCCTTAGGAGTTACTAGAGAACAAATTAAATGTTACTCTGGCACTCTTGGTGTACCAGAATTTGGTACAAACTTTGTAATAAACATGCTTCAAGAAATTAAGCCACAGAAGTTTGCAGACTTAATTAAGATATCAGGATTATCTCATGGTACTGATGTTTGGAATGGTAATGCTAGAGACTTAATACTTGATGGAACTTGCGAATTTTCTAAAGTAATTGGGTGTCGTGATGATATAATGAACTACTTTATATCTTGTGGAATTGATAAAGGCAAATCATTTAAAATGAGTGAGTTTATTCGTAAAGGTAAAGTAGGAAAAGAACCTGAAAAATGGGTTGAATATAAGGCCCTTCTTAATGAGCATAAAGTACCAGAGTGGTATATCAAGTCTTGTGAAAAAATTAAGTACATGTTTCCTAAAGCTCATGCTGCTGCTTATGTTATCAATGGTATAAGAGTTGCTTGGTTTAAGTTGTATCATCCAATATATTACTATAGAGTCTACCTAAGTATTCGTGAGCATTCATTTGATATAAATGCAATGAAAAATGGTTTAAACTCTGTAAAAGCACAAATAGAACTTTTAGAGAGCAAAGGATTTGATAGATCTAACAAAGAAGAAGATACATTATCAAGTTTATATATGTGTAACGAAATGATAGAAAGAGGTTTCTATTTTACAAATATTAGTATTACTGAAAGTGATGCTTTGATGTTTAAAGTTACACCTGATAAAAAAGGACTTATTCCACCATTTATAGCGCTTGATGGAATGGGAGATGTTGCTGCAAAGAAAATTGTTGAAGAAAGAAATAAAGGCGCTTTTGTAAGTATTGAAGATTTACAGATGAGAGGCAAAGTCAGTCAAGCATTAATTGATAAACTTAGGGGACTTGGTGCACTTGATGATATGCCTGAGAGCAGCCAATTATCTCTTGACTTATTCATGTAGTTTGTGCTACAATTCTTACATAAGAAGTGGTCCCGCCGTTAATCGGAGGGGTCACTTCTTTTAAATTGTATTTTTATAATTAAAGTAAGGCACCTTATGAAAAAATTAAAAACATCACTATTGACAAACAAATGTGTTTGGTGTAAAATTATATATAGGTGGAGGTGAAGAGAATGTTTTATATTCTATATGGAGAAAACGCAGTGATGTTAGATGACTTTATAGAAGAGTTAATGAAGAGTAAAGATATTTCTGATAAGATAGTATATGATTATAATGAAAGTAATATTAAAGATGTAATAGAAGAGTGTTCATATAATGATTTATTTGGTTCAAAGAAAATGGTAGTATTAGATAACTCCGTATTTTTAACAAGTAAAGGTAGTTTAGAAGATAAAGCATTTGATAGTTATATATCATCTCCAAATGAAAACACTGTACTAGTGTTTAAAGTGATATGTGAAAAGTTAGATGAAAGAAAGAAATTAGTAAAAGATTTAAAAAGTAAAAGTATAGTAAAAGAGTTTAAAGATTTAGATAAGACCAATATAAATGGGTATATAAATAGTTATTTTACAAATTTAGGTTATAAAATTGAGTATAATGCAGTTAGTGAAATTATTAGTAGAATTGGAGAAACTAGAAGAGCATTATATAGTGAACTAGAAAAACTAGAACTATATAAAATTAAAGATAAACACATAACTATAGAAGATGTTAAAAAGGTAGTTACTAAATATGAAGAAGATAATATTTTTAAATTAGTAGACGCAGTTATACAAAGAGACAAAAAGCTTATATTTAATACGTATAAGAAATTAGTTGATGATAAAGAAGAACCAGCAGTAATAATAAGTTTGCTAGCTAACAATATCATGCTTATTCTAGAATGTTCTATTCTTACTAAAGAAGGAATGAGTAGTAAAGATATTGCTAGTAAACTAAAAGAACACCCTTATAGAGTTGGCCTAGCAATAAATAATAGTTATAAGGTTAAAAAGGAAGAATTAATTGATAATCTAAACAAATTAGCAGAATTAGATTATCAAATAAAAACTGGTGAAGTAGATAGATTTAAAGGACTTGAAGCCTACTTCATAAATCTGTAGTGTAGCTTAAAAAATACGAGTAAAAATTTTCATTAAAAAAACTTAAAAAAGGGTAGACAAAAGTTTAAAAACTCATTATAATAATAAGCCATACGGAGGTGAAATACATGTCTAAAAGTAACTTACCAGTAATACTACTGAAGAACCTTGTATTATTCCCTCTTGGAGACGCTAGAATTGAATTAAATAATAATATTACAAAGAAAATAATGGATATATCAAGAGAATATTTTGATAATAAAGTTTTAATTGTAACTCCACTTAATGATTTAGAAGAAGTGCCAGATACAAATGATTTGCCTAAAGTTGGAGTAGTAGCAAATATTGCTAGTAGAATTGATTTACCTAATGGTAACACTAGAATTGTTTTAAATGGTTTAAACAGGGTAAGAGTACTTAAATATATGTATTATTCTAGCAATAAAGATATATTAGAAAGTGAAGTGATTACTTTCCCTGAAGTTCAATATAATGAAATAGAAGAAACAGCATTATTAAGAAAACTACTTGAAACTTTAGAAACTTTTATCTCAGTAAATCCATTTTTGTCTAATGCAGTTTTAAATAAAATAAAAGGAATAAATGATTTAGATAAACTAACTGATATTGTATGTAACTTTGTTAACTTTAGCACTCAAAAAAAACTAAAACTCGTAGTTGAGCCTAATAGAATTAGCCGTGCTAAAAGATTAATTACAGAACTTAATGTAGAACTTGCTATATTGAAATTAGAAAATAAGATAGAAAATGATCTAAAAAGAGATTTAGATGAAATGCAAAAAGAAATGCTTTTAAAAGAAAAGATTAAAATAATCAAAAAAGAACTTGGAGAAGTAGACAATAAATCTATTTATATTGATAAAGTAAATGAAGTGCTTAAAAATAGGCATATACCATTACATATCAAGGAAAAATTAAAAAGCGAAGTAAACAAGTATGAAAGTACACTAGAAACTAGTCCAGAACTAGGAGTAATTAAGTCATATATTGATTATTTATTAAGTATTCCTTTTGGTAAAATTACAAAAGATGAAACTGACTTAAATAAAGTGAGTGAAAGCTTAAATAAAACTCACTATGGACTAGATGAAGTTAAAACAAGAATACTAGAATATGTAGCAGTTGAAACTAACAAAGAGAGTAATAATCCTATTATCTGTTTAGTTGGTCCACCAGGTGTTGGTAAAACAACTTTAGCAGAAAGTATTGCGAATAGTTTAAATAAAAAGTTTGTTAAAATAAGTTTAGGTGGACTAAACGATCCTGCTGAACTTCTAGGTCACAGAAAAACCTATATAGGTAGTGCACCTGGTAAAATAATTGCATCTTTAATTAAGAGTAATGTAATGAACCCAGTTATATTATTAGATGAAATTGATAAAATGAGTAAAGATTATAAAGGAGACCCAGTAAATGCTTTACTTGATATTTTAGATAGCAAGCAAAATAGAGATTTTATTGATAACTATATTGAAGAAAAAATAGATTTATCTAATGTTACATGGATACTAACTGCAAATGACAGAACATCAATTCCTATGGTGCTTCAAGATAGATTAGATATAATTGAATTAAATTCATACCTTGATTATGAAAAAATATCTATTGCAAAAGATTATCTAATTAATAACTCATTAAAGAAAAATGGAGTAAAGAGTAATATTACATTTACCAATAAAGCTATACTTAAATTAATTCAAGATTACACTAAAGAAAGTGGTGTTCGTGAACTAGATAGACTTATTAATAGAATAATTAGAAAAGTTGTAACTGAACACAAATTAAAAAACACAGAACTTACTGACTTAGTTATTACACCTAGTTTGGTAAGAGAATATATTGGTATTGAAAAATATTCAAGTAATGTGAAACTTGGAACATCTACTATAGGATATGTAAAAGGATTAGCTTATACTCCATATGGTGGAGAGACTTTAGAAATAGAAGTTACTGGTTATGCTGGAAAAGAATCGTTTTTTACTTCAGGACATCTTGGTGAAACTTTAAAAGAAAGTATCATGGTATCTTTGGGGTACATTAAATCTAATAAAGATTTGTTTAAAATAAATGATGAAATGTTTAATAGTACTCTTCATATTAACTTTAGAGAGGGTGGTATTCCTAAAGAAGGCCCATCAGCTGGCGCGATTATAACGACTGCATTGCTAAGCTATTTGTTAAAAAAAGAAGTGCCTTCTACTATCAGTGCAAGTGGAGAAATTACTCTTTTAGGTGATATTCTTCCAGTTGGTGGTATAAGAGAAAAAAGTTTAGCTGCTATAAAAGATGGCATAACTAAAGTATACGTTTCAGTATTAAATAAAAGAGATGTTGAATATTTAGATAAAGAAATAAAAGATAAAATTAAATTTGTTTTTGTTAAAAATTATATAGAAATTTATAATGATATTTTTGAAGGTGACAATAATGGTAGAAACAGAAAGAATGAAAATGATTAAAAGTTTATATCAAGGTGAAATAAAAGAACTTTGCTATGATGAGATAAAAAGAGAAGACGGGATAACTCTTATTAATGTATATATTAAATTAGATGATGGGTTTGACACAAAACTAAACTTGGGAATTATTGGTGTGTCAACTGAAGAAAAAAAGAAAGAGCTAGAAAGTCTTGGATATAAAAGAATACTTAAAAAATAGTAATAAAATAAACACTTCTTCATATTTATTAAATGAAAGGAGTGTTTTATTATGAAAGAAACAATAGAATTTAAAAAAGACTGTATGTTAAAAACGTACGCATCAAGTATTAGTGATATCACTTTATCACACGACTACAAAATATTAGAAGACACTATAGAAGGATATTTTGATGTAGCAGGTTCATATAAAGCTACTATATCAAGCGTAGAAACTGAAGACTTCTTTTATACAATTCCATTTACTATTGCTTTATCAAGTTTAATTGACAAAGATAGTATTAACCTAAGCATACATGACTTTAGTTATGAAACTGAAAAAGATGTATTACACTTAAAAATGGTACTAGATATGGAATATACTAAATTGCCAGAAGAAGTTAATAATGAAGAAACGGAGGAAAATGAAATGGAAGAAGTTAACGATGTAATAGATGATTACATTAATGAGAAAGACCTTCTTAGTCCAAAAGACTTTCACGATGAAGTAATGCTTGACAAAACAACTACTATTAAAGAAACTAATAATGAAATAACAGATAATAATATGAAAACAATTTTTAATAATGTAACAGAAAAAGAATATTCTAAATTTAAAGTATACATTATGAGAGAAGAAGATACATTAGATAGTATTTTACTTAAGTATAACGTAAAAATGGATGAGATTACAGAATATAACGACGTAGAAAACATTCATGTTGGAGACAAGATAATTATTCCTATTATTAAAAATGAAGAAAATTAAAAAAATAAAAATAATTGGAAAAGCTAAAATATATGAAACAGATGATGGTAAATATGTAGTTAAAAAAGAAAAGAAAGACTTAACTAACTTGTTTGATTATCTTAGTTCTAGGGGGATTACCACATTCGCAAATAGAACTAACACTACTGATAATCTTACAAGGTACGAGTACGTTGAAAACTCTACTTTTACAAACGATGCTGACTATATAGAATTCATAAAAAATGTAGCTATACTACACTATAAAACTGCATACTTTAAAACAGAAAGTAGAAAAGTTTTTAAAGATATTTATAACAAACTAATAGATAAAGTTGACTATCTAAAAGATTACTATAATAAATTAATTGAAAAAATTGATAATGAACACTTTATGAGCCCATCTAGTTATTTAATTGCAAGAAATTATACTATAATAAGTTCCAATTTATATTTTATTGAAAGAGAATTAAATAGTTGGTATAATTTAGTAAAAGATCAAACTAAAACTAGGGTATGTATAGTTAACAATAATCTTAAATTTGATAATTTTATAAAAGGGGATAAATTAATATTTACAAGTTGGGATAATTATTTGGTTGATACACCTATCATTGACATATATAAAATATATAGAAATGAATATAAAAGTACTGATATGACTACATTATTTAAAGAATATAATAGTGTATTTAAACTTAACAATGAAGAAATAAAACTATTTAATATAATGATAAGTTTTCCTATTAGTATAAACTTAGAATGTAGTGAGTACAATAAAGTAAGGTCAGTAAAAGAAATGCTAGACTATACTTATAGAACTAGTAAGTTTATATCTTCAGGAGTCTTTAAAGAGTTGATACACGAGAGCGCTGATCAAAATGAGTAAAAGAACGACATTGCTTCTTGATGGACTAATAAGAGAGAAAATAGCTTGCCAAAATATCAAGACAATATTAACTAATACCAAAAGAGTATTAAATAAATGTCTATTATTTTTATAAAGATTTTTAATATCATTTAATTTATTCATACTATATATTATGATAAAAGAGACTATTTGTGAGTTTCTTTTATTTTTCTAGTGAAATATATTTATTTTTATGTTATACTTATAATAGGAGTGAGACAATATGAAAAAAGGGTTTGTATCAATGGCTACTGTGTATACATTTTTAATAGTATTCTTATTAATATTATCGTCTATATTATCTAAATATGTAATGAGAAATAGACTAATTAATAGTCTTAATGAAACAGTAAAAAATGAACTTAATGAGAGGTATAACAGTGAATAAGAATGGTTTTGTATTTATAGAAACAATAATAGTAATTGTCTTACTTAGTGTTGGTATTGCTAGTATGTACTCTTTAATGACTAATATAACAACTGATATAAAATCAAGAAAATACTTTGATAATATAAGTGATTTATATAAAACTAATATTATAAGAGATAATGTAAGTAAAAATTTAACTGGTACAACATACTTAGAGATTACAAAAGATAACTGTACTTCATACATGAGTAGTACATGTTATAGTTTACTTACTGACTTAGAAGTAGAAAGAGTAGTAGTTAACTTTGCAAGTTTAGATAACATAATAAATAGTGATACAACCATCCCTAACAGTATGAATGAATACCTAAAAACAATTAATACATATAAAACAAACAAATACATAATAGTAAACTACAAATACAATAACAAAAACTATTATGCTTCCCTAGAGGTGAAATAATGAAAAAAAATGGATTTACCTTAGTTGAACTAACTATTAGTATTGCTCTATTATCAGTAGTAATGGTCTTCTTACTAAACTTTCTAACACTTGTTAAAAAAGAAGATGTAGGAATAGAAGAAACTACAAGCATGGAAATAGATAAAAGTGTAATTTCTAAAACTATTAATAGTGATATCTTAAAAGAAAACTATATAAGTACTCTGTCTTGTACAGATGTGTTATGTAGTGTAACCTTAAAAAGTGGGGCTAAAAGAACTATTACTATAGACGGTAATATCGTTAAATACACCGATACTACAAACAATAAAGTACTCATGTCTAGAAAGACTAACTTATCATACACTTTAAAAAGTACTAGCTTAACCACTATTGATAAAATAACACTTGTCACAGAAAACTCAGAATACAATATAGAAATAATATCTAGTAAAATCTAGATATTTTTAAATACAATAAAAGTTAAGAATACACTAATGAGTACTAATAGAGCCTTGTTTTTTATAAATATTTTGTAGTCTATCTTAGTGCCTGATAATATTCCAAACGCTTGCATTATCACTGACATTCCACTTGTGCTTAGCCCTAGAGCTAATAATGTATATTTATAAACTAAAGAAATATTAAGGATGCTTATGCTTTTAACACCAGTAGTTAGTTCTAAAAAACTATTTATAACTGCAAGAATAACTGGGTTTACTCTTAAATAATACTTAATAATATTTATAATTATACTAAAAACTACTATTATTCCAAGTATAATTAAAAGAGTAGAAAAACTATTTTGTATACTTTTTTTTAAAAGAGTGAAAAAGTTTATAGTGTTATTTTTATTTATATAGTCTTTATCTTCTAGTTTTTTATAATTAATTAAATAAACTATGAAACTACTAAGATATATGATACCTAAAACAATAACAGGATACACCTTGCTTTTAAATAGCATTGCAACACTACCTATAACAAACATCGGGTTAGGGAAAAATGAAAAAGCTAAAACTCTTGACGTGTCACTCACACTAATGCTATTATTTTTAATCATGTCAGACAAATATTTCGCATTACTGGGTAGTCCACTTATCATACTAACTATCAAAAAGTTTATATACTTAAACTTAAAAATGCGCTTTAGATTATCAAAATACTTATAATTTAGTAGTACATCACTTAATATGAAAAATGGCATTAAGCTAGGTAGTACATTTTTAACAAACACCGAAATGCCTTGATTAACTGCATTTATAACTAAACTAGAGTTAGTAAGAAATACAAATAAAATGAACGTTAAAAGTATAGTAAGTGTAATATCTTTAATAAATTTAATCATAATTAGTCCTTTCAGTGTTATAATATTAATATGAAAACTAATAAATTATATGAAAAAACAAAAAAATTTTTAAAAGATAACTGTAAATTTTTGATTATTTATAGTATCTTACTACTTTTGTTTACTGTAAGACTTGACTATGAAGTATATACTCCAGGTGGACTAAGTAACTTAAACAAAAGAATTTCTATGGATAATCCTTATGAAAGCGAGGGAAGTTTAAATTTAACATATGTTAATGCTAAAAAGGGAATTATTCCAATGATACTTTTAAGCTATATTATACCTTCATGGGACTTAGTTAGTATAGACGACAACCGAATTGAAGATGAGGACTATATAGATATTCTAGCCCGCGGGAAGATAGACTTAAAAAGTGTTAATGGAAATGCGATTATAACGGCTTTTAAAAGAGCAAATATGGATTATAATATAGTAAAAAATGATTTAACAGTTTATTATGTATTTAATGATGCAACTACAAACTTAAAAGTTGGAGATATCATAAAAAAAGTAGATGGTGTGTCTGTATCTGATTTAGCTAGCTTTAAAAAGTTAATAAGTGAAAAAAATGTAGGAGATACAGTAACTTTTACAGTGATAAGAAATAATAAAGAGACTACTAAAACTGGAAGAGTGTATGAAAGTGAAGAAAATAAACTAATTGGAATATACTTAACTAGCGTTTTAGAAGTTACAACTGATAAAAATGTAGTATTCAAATATAAAAATAATGAAAGTGGATCTTCAGGTGGCTTGATGAGCGCTCTTGAAATATATAATCAACTAACTGAAAATGACATAACAAAAGGTTTAACTATTGCTGGAACAGGTACAATAGATATGGATGGAAATGTAGGAGAAATCGCGGGAGTTAAATATAAAATTATGGGGGCAGTTAAAAATAAAGCTGATGTATTTATAGTTCCAGCTGATAATTATGAAGAAGCTAAAGAAGTAGTAAGTAAATATAACTATAAAATCAAATTAATTGAAGCAAAAAATTTTAATCAAGTACTTGAAGACTTAGAGAAAATATAATATAATTATTAAAGGGGGAAAACAATGAAATACATAACATTAAGTAATGAAGAATTAAATAGTATTGCTTACTATAAAGAAGTAATACATATAAGTGGAGAAGTATCTGTGCACTTAATACATGATGTGATTAATAGTTATTTAAAGAACGACTTAATAATTGCTAACTATAAAGAAAAACGAAAAAGTAAATACAGATATATTATTTATGATAATAACGAGGCAAACGAAGAATATCTAAAATATGAGTTTGACTTAATCAAAGTTGACCCAAGTGAGAAAGAAGCATTGATGTCTTATTTTACAATGGCTAAAGTATTAAAAAGATAGGAGTAAAGAAGTATGAAAGTAACAAGAAGTGAATTAAGAGAAAGAATAATGACTTGTCTATATCAAATAAATATATATAGAAAAGATAATATGGAGTACACCTTAGAAGATGTGTTAAAAGAAAATGATAAAGAGAATAATAAATTTGTAAAAGATATTGTTACTGGAGTACTAGATAATGAAATTTTACTAGATAATATTATAGATAAATACCTAGATGGGTGGACAATAAAAAGACTTGGTAATATTGATCAAGCTATATTTAGAATGAGTGTGTATGAACTTCTGTATACTAAAACACCACACGTAGTAAGTATAAATGAAGGTATTGTTTTATCTAAAAAATATAGTGATGAAAAAGTAACTAATATGTTAAATGCAGTACTAGATAAAATATTAAATAATGAGGTTAAAGATGAATGATGTTCTTAGTGTAACGGATATTAATTTATATATAAAAAATGTAGTTGATACTGATGTATACTTAAGAAACGTAATAGTTAAAGGTGAAATAAGTAACTTGAAGTTTCATACAAGAGGTCACCTTTATTTTTCACTTAAAGATGAAAACTCTAAAATAAATGCTGTAATGTTTAACTATAAAAGTTTAGGTCTTAACTTTATTCCAAAAGATGGAATGAACGTAGAAGTAAGAGGTAAGGTTTCAGTGTTTCCGCAAGGTGGAAGCTATCAAATAACAGTTACATCTATGAAAGAAGATGGTGTAGGTAACCTTTATATCTTGTTTGAAGAATTAAAAAAGAAACTTGCAAGTGAAGGACTATTTGATGCTGGACATAAAAAGAAACTACCTAGAATTCCAAAAAAAGTAGGGGTTATTACTGCATCAACTGGGGCAGCTGTTAAAGATATTATTAGTACAATAAACAGACGTTTTCCACTTTGTGAGATAATACTTTTTCCAACACTTGTACAAGGAGTGGGTGCAAAAGAAAATATAGTTAAAATGATTATGGAAGCAAATATGAGTGATGTTGACGTTATAATTTTAGGTAGAGGTGGAGGTTCAATTGAAGACTTATGGGCATTCAATGAAGAAATAGTTGCACGTGCTGTATATAATTCAGATAAACCAATAGTAAGTGCTGTAGGTCACGAGATAGACTATACAATATGTGACTTTGTTGCAGATTTAAGAGCACCCACACCTACTGGAGCAGCAGAACTAGTAGTGCCTTCAAAACTAGAAATACTTAAATATTTAGGTGATTATCAAGCTAGAATAAAAAGTGTAATAAATTCTAAACTAACAAACTATACAAACGTACTTAAAAAACTAGAAAGTAACTACATCTTAAAGAACCCACTTAGTATGTATGAAGTAGAAGAACAAAAATTAGATAATATATTAGAAAGACTTACTTCTTTAATGAAGTATAAGCTTGACAAAGAAGTGACTTACTTAAATAACTTAAGTAAAAACATCAGTCCAAATATTCTAAATAAACTAGAAAAAGAAAAAATTAAATTAGAAACAATAGAAGCTAAATTAAATTTATTAAACCCAGAAAACATACTAAAAAAAGGTTATTCTTTAACTCTAATTGATGGTAGAATTGTAAAAAGTGTTAAAGAAGTAAGCAAAGGTGCAATATTAACTACAAAACTAAGTGATGGAAATATCATGAGTGAAGTTATATAGGAGGTAAAATATGGAAAAAGAAATTACATTTGAAGACTCACTTTTAAAACTAGAAAACATTATACGTGAACTAGAAAAAGGAGAAGTTCCACTAGATGATATGGTAAAAAAATACACTGAAGCTATGGAACTAGTTAAGTTCTGTAACCAAAAATTGTCATCAGCAACTGAGACAGTAAATAAGATTTTAACAGAAGATGGGTCTTTAACAGACTTTAAAACTGAATAAATTTATAAAGGGGGTAATTTATGTTTTTTGAAGAAAAAGATATACTAATGCTTAAAAATATCAAGTTTAAGAATGGACTATTAGATACATCAATTTATGGACACCCAGTATTGGTTATTAAAGTAGAAGATAATTACTTTTACTATTTAACTATAACTAGTAGTGACAAAAAAGCTTATTCTAATGAATTTTATAAAATATACAAAGATAAAACAAATAAATTTAAAAAGACAGTAAACTATATAAATTTAAAGTATATTTATAAAGCTGAAATTAAAAACTACATACCAGTCGGATATTTAACTGACGAAGTATATAACGAAGTCATGAATGAACTATATTTTTATCAAGAAAACATCAAAACAGATGAAGAATTCACTAGAGTTAAAAAATATATTTAGTAGAAACTACCAAGTAAATAATTGGTAGTTTTTTCTTTATATTAAAGGTTACACTATAACTAGAGGTGTATATATGAAGAAAATATTTTTACTATTAATGGTATTAATCTTACCAGCAAACTTGCACGCTTACAGTGAACAAGTCTTACTAGGTGGACAAAACGTAGGAATTGAAGCGTATTCTAAAGGTGTTATAGTAGTTGGCTTTTATAAAGTAGATAATAGGTATATTGGTAGTGAAACTTTAAACGTTGGGGATATAATACTAGAAATAGAAGGGTACCCAGTTAACTCGATTAAAGAAATGACTGATATAATAGATAAAAACATAAAAGATGGGAAAGTAAACGTTCTCATTAAAAGAAACAATAAAGAAAAAGAAACCACTATGTCTTTAGTTAAAGAAGGTGCAATATATAAAACAGGACTTTATATAAAAGAAAAAATAACAGGTATAGGCACTATTACATACATAGACCCTAATACCAAAATAACTGGTCTTTTAGGTCATGAACTAACAAGTATTGACTCAAACAATAAGATAGAAGTAAAGGAAGGAAAACTATATAGTTCAACAGTAAGTGGAATAGATAGAAGTACAAATGGAAGAGTAGGAAGCAAGAATGCGAAAATTGACTACAATAACTCACTTGGCATAGTAAATAAAAACTCAAGTGTAGGAATATTTGGAACTTACAAAAGCACTTTACCAAATAACAAACTACTAAATGTTGCAAAATGGGACGAAATAGAGCTTGGTAAAGCAACTATCTATACAACGATAAACGATAGTATTGTACTTCCTTATGAAATAGCAATTACAAAATTAAATAAAAGTGAAATATCTACTAATAAAAGTATAAGCTTTACTGTAACAGATAATAATTTACTATCTACTACAGGCGGTATTGTACAAGGTATGAGTGGTAGTCCAATTGTCCAGAACGGTAAAATCATAGGTGCAGTAACTCATGTACTAGTAGACGATGTAGTTAAAGGTTATGCAGTATTCATAAGAACAATGCTAGAAGAAGGCGATAGATAGCCTTCTTTTAATTTGGAAAAAGATAACTTACTAAATGTTTAATTAGAAATTAATACTATTAATGAGAGTGATTTTGTAGTATAATTATATTAGGAGGTTTACTTATGTTAGAAAGTTTAAAGAAAAGGAAAGAAGAACTACTTATAGAAAAGTCTATGAATGAAGCATATCAAGCATATATTTATATCATGAATAGGGAAACTAATATACATAACATCTATGCTGGTAAAATAATAACTAAGCCAGCTACTGAAGAAATGATGTTAGATAATCTTAAAAAGATGTGCTTTTTAAGAGGAGAAAAAGTAGAAATAATAAGGGAAAGCGATAATAGTTATCTAATAACTATTGATAAAAGAAAAATTTTAGCAAAAAAGAAGTGAGGAATAAATGAACCTGAGTGGTATTATTGATAATTTAAAAGAAAAAAGAATATTAAAAGAGGCATTAAACTTATATAACAATATATTAATTGATGGAACAACTAAAGATGGAATTAACTATACATACATAGTTACTAAAAAAGACATTAGTAGTGAAGTATTATCTAAACTAAAAGAATTAGTCGAGCTTGACTCTTCTAGTATAAGTGTAAAATATGTAAGTATTAACTTTGTACCATCATATACTTTCAATATAAATGTTCCAGTAGTAGAAATTACTAATGATAACGTTAAAACTTTACATGAATAAGACAACTTTATTTGAAGTTGTTTTATTTTTCTTGTATAATAAATATTGGTGAGTTTATGAATGAAGAATTGATTAAAAATTTAAGCAATCAAATTAATATAAGTGAAAAAAGAATTAAAGCTTGTTTAGAATTATTAGAAAGTGGATGTACTATACCTTTTATTGCAAGATATAGAAAAGAAGTAACTGATGCTTTAAATGAAGAAGAAATTAAACTTATTAGTGATGAATATAAAAGAAATTTAAATCTTTTGGAAAGAAAACTAAGTGTAATAAAACTAATTGATGAAAAAGGTTTAATGACTGAAGAGTTAAAAACAAGCATTATGAATGCTACTAAATTAACTGAAGTAGAAGACTTATATCTTCCATATAAAGAGAAGAAGAAAACTAAGGCTACTGAAGCTATTAAAATGGGACTAGAGCCTCTAGCTAAAAAGATAATGTCTTTTCCTACAAGTGGAAGTTTAGACGAACTTGTAAAACCTTACAATATGGATAAAGATGTTGCTTTAACAAATGCAGGATACATAATAAGCGAGTGGATTAGTGATAATGCTTACTACAGAGGTTACATAAGAAAATTCATGTATAATACCGGTAAAATTGTGACTAAAGTAAAAAAGAATAACCCTGATAAAGAAAAAACATATGAAATGTATTATGATTTCTCTGAGCCTGTTAAATATTTAAAACACTATAGATGTCTAGCAATAAATCGTGCTGAAAAAGAAGGTGTTATATCTGTTAAAGTAGAAATTGAGTTAGATAAAGTAACTTCTTGGTTAGAAAGTAAGATAATTAAAAATACTAACTCTTTTGTAGTAGATGTGGTTAAAGTCTCAATTAAAGATAGTTTAAAAAGACTAATAATACCTAGTATTGAAAGAGATATAAGAAGTGAGGTGACTTCACTTAGTGAAGAAAAAGCAATTGAAACATTTAGTAGTAACTTATATAACTTGCTTTTAACGAGAGGTATAAAAGGATCAAACGTAATAGGTTTTGACCCAGCATTCAGAACAGGATGCAAGCTAGCTGTGATAGACATGAACGGTAACTTACTTGATATTGCAGTTATTTACCCACATGAACCTAAAAACGATAAAGTAGGAAGTGCTAAAATATTAAGAGAATTAATTGATAAATATAATGTTAAACTAATTAGTATAGGTAATGGGACAGCTTCTAGAGAAAGTGAAGCGTTTGTGTCTGAGACAATAAAAGGACTAGATGTTAAATACATAATTACTAGTGAAGCAGGGGCAAGTGTGTATTCTGCAAGTAAACTAGCTATAGAAGAATTTCCTGATTTAACAGTTGAAAAAAGAAGTGCAATATCTATTGCTAGAAGAGTAGAAGACCCACTTAGTGAACTTGTTAAAATTGATCCAAAAAGTATAGGTGTAGGAGAATACCAGTATGATGTTAATCAAAGTAATTTAAGTGATGCTTTAAAATATACCGTAGAAAGCGTTGTTAATAAAGTTGGAGTAAACTTAAATACTGCTTCAAGTTCTATATTATCATATATAAGTGGACTTACTAAAAAAGTTGTAACAAGTATTATGGACTATAAAGTAAAAAATAAGTTTAACACTAGAGAAGAGTTAAAGAACGTTAAAGGTGTAACACCTAAAGTATATGAGCAAGCAATTGGTTTTTTAAGAGTACCAACAAGTACTAATATACTTGATAACACTGGAATACACCCAGAAAACTATATGGATGCTAAAAAAGTATTAGATTATTTAAAGCTAGATATTAATGATATTTATAAAAATGAATTTAAAAACGTTTTAACTAATGCAGATGTAGACAAAATAAGTAGTGATACTTCTGTAAACGCATATACTGTAACAGATATAATAAAAGAATTACTTAGTCCTGGGCTTGACCCAAGAGATGAGTTACCTGCACCATTTTTAAAAAGTAACATACTTACAATAAATGATTTAACTGTTGGAATGGAACTAACTGGAACAGTAAGAAATGTAGCATCTTTCGGAGCATTCATAGATATAGGACTACATGATGATGCTTTAGTGCACATCTCTAAAATGAGTAAGAGTTTTGTCTCTGACCCTAAAGACATACTAAGTGTTGGAGAAATACTAAAATGTTATGTAGATAAAATAGATAAAGAAAAAGGTAAAGTTAATTTATCTTTAATAAAGGAGTAGTTATGGAAAATTTAAAAATACCTTATCACGTTGGAATAATATTAGATGGAAACGGTAGATGGGCAACCGAGCGTGGTCTAAAAAGAAGTGAAGGGCATAAAGCTGGATTTGAAACACTAAAAATACTATCTAAACACGTATTTAATAGAGGTGTTAAAGTCTTAAGTGTATTTGCTTTCTCAACTGAAAACTTTAATAGAACAAAAGAAGAAGTAGATTATTTAATGAAATTATTTCTAAAAGGTTTTAAAGGAAGTATAAAAGAATTTAACAAAAACAACATAAAAGTAGTTTTTTCAGGAAGAAAAGAACCACTTAGTGACAAAGTATATGAAAGTATGAAAAGTCTTGAAAAAGAAACCGAAAACAACACTGGTGGCATTCTAAATATTTGCTTAAACTATGGGGGACAAACTGAAATAGTAGACACAACTAAAAAACTAATAAACGATGTATTAGATGGCAAACTTAAAACTGAAGATCTAACACCAGAAATATTTATGAAAAACTTATATAACGATTTACCACCAATGGACTTTCTAATTAGGACAAGTGGAGAAATAAGAGTATCAAATTTCATGCTCTTTAGCCTTGCATATGCAGAAATGTATTTTCCAGATACATACTTCCCAGACTTTAAAGAGGATGAGTTTGACAAGGCTTTAGAAGAATATACAAAAAGAGATAGACGTTTTGGAAAGAATAAGTAGTAGTACTTGTTTTTTCTTTACATTAAACATAAACTAGTTTATAATATTAAATACAAGGGAGGTTTCATTATGTATGTAGATTACCGTATAATAAATGAAAAAGAAATAGAAGCCATCAACGATAAAGGAGAAATTATTAAAATAACTGGGCTAAATACAGGAGATATCAAAAAGGCTATACTATTATCTAATAAAATTGAAGGATTAGATGATAAAATTACAAATCAAAGTAAAATAATGGAAAATTTAAATTATCAAATAGCAGAAACTAAAGAAACAAGAAATAAAGTAATACCGGGCACAATACTTAGTATTATACTTTTTGCAATTTCTATTGCAAATGCAGTTCCAATAGGTTTTATAATAGCAACTGGGCTTATATCAGTTGTAGGTTTAACATCAATTACTTTAAATATTAAAGACATAAAAAAATATAGTATGTCGGCTGGAAAAATAGAAGAAAACTGGAATGTTAACCTAGAAAGAAGTGCAGAACTAAAAAGAAAACTTAGCGAATTAATGACTAAAATTAAAGTTGAAGAGAAAAGAAATGAGAAAAAAGAAGAGTTAGTTAAAGCTTATAAAGAAGGATTAAATAATGAAACAGATTTCTCACTAGATTATGACAACGTTAAAACTTTAAAATTAAGATAGCAAGGTGGATAATAATGGAAGATAAATATATAAAAATAGATTTAACAGAAATAGATGGAGAACTTATATATAAATTAAACGTAATTGCTGATAGAACCGATTTATTAAAATATAACTTGGACACTTTAAAAGTTCATGACGATTTTATAAAGGTTGAAGCAGATACATCAACCGGTCTAGCTGAAATAAAAGCCTCTTTAAATGATGAAAAAATTTCAATATGTGTAAAAAACAAAGTAACGGGTATATATTCATATTATCATACAATTAAATTAAGTGATGAAATTGCATTAAACATAAGCTATATGAATGGATTAATATTCGAAAACGAATTATATAGAATTAATGGTTATGGTTTACTTGATGGGTTAACACCAGTAGAATGTGACTATATTTTAAAGTTAGAAAAAAATAAATAAGATGATATTTTAATTAATAAGAATATTATAAAAGGAGAAATGAAATATGTGGTTATATTTTATTGATAAAAACATAAAAGAAGTAAGAAAGAATTTAAAAAATGTTTTATATATAAGGCCTTATGATATAGATAACAAACGCGCTTTGTTTGCTATAATCAAAGAAGAAAAAGGTATTTATAGAAGAATACAAATCACTGAAGAAATGTCTAAATGGAATTTTCCATTTGAAACATTAAACATGTTTTTTGAAGGTCCTGGACGTAGTTTTATAAAAGACTTTATAATTTTAAGACAAAGCAATCTAGCAATAAATAAAACTAATTTAGAAAAGTTTGGTTACATAAAACTAAATGGCTATAAAATTTATAACATAGGAATATGTGCATTATTTAAAGATGGCTCAGCTACTTATGTAAGACGCATAAAAGAAAAAGAACTTGAAAAAGGAACACTTTTAGAGCCAACTCAAGACAACTACGAAATAATAGAATATTATGATGTAAGCAATAATATTTATGAAGTACCAAAACTTAAAGAAAGTAAAGAAACAAAAACTAAAAAGCTTACAAAGTAAAAAAGAAGAACAATAATGAAAAAAATAAATATTAGCAAAGTAGATTCTAACATTGTTGATGAGGCTAAGTACATTTCATTATATACAGGCAGTAAATAAATATAAGAATTGAAGAAAAAAAGCTAACTTACTCTATTCTAGCTGGTAAAAAAAATAGCGTATGGAAAGTAATTGATTTTTTATACATTATAAAAGAAGCTAAAGAAACCAGGCTTATATGAATAATTTTTACCCTAAATGTATAGATATAAATATATTGAAAAAATTGTAAATTATTTATTAAAAGCAGACTCAGAAGACTTATATTTAATGAAAATAATAAACGATAATACATTTAATTTAGATATTATTTGGTAAAGAAACTGAAAAATTAAACTGTTTTATTAAGGATGATGTGAAACGTATTAGAATGCACTCTGGTTATAATCATTATATAATTAAATAAAAAAGGAGAAAACTATGGGAAATGATATATTAAATGATTTAAAATTTATAATTGAAATCATTAATTTAAGTATTGATGATGAATATTTTAAAATACCAATTTCAAGTGTTAAACATTCATATTATAATTTTACTGATTATTATAAATTTGAAATAATATCTAATTCCGGTAATTTTCAAGTTTGTGCTATAGTTAGGAAAATAACTAATTATGCTTGTATTGAAATATCTGACTTGAATATTAAAATTAGATTATTTGAAATAAGTAAAAAATTAGCAGTTCAAACCGTTGAATATGGTAATGAACTCAAAAACGAATATGTATATGAAAAAACTGAAAATGGAATTTTAGATACTAATAAAAGAATTAATCTTGATAATGAGTATACTTTAAAAAAATAAAAGATAGATTATTATCTACCTAATATTGTAATAATTCCACCACCTACAAAGAATAGTAGTATAATAATTGTGGCTATCCAAACTAATACACGAAGTATTAGTTTTTTAGTTTTCTTCTTCATAATTAAATACCTCAAATTAATTATACAATATTTTGAATAAAATTAAAAGACCTATAATATACTTTACTATGAAAAAATTAATAGATAAAAAAATAATAATTTTATCCACCATTTTACTAGGACTAGGCTTAATATCTGGAATAATATTTTTCTTTTTAACAAGTAGTCTAGATAAAATGATAGTCAAGAATGAAATACTTGAGTACACTTCACTTAGTGCTAAAAGTATAACATTATCTAGCTTTTTAAATAGCTTAAAATATAACTTAGTCTACATTGTAATAATTACATGTTCAAGTGTATTATACTTATTTAGCCCTTTAATACTATTCATAAATTATTATAAAGGCTTACTTATAGGTTTCTTGATTTCTAGTATATTCTTAACTTACAAATTAAAAGGAATACTTTATACACTAGTTATGTTGTTTCCACACCACATCATTATGTGTTTATTAGTTATAGTATATTCTAGTATAATGTTTAACATTAGTCTAAAGCTAATTAAAGGCACTTTAAACAAAGAAAATATTAATTTAAACCTATTTATCAAAAAGATAATAATTCTTTTTATAATGGCTTTTATTGTGTGCGTAATCTCTTCATTATTAGAAATATATCTTAATTCATACTTGGTTAATCTAATAATAGACAAATAGTACTTAATATGGTATAATTTACTTGATTAGGAAGTGAAAAAAGTATGAAAGTAGTAGTAGGAATGAGTGGTGGAGTAGACTCAGCAGTAAGTGCTTATTTACTTGATAAAGAAGGATATGAAGTAATAGGTTTATTTATGAAAAATTGGGACTCTAATATAAATAATGACCCAGAAGGCATAACTGATGGAATTTGTCCACAAGAGCAAGACTTTAAAGATGCTAAAAGTGTGTGTGACTACTTGGGAATACCTTTATATAGAGTGGATTTTATTAAGGAATATTGGGATACAGTATTTGCTTACTTCTTAGACGAACTAAAAAAAGGAAGAACACCTAACCCTGATATTATGTGTAACAAATATATAAAGTTTGACTTATTTAAAAAAGAAGCTAAAAAGCTTGGTGCAGACTTAATTGCAACAGGACATTATGCGAGGATGGAAAAAGGAAGACTCTTGCGTGGAGTAGATAACAATAAAGACCAAACATACTTCTTAAGTCAGGTAAAAGCCAGTGAATTTAAAGATGTGTTATTCCCAGTTGGTGGTTTAACTAAACCTGAAGTTAGAGAAATAGCAATTAAGGCAGGCCTTCCAGTTGCAGAAAAGAAAGACTCAACAGGAATATGTTTTATTGGTGAAAGACATTACCAAGAATTTGTAAATAATTATATTAAAGGAAAAGATGGAGATATAGTTGATATAGATACTATGAAAGTAATAGGTAGACACCATGGTCTTATGAATTATACTATCGGACAAAGAAGAAATGTAGGCTTATCAGGAGATGCAAAACGTCATTACGTATGTGGTAAAGATACAGAAAAAAACATCCTTTATGTAGCGTTTGGTGACGACAACAAATACCTAATTTCTGACGAGGCTGTAATAGAAAACATGAATTATATAAGTGATTTAAAACCAACATTTGCAACTTGTAAATTTAGATATCGTGGAGAAGATATTCCAATTAATATAGAATACACAAGTGTTAATGAAATAATCGTTAAATATGAAGGCGCTAAAGCTATAACTCCAGGGCAAGCTTGTGTAGTGTACCTAGGTAGTGAAGTAATTGGTGGCGGCATCATAAAAGAAGTTAGGAAAAATGGAAGTAAACTTTGGTATTTGTAGTAGGGTAGTAATAAAAAGTACTACTCTTTTCTTTTGATTTTCCTCGTAAAATAGGGGAGTAACACCCATAGTGTTCGTTATACATTTAATTTTCTTTTACTTTACACTTGACATACTACTGTAAACTGTTGTAAAATGTATTTATAAGGTAGAAAGAGAGTGAAAACAAAAATGCAAAATTTAAACGAATTATTACAAGAGTTAGGAATATCAAAGGTAAAATTAGCCAAATATTTAGGAGTGTCTAGACAAATGATATATAATTATCTAGAACTAGAAAACTTAAATAAATGGCCTAAAGAAAAGAAATTATTATTATTTAAATTACTTAACATTGAAGATGGAAGTGACGAGTCAATTGGTAAAATTAAAATAACTGCTGAATATTTAGAAGATGTTGAAACTAGACTTAATCAAAATGTTAAAACAACAGATGAGTCATATTTTAATTTAAAAGATTTAAGTAAAGAAGAACAAGTATTAGTAAATGACTTAATTAACTTAATAAAGGAAAAGTTTACTGAAGAAAAAAATAAAAATACTTATTATGAATTCTTATATTTATATCATGTACTTCAAAGTATTGACTCGATTCCAGAAATTAAGTACATACTAGCATATTTATCAAAGACAACAGGATTTAGTGACCCAATGGAATTTAAGTTTGATGAAACAGCGCAGTTTATACTTGAGAGTATAGTGTTTACTGCAATGAACTTATACAATAATGGTGGAGCTACTAAGAGTAAATTAATTGCATCTCATGAAAGATTTGTTAAAGAAATAGAAAATACTAAAGAAGAAGTATTAAGTAGAACACAACAACTTACTACGGTTAAAATACAAGCTTTAAGAGAACTTGGTTATGACAAAATAACAAGTGAAAATGCTCAAGAAGTAATTAATAAAATAGCTGAAATACAAAGTAGAAAAGTAGTAATTGGAGAAAAACAAAATTAGGCTAGAATTTCTAGTCTTTTTTTTATTGCAATTTGTAGTTCTACTCCCCGTGTAATGGGTAAAGTAGGGGGAGAACTTAAAAGAAGACTATTAGTCTATTTCTTAAGTACATTGAAAGTAATATGAATACATTTTACACGCTTAAACATAAAAAATTTTAAAAAAATGTCATAACCTCGCTATAAAAGTATAGTAGAGTAGGAAAAAACTAATAAATTTAGTATATTTTTTATAAAAATTCATACAATACTATTGACGTACGTTTAAAAGTACGTTATAATATTATATAGAAAAGAGGTTAAATTATATGAACAGTATAAATATAACAAATGCAAGACAAAATTTGTTTCAATTAGTTAGCGATGTAAATGTTGGCTATAACCCAATAACTATTGTAAATAGTAAAGGAGATAATGCAGTTTTAATCAGTGAAAACGAATGGAAAAATATAGAAGAAACTTTATATTTAGATAGCATACCTGGTTTTTCAAAAAGTATAAATGAAATTGATAAAAACGAAGATTGGAGTAAATCTGAATTATATGATTCAGACAAAGAATGGTAAATGTATAATATTTATTTTTCTAAATATGCTTCAAAAGATAAAAAGAAATTGAAAAACTCTGGGTTAGAGAACGCTGCAAAACAAATTTTAAATATAATGATGGAGAACCCATTTGCATATCCGCCTTCATATGAAAAACTTGTAGGAAATTATGAAGGATTATATTCAAGGAGAATAAACAGACAACATCGTATTGTTTATAAAGTGAACGAAACAAAAAAAGAAATTTATATTTATAGAATGTGGACACACTATGATATATAGTAAACAATAGCTATATGTCTTTTTATTTATAAAATAGAGTACAAATCTAAATTAATAACTAATAATCTTTTATACTAAATCTTTCTCAAAAATAGAACTTAACATAATATATATTATCAGAACTTGTATTATTTAATAAAAATTACATATTATTTAGAATAATATTAGATTAACTAACACCAATATTGCACCTATAATCATACCAATTATACTTAGTCGTTTATTATTATATTTATTAACTTCGGGTATCATTTCATTAATTGCTAACGTCGTCATTATACCAGCTACAAACATTAACACGACACTTACTAGCGTTTCATTAATATAATCTTTAAGTAGTACATAAGCTAAAATTGCCCCCAAAGGCTCTGCTAAACCTGATATTAATGAAAGCATAAGTCCCCTACTTCTTTTGTTAGTAGCGTAGTAGACTGGCACAGCAATGCTTATTCCTTCTGGTATATTATGTAGCATTATAGCAATACCTAAACTTATTCCTGTACTTAAATCGTTATAACTAGCCATGAATGTAGCAATGCCTTCCGGAAAATTATGGACCATCAACGCTATCATACTAAGAAGCCCTACCCTATACAAATCATTACTAGATAGTAGGGCAATTCTATTATTAATTTTAGTCACTAAAGTTTTACCTAAAAGAAACATCACACTACCTATAACAAATGTCCAAAATATTCCAAACTTGTCATATAAAACTAAGGAACTATCTGGAATTAACTCAAACACACTTATAGAAATCATAACGCTTAAACTAAAACTTAAACAAAAACATATAAATTTATCCTTATCTTTAAACCTAAGAAAAACAACAAGCCCACCTAAAAACGTACTAACTCCTGCAAGTAGAGAGACCAATAAAGATAAAAAGACATTATTATTAATAGTATTCACCACCCTACTACAATAATATGTCTTTTTTACGCTTTTAAAACTAAACTTTTATTTTCTTTTATAATAATGTCTCTTTCATAAGACGTCATATTTTTTACTATCTCACTCATTTGTTCAATAGTGTAGTTACCTTTAACTAAAACATTACCATACATATCAAACGCTACACCATCACTACCATTAGAAACAATTATACAATAACAAGATAAATTACTTGTATATATTGAAGAGAAGTTAACTCCTTTTACACTAAGCAAAAGTGTTTTCCCGTCTATACTATATAACTCTAAAACAGAGTTTTCCATACTACTTACCAATATAGAAGTTTTTTCATAAGTGTGTATAATCCTTTTATTCATTAAGCTATAAATATACTCATTAGTTAACGTAGAATACACGTTAGAATATTCTCCATTATTTCTTGAAATAAGCACATTCTCATTATCAAGCGCTATAACGTCAACTATCTTATCAGCTACATTCATATTATCAATTGTATTGTATTTAGAATTATAATAAACTAAATATTGATAGTTGTCTTCTTTTATAACGATATAATTATTTACCATATGTTTAACTTGTCCATAAAAATATGATAGTTCATCATTAACTGTATCAATAACGTAGTTATCATATTTTTCACTCAAAAGTAGTGTATTAGTATTCTTGTCAAAACAGTAAATAGAGAACTTCTTATCTATTACTTTATCTAACTTCAAATCATATAACAGATAATTTGAAGTAGTTATTTTGGTTTTATACACTACTTTATCTTTACTACTGATGTTCTCTATTGGTTCTTGTTTTTCAACTAACAAATAATCATTAAACAAAGTAACAGAATTAGCGTTGAACATCTTAAATTCTCCACTCACAAGATTAAAATAGTAAAACACCTTACTACCCTTTTCTCCAGTTTCCAATATAACAGTATCTTCTCTTACTACAGTATATCCTTTTATTTCAGGTAATGTAACTAATTCATGTTCTTTATTAACCACTTTAAAATAGTTTTCTTCTCCTTTAGTAAAACTAATTAAAAAGTAATTATTATTAATGCCTAGAGTAACAAAGTCATTAAAGTATTCCATCTCTGTTAATGAAACTAAACACTTTTTATAGTCATTTACCTTATTTATATCAATTATCTTACAAGTTATATCTATAACAGCTACACCTTCAAGCGCAATTAAAACAGCAAGAAGTGACGCTTTTGTTTCTTTTTTCATATTTCCTCCGAGTAAGTAGTATTATACACTAGTTAGATATTTTAGTCAAATTTTACCATATAAAATAATACCTTTTAATGAATTAAATAAAATAAACGTTACATAATACTAGTAGGTGGTGATAAGATGGCTAACATGAAAAATAATGCTAGAAATACTAGTAGAAACAGTGCAAGAAATAATGCACGTAATACAAGTAGAAATTCTAGTAGAAACAGCGCTAGAAACACTAGCAGAAATCAAGCTAGATGTAAATAATATTAAAAGGAAGACGGTTAAATATGTCTTCCTTATTTTAATTCATCTAAATAACTAGTACCCAAGCCTAAGGTGTTTTCTATACCAAAGTTATCCAGTATAGTAGCGCCTATACAAGCAAATGTGTCTCTTGTTTCTAAAGTACCACGATATTTAAAGCTTTTACTGAAGAATATGACAGGTACGTTTTCTCTAGTGTGGTCTGTTCCTACATAAGTTGGATCATTTCCGTGGTCGGCTGTAAATATTACTAAGTCGTCTTCTTTTAGTTTGTTTAAAAATACTGGTAAATACTCATCTAACTCTTCTAAGCATTTTAAGTATCCATCTTTATCTCTTCTATGCCCATACTTACTATCAAAGTCGTTTAAGTTTAAGAAAAGTAGCCCATTAAAATCACTTCTAGCAAAATCACTTAATTTAATAAGTCCATCTATATTATTTTTAGTCTTAAGCCCATGAGTAATTCCTGTATCAGCGAAAATATCTTTAATCTTGCCAAGCGCTAATACGTCATACCCTTTATCATATAACATAGTCATTACATTTTTAGGTGGTACTTGTGTAAAATCTTTTCTATTAGGGGTTCTTGTAAAGTCACCTGGTTTACCAACAAATGGTCTAGCAATAATTCTACCAACTTTATATTCTTCATTAAATACAAGTTTACTAATCTTTTCACAAATACTATACAATTCTTCCACTGGAATAATATCTTCATGCGCGGCTACTTGTAAAACACTGTCAGCACTAGTATAAACTATAATTGCACCAGTTTTCATATGCATTTCCCCAAGTTCTTTGATAATCTCTGTTCCAGACATCGCACAATTACCTATTACTTGCCTACCAGTAACTCTTTGAATTTCACTAATCAAATAAATTGGAAACCCATCAGGATAAGTCATAAATGGTTTATCATACACTATACCCATCATTTCATAATGCCCGTTTAATGTGTCTTTAGCTTTATTAGCTGGTTCTAGTTTACCATGATAACCAAACTTGTACTTTCCATCATTCTTTACTATATCGGTAAGCCCAAGTTTCTCAAACACAGGCAAGTGGTAGTTGTCTCCTTCTAAGATATGAGCTAAAGTATTTGCTCCTACATCATTAAACTTATCTGCATCCTTCGCTTGTCCTACTCCTAAACTATCTGTTACAATTAAAAATACCCTTTTAAACATTTTTCTCACTCCTTATGACTTCTATTATGATACATTTCATAGTTACTTCTTAATACGTCATTAACTACTTCTGTATAAATATTAGTTGTGCTTATATTTTCATGTCCTAGCATCTCTTGAATACTCCTTATATCTGCTCCACCTTCAAGCAAATGTGTTGCAAATGAGTGCCTTAATACGTGTGGCGTGATTTCTTTTTCAATGCCAGTTAACTCTCTAATATTTTCAAGAATATAGTTAAACCCTTGCCTAGTAATAGGCTTACCATGGTTATTAAGAAAAACTTGATTATATGTATTTCTTTTTAATAACTTACTTCTATAATCACTTAAATAGACTTTCAAGTAATAACTAGCAACTTCCCCTAGTGGAATAATTCTTTCCTTTTTACCTTTTCCATTAACCCTAATAATACTATTTTCAAAATCAATGTTAGAGTATTCAATACTAACAAGTTCACTTACTCTAAGTCCTGTTCCATACATAAGTTCAAGCATAGCCTTATTTCTATAGTCAAACTCACTATTTAATGGAATATTAAGTAGTTTATCTACTTCAGATATACTCAAGTACTTTGGTAACTTCTTAGGTTTTTTTAAAGAACTAACTTCCTCAATTGGACTTACTTTTATTATACTTTCGTCCACTAAATAATTAAAGAAACTCTTTAGTGAAGAAATATGTCTGTTAACAGTACTCACTTCAAGCCCATTTATAGAGCTTATATAAGACAAAATATCTTTTTTAGTACAAGACTCTATACTGCCATTAAAAGTCTTAAAAAAGTCCTCTAAATCAAGCATATAAGAGTTAATAGTATTATCTCCTAACTTCTTTTCAGTTTTTAAAAACAATAAATAATCTTCTACATACTTCATATACCTTCACTATTATAATTGTACCAAATAATTAAAAAAAAGAAAATACTAATATTCTCTTTTTTACATAAATTTTAATCAGTTACTATTTCGTATGGACTTGATGCTGTTCCATCTCCTGATTTATAAACTACATCTGACTTAAGCGATATAACAGGACGCACGCCTAAAGTGTTATTAACATAACTGTTGCCTAAGACGCCAGAATGGTTAGAACCATATACAAGAAATGTATAAGCAGTGTTGCCATACCAATTAAAAGGGCTTATTAACCACCAATTTATTGAGCCAGTTGAGCTACTTTTTACACTGTTATAATAGTACCATGTAAGTGAATTTTTATCATACACTCCACCCACATAACTTATTTCATCTGCTGTCATCAATGCTATTGGATATGTTAGTTTTCCATTACCTATATTACCAGTTATTGTAAATTTGTCTTCAGTAGTTAAACAGTTATATGTAGGTGCTTTATTTGTATATAATCTTGTTCTCCCAGCATAACTAAATGATGAGGTATTATATGTTCCATCAATGACATTTCTATCATTGCAATATGCTGCTGTTGTGCTTATATATTTTCCATAATTTGTATTCAAGTTGTTTTTATACCATACATCTATTACTTCTTTTATTGTGCTATTATTTGTATTTGACCTATCTATTGCTGTAGAATTACTTGTTCCATACATATACCCTACATACATTGGGTCATTATATGTTGAATTGAATGTTGATGTTCCTATATATGCATCCGTTGCTGTTGTACTTGTTCCATGATATAACATTCTTACACTACCATCAGCGTTCGTTCTTATTATTCTCCAGTAGTATCCACCGAATTTTACCCAGTTGTCTGTCGCATTTCCAGCAAAATAATACACTGTTGTTCCATCTTCTGTTCCTGTATATAACGTTTTGGTATTATCTGTTGTTAGTACAGTACTAAAGTCTGTTCTCTCTCCAGGTCGTGTTGATTTATCTGATAATAGTCTTTCAGATAGTGTTTCTGGTAAATCTTGAACTTCATAAGGGTTAGTTGCACTTCCATCGCCTGAATTGTATAACAAATCTTTTTTTAATGATATAACTGGTCGAAATGATTTGTTAGAATAGCTAACAGCATGTGCAGTTATTAGTCCTTCCACTCCCTCGTCTGCTTGTTTAATTGTATAGTTTAAATATAAATTTTTTAGGCCAGCTGTCCCAGTCATTGTCCACCAAGAATTAGATTTGTTAATTGAAGAATTTCCTTTACTGTTTTTATAGTACCAAGCTTTGTCATTCTTTTTGCCATAAACACCACCTGCAAAAGCTATTTCATCTATCGTTACAAGACCAATATTACTTTTAATAATATCACTTTCGTTACAATTAAATGTAGGATTTTGTTCTGGTTCAATTCTATAGTAAGCAGCTAAATATGTGTTTTCGCCACTCGTTACAACAGTTTTATCATTACAAAAGTTTGAAGATACATTAATATATTTTGAATAATTACCTAAATTATTTGAATACCAATCATCTAATTTGATTTTTGCATTAGAATTGTTAAAATCAACATAACTTATATTTCCATTTTTACATTCCTTTGAGTAACACTCATTAGCGTAAATATAGCTTGTTTCGCTTTCAGGACTATTTCCATGATATAATAGTTTTATACTTCCATCTGAGTTTGTTCTTATTATTCTCCAGTAAATTGGATCACCTTTTTTCCAAAGTACTAATGCTTCACAATTATTATTATATGAACTAGCACTAGTACAAGCAGACATACTATCATATGTAATATAAGATTTGTAATTATCTTTGTAAACTCCCCAGCCAATATATACGGTTTTATCAGTATTAAACATTCCAAACTTTACCCAGTTGTTTCTAGCATCTCCCGCAAAATAGTATACATCTGTATTATTTTCTTTTGCTTTATACATAGTTCCAATATTTACATCTGTATAAGTTGTACTAAAGTCTGTTCTTGTTTTAATGTTTGTGTTATCTTCCATTATTTGATAACCTAAAGTGCCTTTAGTATATGGGTTATTTTCGTTTGTTGTACTTTCTACTATATATAAACTACCTGTTACAGTTGACCCCATATCTATACTTTGGTCTTCGGTGCTATCTAAGTATTTTATTTCTAAAGTATAACTTTGTTTATTACTACTTCCTGGTTCAATAGTTATACCTCTAGCAATTACTAGGTCATATGTATTTTCTCCATCTTTTGGCATATCTTTATATTCAGTCATATTATAACCATTTGTACTAGTTATTTTATAAACTAAGTATCCATTAGTCTTAGTAGTATTCTTATAGTTCTTTAGTACAATATCATATGTAAAGTTATTTTTACTTTTATTAGTAATACTAAAAGTATTTGTACTACTCCACCCTGGCTCTATTATACCACTCGCTATTTCGTTGTTGTTATCAAAATTAATTGTAAGTTCTTTTGCATTCACGCTTACGTTTTTCCCGTTTCCTATTATTCTAGCACTATAGTATGCTAAACTGACTGACAACACAGTCACTATTAAACACACTACTAATATTGTTATACTTTTTTTATTCATAAAAACAACTCCTTTATATTATATATTTTGTAATATCTTTAACTACCTTATACAAAAAATTATATTCCATTTTGGAATAAAAGTCAATATTCCAATTTAGATTATGTTATCTTATTCTTGGAGGTATGTATATGAATAGATTAAGAGATTTAAGAGAAGAAAGAAATCTAACCCAAGAAAAGGTAGCAAAAGCATTAGGTATAGGCCAAGCTGGTTATTCTAAATATGAATGTGAAAAAATAGATATACCTACAGATATACTTCTTAAACTATCAGACTACTATAACACTAGCATAGATTATATTCTTTGTAGAACAAATAATAAAAACCCATACAAAAAGAGTGAAAAATATGATAAAATAATGTCTAGGTGATTAATATATGGAAAACTTAGCAAGTAAATTAAGACCAAACACACTAGACAAAATAGTTGGACAAACTCATATTGTTGGAGAGAATAAAATACTTAATAACTTAGTTAAAAATAAAAAGATATTTAATATGATATTCTATGGTAAAAGTGGAATTGGTAAAACTACTATTGCTCTTACTCTAATGAATGAATTAAAGTGTCCTTATAGATTATTAAATGCAACTATTAATAGTAAGAAAGACTTTGAAGTTGTATTTGAAGAAAGCAAAATAATAGATAACTTAGTTTTAATAGTGGATGAAATTCATAGAATGAACAAAGATAAACAAGACTTATTACTCTCTTTTATTGAAGGTGGTAAACTAACTCTTATTGGGCTAACTAGTTCTAACCCATATCACTCTATTAATCCTGCTATTAGAAGTAGATGCCAGCTTATTGAACTTCACGAATTAACAGAAAGAGATATAGAGAATGCTTTAGATAGAGTAATAGAAGTCTACCCTGATATTGAACTAACTCTAGACATAAAAAAGCATATTGCACATTTATCAGGTGGAGACTTAAGGTTTGCATATAATTTAGTTGAGTTTTGTTATAATAGTTTTGGTCCCAAGTTTACAGTAGAAAATATTAATGAGGTAAGTCCTAGAACTAACTTATATTACGACAAAAACGAAGATGGGTATTACGACGTTATAAGTGCTTTTCAAAAAAGTATAAGAGGAAGTGACGTAGATGCTGCTATTCATTATCTTGTTAGATTAATAGACGCAGGAGATTTTGATATTCTTTATAGGAGAATGCTAGTTATCGCTTATGAAGATATTGGACTTGCTAACCCTACTTTACAAACTAAAGTATTAACCGCAATTGAAAGTGCAGAAAGATTAGGCTTACCTGAGTTATATAAGCCACTTACTCAAGCAGTTATTGAAATGTCACTTAGTCCTAAAAGTAATACTATTGAAGCAACTTATGGTGCAGCAATAAACGATTTAAAAAGAAACAACGTTGGTAGAGTTCCTGAACACATTAGAACTACTTCACCAAATTATAAATACCCACACAATTATAAAAATCATTATGTTAAACAACAGTACTTACCAGATAATATAAAAACAAGCAAGTATTACCACCCCGGAGACAATAAATACGAGCAAGCAATATTTGAATATAATAAAAAGATTAAAGGCGAACTTTAATCTTTTTATTTTTAATTATTTTTTTGAATGGTTACAATCCATTTTCCCGTTTTACTAGAACCACTTCTCTTGATATAATTTTTTTCAATCAATTCTTTCATGTTATATCTAATTTTTCTTTCTCCAGTACCAAGTATATTCGCAAGCTCTAATTGAGTTAAATCAGGTTTATCTAGCAAAAGTCGAATAATATTTTCTTGAACTTTATTTAAAGTATTAAACTCTAGTATTTCATTATCATTTTTATATTCAAATTCATTTTTGTTATATTTAATGCTAACTCTTATAAAATGAGGAAAAAAGTGATAAATACTTTTGTTATATCTTTTTAATATTTTCCTAATACCAGTTCCTAAATGTTCTACTAAACCTAAATCTCTAAAAACTCTCATTAACTCAGGATTTTTAGGCGCAGAATATCCTTCCAAAAATTCTTCTTCAGTAAATTCATTTTGTATACCACCAAAGGAAGATACCTCTAACCTATTACTAAAAAATTCAAATTTTGGTGGATATTCACTAGACCAGTCATTATGTACTAGTGCGTTTATAATAACTTCTCTTACTGCAGTATAATCATACATGGATTTTTCTTTTCTTTCTGGATAAGTTATTTTTGTAAATATTTTGTTTTCAACTTTAAACTTTTCTAATACCCTATTAGTTGCTTTTATTAATGAACAAAAACCATACTCATAATTTTCCATTAATTCATCTACGTCATCTCCAGCATATTTGGCTACTTTAATAGATATAGTATTTTCATCTGCTAAAAGATATGCTAAATAATTATACTTATTATCTTGGGTAAAAAATCCTAATTGCTTTTCAAAATTATCACCAACATCAAATCCTTTTTCTTTATAGTAAACTTTTAAATCAGTAAAGGTCAATTTTTGATTAGGAGAAAGTATATTTTTTATTGAGTTTTTTGTCCTCTCTCTAAACATTTTGCTTATCAGATGTTCATTCATTTTTTCGTTAGAACTTCCAACTCTTATGAAACAACTATCAGGTGTCATTCCCATGCCCTTTAAATAATAAGGTTTTTCTAAACCTCTAGCAACTGTGATTTTTAAATAACATTTATTATTTTCTTTCAAAACTTCCAAGTCAAACAATCCTAAAGCTGAAGGTTCAATATTAGAAATAATTCTATCCTTTATTTTTCTTTGTAGTAAGTCTAGATTATTATTTAATCCTATTACTTTACCTTTATCATTAACTCCTAGATAAATAATACCACCATCTTTGCTATTTAAGAAACCAATAATTATTTCTTCTAAATTATCAACTAATTTTGCTTTGAATTCTATTCTACAATTTTCTAACGTGTCTATCATATAACACCTCCATGTGATTTAATTCCATTTTAACATATTTTCAAAACCTTTACTAGTGTTTTGCCGGTTATTTTGCCGGTTATTTTGCCGGTTATTTTTTAGTGTGCAATGAAAAAAGACCAAGCTTTCCTTAATCTTTTTTAGCATGGCTGGGCATCACTTCCAACATCTCATCAAAGATTAGCAATCTTCTACACTTGAGACTATTTCATAGTCCGCGATAGCCGATGCTTTTCTATCCTCACGCTTTACTAGTGCTTCATAAGCAGGACTTAATATCATTTCATATCTAGCAAAAAGTATTCCTTTATAAAAAAGTTTTCTATCAATGTCTAAGCTCTCAACACTATCTATAATTCTATATATTTTATCTAAATCAATTTTAGGATAAATTCTTAAAATTGCTTTATTTAAGTCAGAATACTTTCTAGACTTAATCAAATTATAATAGTTTATCTTTTTATCATTTGTCTTTAATGCAGAATTAGGAAATACTGTGACTCTCTTATCCATTTCAGAAGGACTATGTATTACTTTCTTAACTAAATCTTCTGTTAACCCTGGATACAAACAAGAACCACAGTCATATATAGGTGCAAGACTAGCGGTTTGTTCTTTATTATTAATTAAGAAACCCCAGTTACCATTATGTCTATCAAAATTTCCTAAAAAAGCATCTACTACAAACAAGTCCCAAAAATATGTATTTAACTTATCTTTATCATAAATATCTTGATTTTTAATAGCCTGTAATACTTCGTCTAAATCTGTTGAATATCCAGAAGTACCAAATTCTTTATTTTTAAAAAAGCTAAACTCTTTTAAAACAGTATCATTATCAGTAAAATCTTTACACGCAACACACACTTTATATTCTCCGTTTATAAAATATTTACCTAATATTACATCTTGAACATTTAACCCCATACTTTTAATAATCTTACACGTTAAATATTCAGAATACACTCCATTTGTATATGACGTATCTAATTCATTTTTACTTGGAAACTTTAACATATAGTCTTCACCATTATATTTAATAGCAAACTTGTTTCCATTTCTTCCACCATAAGCTTTAAATTTATTCTTTTCACAATTTGTAAAGTCTATCATAGTTTCACCACCTTACTGGTGCTAATTATACCACACGTGTTAACTATTTGCAACATCATTTATAATATAATTTGTTATAAGTAAACCACTAGTAGCAGGTACAAAACTATTGCTTCCCAAGACTTTTATATCTTTGACTTGTTCAGTACTAGAAACAACCTTAATTTTTCTTTGTATGTTCTTAGGTACAACACTTCTTAACTTCTTAGCGAGCTTGTCATAACTAGTCTTATCAAGTGTAGTAATACTAAGTTTAGTCGCATCCATCTTTTTAGCAGTTCCCATACTACTTATTATCTTAATGTTTTTACTTACACACACACTCATTAAAAGTGCCTTAGTTTCTATGCTATCACAAGCATCAACTACATAATCAAATTGACATATATTAATACTATCAATATTATCTTTATCAAGAAACATACTCATAGTTTTTAAGTTAAGTTTATCATTTATATTAGTGTATCTTTCTTTTGCAGCATCAACTTTTAACTTTCCAATATTATTTAAATTACTAATAATCTGTCTATTTAAGTTAGAACTCTCTACTCTATCATAATCAATTATTGTAATATTTTCTACTCCACATCTAACCAAACTTTCAAGAGTGTATCCACCAACACCACCTATACCTACAATAAGAATATTTAAGTTTTTAATTTTATTTAATATGTCTAGTCCTACTAATCTTTCTAGTCTTTCTAAATTCATACATTCCTCCAAAGAAAAAACCAAAACAAAGTGTCTAATAAAACTCGCTCATCATGCGAGGTGGTAGTCCACATAATAGCTTTTAGGATCCTTAATTTAAGATAAGTTTTCAACACCAGCTACTAATTAGGTCTCCAAATTACTTATTTGTCGGTTTATTAACTAACTTCATCTTGGATAATTTCATTCTATCATATAATTAATATAATTTCAAGGTATAATCATCACTATTTACATACTGTAAATTATTTGAGTCACACCAAGATTTATATTGGTCTTCTAAGTCAGTTGGGTTCCATACTCCAGCAATATAGAACTCATAAAACTTTCTTTTTAAGAACTTAATTACATTGTCATAAGAAAATCCCACACTAACTAAATAATTTCTATACATTTTAACTGTATTAGTGTTAAGCCTGTCTTGTACTTCATAAGCTCCTGGCATAGTTAAATAATATAAGTAAGTTGTATCGTTTACTTGTCTTTGAACTATATAACCTTTTATTTCCATCTCTTCAACTACACGTTTAATTTCACTATAAACTATATTAGTGTGTTTAGATAGTTCTCCTTTAGTACATCCTTTCTCTGTAAGTAGTGTAAGTAATATTTTATCTTCAGTAGATAAAATACTACCATTTAAGTTAGTTATATCTAACTCTTTAGTAAAATCTTTACTCTTCATTTTCCAAATCCTCCTCTTTCTTTATGTAACTTATAATAGTATTTAAGTTTACATTATAAGTAGCATTCATTATGTTTTTATCAGCACCCCTATAATACTCATTTAAAGTATTAATTAAATCTTTCATCTTTTTTCTCATGCCTGTACCTTTTTTAGTAACACTACAAGCACAATCTATAAAGTGTAGGTCATTATATTTACAGAAACTTATTATATCACTCTCTCTTACAAAATACAATGGTCTAATTAACTCCATTCCTTTAAAGTTAGTGCTCTTAAGTTTAGGCATCATTGTTTTAAATTCTCCATTAAATATAAAACTCATCAATATAGTTTCAATTACATCATCAAAGTGATGTCCTAAAGCTATTTTGTTACAACCTAGCTCTTGTGCTTTATTGTACAGTGCTCCTCTTCTTTTTCTAGCACACAAGTAACAAGGATTCTTTTCTCCATCTACTTGATCAAATATATTATATTGAAACTCTTTAATATTAAGATTTAGTTTTTCTTTATTATAGTGTATTAAATCTAAGTTTTCATCTTTATATCCAGGATCCATTAAGATAAACTCTAAATCAAATTTAACTTTGCCATGTCGTTTTAATTCTTCTAAACATTTAGCAAGCAAAAACGAGTCTTTACCTCCACTTATACATACAGCAATTTTATCTCCTTCATTAATAAGATTAAACTCATCCACTGCCTTTACAAATGGTCTATATATCTCTTTTCTAAACCTTTTTATTATACTTCTTTCTATTTCTTTTGCTTCCATTTACATCACTTTCTTTAATGTAAAGTTATTCTTATCTTTTACTATATTTTCTCCAAGAGTAATACTCTCTACACTATCAATTCCTTCAAATAACTCATATAAGATATTATCAAATATATTATCTACTACTATGTTTAATCCTCTAGCGCCTGTACCATATGAGTAAGCTAGCTCAGCTATTTTTTCATATAACTGTTCTGGTATATCTAATTTAATACCTTTACTTTCTAATAAATCAACATAACTTTTCATTTCACTAAGATTACTAGTTTTAAGTATTCTCACTAAGTCATCTAAACTTAACTTGTTCATTCTAATAATAGTCTTGAATCTTCCCATAAATTCAAGTGGCATACCAAACTTTTCAAAATCTTTTATAGTAAGTTCTGTTCCATATTGAATTTCTTTATTTACACTAGACACTTCACTTCCAAAACCTACAGTATTCTTCTTTTCTTCAGCCTTTTGGTTATATAAGTCAGTAAAAGCACCACCTGCAATTACCAAGAGTTTACTTGTATCAAAGCTTATTGTTTCTCCAGTTGTTGGGTTTATCTCAACTTCTATAGTGTCTCCTTCAACTATCTTAAGTAAGCTTTTTAATACACCTGAAGAAGTTACTTCACTATCACTTTCAGTTTTTGCTTTCTTATCTATTTCATCCAAGAACAAAATACTGTGTTCAGCAGTCTCTAAATCCCCATTATTTTCTTTATATAAACTAACTAATATGTCTTCTACTGAGGCTCCTTTATACCCACTTACAGTAAATTTAGTCATATCTTCAATATGAATAGGCATACCTAGTATTTTACTAACTTCTTTAATAAGAGCAGTTTTACCACATCCACTTGGACCATATATTAAGATATTGCTCTTAAACTTACTTCCAAATATTGCATACTTATATACTGCAGTTATAACTTGTTTAACAGCCTCATCTTGATTAATTATGCTTTCTTTAACTTTAGTAATAACTTCACTTATTGGTTTATCTAATTTTTCTTTAATAACATTTTCTATTTCTTTAGACCTATCTGTATTATTATTTAAACTATCTTCCATACTTTTTAAATAATCTTCTACGTTAAGTTTACCACTTACTAAAGCTTCTAATAAGTCATTAGTTTCTTCTATATAACTTAAGTTTAACTTGACGCCTAGTTCTTCTTCAAACTTACTAGTAGGCATTATAGTAACTGAATTATCTTCCATTATTAGAAATACCATATGGTCCATAAAATTAAAGTATTCACTTAATTTTTCTTTAGATAAAGATAAACCAGTTTTAAATTTACTAATTGGTATTGGGTTTGCATACCCATCAACTAGTCCAATTTCGTTAGCTTTTATAACATTTACATATTTCTGACTAGTTAGTATATCAGTAAATATCATATTTTCATCATCTACATAACCAATAGCTGCACCACGTGATACATAAAATGGCATAGGTAACCTTTCATCGTCTATTGCCTCCAATAATAGTGTTAAATATAATTTATCTCTCTTCATAATTCCCCCATCAATAATCTAAATATTTGTATTCAAGTAATCTATAAGATCGCTTGTTTTAACCTTAGTTTCTTCTTTAGTAATATTATCTTTTACTGTAATGTAGTCGTTCTTTCTCTCATCTTCTCCGATTATTAAAACATATTTAGGGTTTAGTTTATCAACTAATTTCCACATGCCCTTCATGTTTTTACCAGTGTAATCAGTTTCAACAGAAAACTCACTTAGTCTTAAATCGTCTATTATTTGAAAGGCATAGTTAGTGTTATCTAAATTCATTACAAACACATCTAATTCTTTATCAGGAACATAACACTCAAGCTCTTTAAGAAGTATTATAATCCTTTCAATACCCATCGCAAAACCTATTCCTGGTGTAGAAGGACCACCTAAAAGTTCTACTAACCCGTCATATCTTCCACCACCACACAAAGTATTTGCTTTTCCGAGCTCTGGTATATCGCTAATTATCTCAAACACAGTATGACTATAATAGTCTAGTCCCCTTACCAAAGTAGAGTCTTCAATAAAAGGTATTCCTAAACTCTCTAAAGACTCTTTAACTTCTTCAAAATAACTTTTACTTTCTTCATTTAAATAATCAAGTGTTTTAGGAGCATTCTTAATATATTCTCTTTCACCATCATACTTACAATCTAATATTCTAAGTGGGTTTTTGGATAATCTCTCTTTACAAGTATCACATAAATTATCATAATCTTTACTAAGATACTCTTTTATTACTTCGTTATACTCTTTTCTACTTTCTTTATTACCTAAACTATTTAACTTAACTACTAAATTAGTTAGTCCTAAACCTGATAAATATCTATAAGCTAAAGATATAACTTCAGCATCCACTTTAGGATTACTCACGTTAAAGTATTCAACTCCAAATTGAGTAAACTCTCTTAATCTTCCACTTTGAGGTCTTTCATATCTAAAACAACTCCCTAAATAATAGAATTTCTTAACACCTTCAGCGTACAATTTATCTTCAATTAAACATCTTGCTGTTCCAGCAGTCATTTCTGGTCTTAAAGTCATCTTTCTATTACTCTTATCTAGAAAATCATAAGTCTCTTTATTTACTATATCAGTAGTATCTCCTACACCCCTATAAAATAGTTCGGTACTCTCAAATGTAGGAAGTTTAATAAATTCATAATTATATAAAGACATAAAAGCACTTGTATAATTACTAATATAATCAAATATCTTACCGTCTTCACCATATATATCTAGTGTTCCCTTTGGCTTTTGTAGCATACCATCACTCCTTAGTAATTATTATACATACTTTTACCCTTTAAATCAAGAAAAAAGAGTGCATTTGCACCCTAAAGTTAGACGCAGTTGTATCATATTTTATAAACTATCATTTAACCCTTAGATTACTTTATAGTAATTTAGTGAATTAATCGTTAGACACAGTTAAATTAATGAGATCTTTAGCATCCACTTGTACTTGTTGTTTCTTTTATTGTGTATGGGTCACTCGGTGAGCCATTTCCACTAGAGTATTTCACACATGATTTTATTGATAGGGCTGGACGCACACCAGCGGAGTTGCCGACGTTGTGGGGGTTCAAGCGGCCAGGGTAGGACGAAAAACCGATCACGATGAACCCGTTAGTGTCGCTACCATCCCAACGGTGAGGAGACAACAGCCACCAATAATTTTCGCCTGTTGAGCTACCTTTTGCACTATTATAATAATACCATGTTGGTGCATTTGTGTCCCATACTCCACCTGCAAAACTTACTTCGTCTGCTGTCATTAATGCTATTGGATATGTTAGTTTTCCGTTTCCAGTACTACTATCTGCTGTGAATTTGTCTTCTGTTGTTGCACAGTCGTATGTTGGTGTTTTATTTGTATCTAGTCTTGTGTTTGCTCCAAAGTTTGTGAAACTTTCAGATACTGTATATGTTCTATCATTACAATATACTGCTGTTGTACTTAGGTATTTACCATAATTTGTATTCAAATTATCTTTATACCATTTATCTATTGTTGTTTTTATTGTACTAGAGTTTTTTTGGTTAGTTCTAGCATTTGCTATACTTCCTAGGCTACCATACATATAACTTGCATATGCTATATTATCACGACTACTATTAAATTGTGATTTTCCTATATATGCGTCTGTTGCTGTTGTACTTGTTCCATGGTATAAAAGTCTTACACTACCATCTGAGTTTGTTCTTATTATTCTCCAGTATAAGTCTTGATTACTTGCATTCTTTCCAAACTTTACCCAGTTATCTGTTGCATTTCCTGCAAAATAGTATACTGTTTTACTGTCTTCAGTAGAAGTATATAATGTGTTTGTATTGTCATTTGTTAAAACTTTACTAAAGTCTGTTCTTGTTAACTTTGTTGATTTGTCTACAAGTAATTGATTATATAGTGTTTTGTTTGGATCTTCTGTTCCTTCAGTTATAAATAGTGTTCCACTTAGTTTCTTACCCATGTCTACACTTTGGTCTACACTTTTATCGTTTGCATACTTAAATTCAACTGTGTAACTTTGTGTTACTCCTACTGGAATGCTAACACTATAAGCTAGTACTTTATCTTTAGGTGCGCTTGACTTTGGTATATCTTTAAACTCAGTCATATTGTATCCATTGTTTGTACTAGTTATCTTATATTGTAAGTATCCATTAGTTACAAAAGTATTCATTAAGTCTTTTATTACTATATTATACTTGTATTCACTTTTACTGTTGTTTTCTACAGTAAATGTTTTGGTATCACTCCATCCTGGTTCAATGTTACTTCCAGATATTGCTCCATCGCTATCTGTAAATACTATTTGTAAGTTAGCACTTGTTACACTTACATCTTTTCCCTTTCCTATTATTTGTGTTGTAAAGTAAGCTAGTGATACACTTAGTACTACTACTAGTAAGCTTACTATTACAAGTGTTAATTGTTTTCGTTGCATATTTAATGCTCTCCTTTCTTTTTAAGACACGAAAAAATGGGTAGACTTATTCTATCCATTTAATTGCACATGAAAACTATAGTTATTTATACTATTTAAATAACCCCCCCCCATTTGTACTTTATTTTGTACTAAAGAGTTAGTTTCCATATGTATCACTCCTATCTTTATTACAAGATAATCTTATCAAAAAAAGCACTATATTTCAAGCGCTTTTTTATTATTTAAGTAATCTATTATATATTTCTATAATGTTTTCTAGTGTTACTTCTGTTTGAAGACCAGTAAACATATCTTTTAATACAGCAACGCCTTTACTTATTTCGTCATCTCCTATTATAAGAACGTAAGGAGTTTTTTGTTTGTCTGCGTATCTCATTAGTTGTTTAAATTTGCCAAGGAATGCTGTATCTACTCTTACACCAAACCTTTTTAGTAAGTTACTGAATTTGTATACGTATTCATAATTATCTGTCATAGGAAGTATTGTTATATCTGCTACACTACTGTCAGTAGTTTTAATAACACCTGCTTCTTTTAATTGGTAGAATAATCTAGTAAGTCCAATTGATATACCTACACCAGGTAGTTTTTTATCTGTATAGTATGTAGCTAAGTTGTCAAATCTTCCACCAGAACATACACTTCCAATTGAAGGATAATCTTTTAGTATTGTTTCATACACAGTTCCAGTATAGTAGTCAAGCCCTCTTGCAATAGTAAGGTCTACATCATAGAAGTTACTATCTAGTCCTCTAGCTTTAATATTATTTATTACTGTTTCTAACTCATTTACTCCTTCATTATATACTTCGTCAGTAATACCTAAATTCTTTAGTCTTTCTATTTTAGTAAATGCGTCTCCGCTTATTCTAATAAAGTCTATTATCTTACTTACTTTATCACTTTCTATATCTAACAATGATAACTCACTTTTTACTTCGTCTTCTCCTATTTTTTCTATCTTATCTATTATTCTTAGTATATCTGTTACTTTACTATTTAACTCTAATGAATTAAAGAAACCAGTAAGTATTTTTCTATTATTTATTCTTATTACAAAGTCTCCAATATTTAACTTCTTAAATAAGTCATATATAATACTAGGTATTTCAGCATCATATAGTATTGATAATGTTTCACTACCTATTACATCTATATCGCATTGATAAAACTCTCTAAATCTTCCTTTTTGTGGTCTTTCTCCACGATATACTTTACCTATTTGATATCTTTTAAATGGAAATATTAACTCGTTACTTCTACTTGCTACATATTTTGCAAGTGGTACAGTTAGATCAAACCTTAAAGATAAATCATTATCTCCTTTATTAAATCTATAAATTTGTTTTTCAGTTTCTCCTCCAGCTTTAGCTAAAAGTACACTAGATAATTCTATAATTGGTGTATCTAGTGGATAAAAACCGTAACTAGAGTACACACTTTCAATTGTATTTTTCATTTTGTCAAACAATATTTGGTCTTGTGGCATTAATTCCATAAAACCAGGTAATGTTTTTGGTTCTACTTTTTCTTTCATAATAATTCCTTTCTTTTAACACAAAATAGAGCATAAGTTTTTATGCTCTACTATATAACTATTTTCCAGTAACAATTTCAAGAGCTTTTCTAACTTCTAAATCATATTTTAAGAAATCAATCCCGCCAATTTCTTTTAAGAAAACTTCTTCAGTTACATTATATTTTTTAGCCATATCTTTAGAATATTCTTCAAGTTCTTTATCATCTACTGTAATATTTTCTTCTTTTACTATTTGTTCAAGAACTAATCTATATTTAACTCTTTTTTCTGCTTCAGGTTTAAAGTTCTCTTTAAATTTATCTAAATCTATATTAAGCATTTTTAAATAAGTATCTATGTTCATTCCTTGATATTGTAAGTTTTGATTAAATTGTTCAACCATTCTGTCAGTTTCTTCACTAATCATTTCACTTGGAATTTCAACACTTGCATTTTCACTTATCTTAGTTAAAACTTCATCGAAGTATTTATCTTCTACATCTTGAGTTTTATGTCCTAAAATATGAGATTTAACGTTTTCTTTTAAAGAGTCTAAGTCAGTTACTCCATCCATATTTAAATCTTTAAAGAAGTCTTCGTTGTATTCGGGTAGTACTCTTTGTTTAATACTATTAATAGTTACATTAAATACAACATCTTTACCTTTTAATTCTTCACTATGGTAGTTTTCTGGGAATGTTAGGTTAATACTCTTAGTTTCTCCTTTTTTCATTCCAATAAGAGCTTCTTCAAATCCTGGAATAAAGCTATCACTTCCAATAACTAGTGGATAGTTTTCTCCTTTTCCACCTTGAAAAGCTACTCCGTCTTTAAAACCTTCAAAATTAATGTTAGCTTCATCACCGTTTTCTACAGTTCCTTCTTTTTCTTTATATTCAGCATAATGTCCTCTTAAATGCTCTAACTCGTCATTAATTTCTTCTTCTGTTACAGTTACTTCTTCTTTTTTAATACCTAAATCTTTATATTTTCCTAATTTAACTTCAGGCTTCATTGTAACAGTGAACACTACTTCTACACCATCTTCACTTATAGTTTTTATGTTTACTTCTGGACGACATGCCATGTTAAGTGATAGACCTTCGTTTTCTTCTAATAATTTGTCATATAATTCAGGTAGTGCATGGTCAACTGCATCCATATATAAACTTTCTACACCAAACTTTTTAACATAAACATCAAATGGAACTTGTCCTTTTCTAAATCCATCAACGTTTACTTCATTCTTTTTATGCTCAAAACAATGATGTATTAACTCACCCCATGCTTCTTTTTCCATTTTAACACTAAAATCTTTTTTCATAACTTTTCCCTCCTTATTAAGCTACTTTTACAATTTTAACTTTATATGTTCCATTAGGACTTTCAACTTCAGCCATCTGTCCAACTTTCTTACCTAGTATAGCCATTGCAATAGGACTTTCATTACTAATCTTATTGTTGAATGGGTCAGCTTCTTGACTTCCTACTATTCTATATTCTTCAACTTCGTCATCCCCATCATATTGAAGTGATACTGTTGAACCAATAGTTACTTTATCTTTTTCAGTTTGAGCATCATCTATGATAGTAGCGTGTTCTAGTATATATTCAACTTCTTTAATTCTAGCTTCAAGTTTACCTTGTTCTTCACGAGCACTGTCGTATTCTGCATTTTCACTTAAGTCACCTAGCGCTCTTGCTTCTTTTAAAGAATTTAATACTTCATTTCTTTTATCAGTTTTTAAATAATTTAACTCAGTTTCTAGTTCTAAATAACCTTCACTTGTTAAAAAAAATTCTTTTTGTTTCATTTTTATCTTTTTCTCCTTAACAGTTTATAATGATACCAAAAATTAGCACATTTGTCAACTAATTGGCACCCTTAATATATCATTTTTTTCTACTTTAAATGGTACTTTCACATAAAGTACTTCTTGTGGATGATTTGCCGCGCTTACGCTTTCTTCGTCTTCATTTTTAATACTTTCTACTACAACTTTAGTAGGGCAAGTATTAGGTCCAAATACTTCTATAGTGTCACCTACTTTAAAGTTGTTTCTTTGTTCAATTTTCATAACCCCGTCAGTGTAGTCTAGTACTACTCCCAAAAAGTCTTGGTTAGACACTTCTTTTCTACCAGTATAGTATTGGTCGCTTGCATTTACGTCCCCAGTAAAAAACTGACTTTTATTCTCTCTATTAGATAGTCTATTTAAAACTCTTTTATAATATTCCATTAACTCAGTAGTTAGTTTTCCTTCTTTATATAGTGTAACAACATTTTTATAAGTATTTACTACAGTAGCAATATAGTACATACTTCTCATTCTTCCTTCTATTTTTAAAGAAGAGACACCCATATCGACTAACTCAGGAATGTGATCTATCATAGATAAGTCTTTGCTAGCTATTTGAAAGTCGTCATAGTCATCCATCTTAAAGATAAACCTACATACTTGACTACATCCACCACGGTTTGAGTCACGCTTTGTAACGTAGTTTGATAACACGCATCTTCCACTATAACTAGTGCACATCGCACCATGGATAAATACTTCTAGCTCTGCATTAGTGTTATTTTTTATATCAATGATGTCCATTTTTGAACACTCTCTACCAAGAACAACTCTAGTAGCACCAACACTTTCCCAAAACTTAACAGCAAGCTTGTTTACGCTTGACTCTTGTGTACTTATATGTATTTCAGGTTTTAAGTTAAGTTCTTTTATTCTTTTGATAACAGCCAAGTCACTTACTATAAAAGCATCTACTCCAATATCACTAAGTGTGGTTAAGTATTCTGTTAAACCTTCTAAGTCTTCATTATGAAATAAAATATTTACTGTAACATATACTTTTTTTCCAAGAGAATGGGCAAACGCTACACCTTCTGTGATATCTAGAATACTAAAATTATTCGCGTTTGCTCTTAAACTGTAGTTGTATCCACCAATATAAACAGCATCAGCCCCATACATAAGTGCCCATTTAAGACGCTCCAAGTCTCCTGCTGGACTTAATACTTCTGTCACTTTAAATCACCCACCTTATAAGCTATTTTATTATCTAAAAAGTAGTCATCAACCTTAATAAGTTTAGATAGTTCTTTATTACATAAATTATCCAAAATAATACTAGTTTCATCTATACTCATATTACTTAAGTTAACTATTTTACCAATAGTGTCTAACTCTTCAATATACTTATTAGCTGAAAAAATACGTGAATTAAATATGCAAGTTCCACAGTTTTCTTCTTTTATAATAAGTTCATGATTACTTACTTTCTCATTAATAGTACCAATCATTTTTAAATTATCTTTTTTATATTCATTAAAACTACTTATCAAATGTCTTTTACTGTACATTAAGTTATTCTTGCTTATATAGTACATGAATATATGACTAGATGTATTCTTTATTATATCTTTAATCTCACTTATAGTTAAATCATTATTAATAAGTACTTTATCATAACCTAAACTTTTAAAATAGTTTATACTGTCATAATTATTTATTATATGATTTTGACTAACTACAACTTGGCTTTTAGGTAAAACACTTACTAAACCTAAGTCTTCTACAAAATAATATTTTACACCTTTTAACTTATTAATAACATTCATTATATTATCAATATCACTTTTATGTAGAAATTTATTAATAATCACGCTTACATTATGATTAGTAGCTAAATTATTAATCTCACTTACACTATAATAAACATCAAACCCGATGCTATAGCTTTCAAGCGGTAAAATCAAGTTATAATCAAGTATTTCTTTATTATTAGGTATTACATAAAACTCATTCATACTAATTCCTTTCTAATAGATATAGTCCGTCTCCTTTATCTATTTTTGTAACTTTAAACTCTGTTTGTTCTTCCATATATTTAATAAAATTTTCTATCTTTCTAACCAAGCTTCTTAATCTTCTTTTTTCTATAGTTTCACTTTTTCCAACTAGTCCATGAAATCCCATGTTATCTATAATGATATAACCATTTTCACTTAAGTTATTTTTAAACTTGTCTAAAAACTCTTTATTTTTTCCTTTAGCTGCATCTATAAAAATAAGATCAAACTTATCAGTTATATTTATATCTAAAGCATCCCCTTTAATAAGAGTAATGTTGTTTAGGTTAGATAATTCTACATTTTTAACTGCAATATCATATCTTTTTTCATCTCTTTCAATAGAAGTAATATTGTTAACCGCCTCTTTAATTAATATTGTAGAATAACCAATTGCTGTTCCAACTTCTAAAACACTTTTTACATCATGTTCTTTTATAAAACTAATTAAAAATTCGAGTCCTTCTTTTTGCATAATAGGAACGTTTTCTTTTTTAGCAAAACGTTCCATATCACTTATTAAATTATTGAATTTCATTCCACAAGCCTTCTCTTTCTAGTCTCTTAATTGTTTCTAGGTGTCCAGCATATGTTTCATTAAAATATGTTTTATTGTTTTTATCAGCTTCAAAGTAATAATAATTATGCTTAGTTGGGTTTAAGCTTGAAACAATACTATCTATGCTTGGGTTACATATAGGTCCAACTGGAAGACCTATATAAGTCATACATCTTGTGTTATATTTGTTAGTACAGTCGTCTATATCTTTTTGGTAAAGTGCTTCCCCTAGATTTACTTTAGCTGCATAATAAGTTGTTACACAGCTTCCTAAACTCCAACCATCATTAAGTCTATTTGTAAACACTCCAGCAATTCCATATCTATCTGTTCCTGAAGGGCCTTCTTGTTCAACTATACTTGCAAGAGTCAAAAGTTCATGTACAGTATAATTACTATTTTCTATTTTGTCTTTATAAGGAGTTAACTTATTATTCATCTCATCAAGCATTTTACTAACAACACTTTTAAAACTTGAGTCTTTATAAATCATATAAGTATTTGGATATAGATATCCTTCTAAACTATAATATATATCTTTATTTAATATTTCATCTGTTAAAAACCAGTATTCATCAATTAAACTCTTTAAATAGGTAGTATCGCTTAGAGTAGTAAGTATTTCTTCTTCAGTTATATCACTAACGCTAGTTAAATCTGTTATTAATTGTCTTACGTTTCTTCCTTCTCTAAAAGTAAACTTAATTTCGTTATGGTTAGCATTTCTTTTTTCTGTTAACACATCATATACTTCTATAGCATTCATATTTTTACTTAAACTATATGTTCCAAAACTAATATCTCCACCTTTTATTTTACTATACACTTTTAATGCAAAAGCACTTTTAATTAAACCCATGCTTTCTAAGTCGTCAAACACTTGATACATACCAAGACCGTTTCCTACTTTATATTCAATTGTAGTCTTATCATTTGATACTTTTGCAAATTTACTAAAAAATACACCTAAAACAACAAATATTATTATCATTAAAAGTATAACTATACTTATTATTAATCTTTTCTTATTTAATTTCTTCTTTACCATTTTTATTCTCCTTTACTTTGTAAACTGTTTAGTACTTCTTCTATAAAATCATAGTCTTTCTCATTCTTAACAGGACTTAGTTTTAATTTACCAGTCTTAGTATATGTATACATACTCACGAAACAATTTTTATCATCTTTAGTATAAACTATAAAGTTTTTCCCGTCTACATCTTCTAAATCGAGTATTACTTTATATTTTACTTCTTTATCATTTTCTAAAAGAATAATCTCATTATTTTCCATTGTTACTCCTATCTAAATAGCTTTGTAAAATAACTGAAGCAGCTAATTTATCTACTACTTTCTTTCTATTTTCTCTACTGGTGTTACCCATTATTAGCATATTATTTACTATAACTGAAGTGAGTCTTTCGTCCATCATGATTACTTCTTTGTTGTATCTTTTAATAAGTTCATCTTTAAATAAAAGAGTTAACTCACTTCTAGTACTAATAGACCCATCTAAGTTAATTGGGTTACCTAGCACTATTTTATCTATCTTATATTCATTAAAATAAACGTCAAGCTTAGTTAGCAACTCTTCCATAGTTTTATATCTAATAGTCTCTACTGGACTTGCAATTAAAAGAGTTTCATCACTTAGTGCAACACCACAGGTCACACTTCCATAATCTAGTCCAATTACTCTCACTTTGTATACTCCTTTAACATAAACTCTACTAAGTCACGTCTATTTATTTTCTCTATTCTACTTCTACATTCCTTATAACTAGTGATATATCCAACTTCTCCTGTAATTAAGTACTCAGTTATTTGTTTATATGCGTTGTAACCTGCATCATTCATATCACTTATTATGTCACTTAAAGTACTCTTAATGTCTTCATTTTTAATACAATCTGTATCAATAACAATAGTATCGTTCATAATACACCTCCAAGACATTAACATTTTATCATTTTTTTACACTTTTTACAAGTAAGGGGTTTACAAAAATAGAAATATTATGATATAATTTAGTCGTTGTGGTTCCTTAGCTCAGCTGGTAGAGCAACCGACTCTTAATCGGTGGGTCTAGGGTTCGAATCCCTAAGGAACCACCAATAAGCTAATTAGACTTCATTTTGAAGTCTTTTTTCATACAAAAAGCAAGTCCTAGACCTGCTTATTTTAGTTTCTTTGTTAACTTGTCTTCATTTAATAAATCTTTATATTTTCTTAAACCTTCAATATCTTTATTTCTTACTAATTCTAAAATCTTTAAATATTCTTCACTATATTGAACTTTAAGCATAGACTTTTTACTTTCTTTTTTAAAAGCTTCATATAGTTTACTAATTGGTGCATTTTTAACTTTTAACATAAATTCATATAACCAAAATTTTTTCTCTCTGCATTCCATTTGAATTAACGCATCAGCAAGTTCATCTACTTGAACATTTTCAGTATTTTTTGCAAATTCAACAATATCCCAAGGTCTACCACGTTTTATAACTGCTATAGTAAATTTATCAATTGGCAATTGTTTATAGTATTGTAAAGAATTAACGTAATTAGTAATTACACTAACAGGAATGTCTTTATCAATGCATTTATTTAACAATGTATCATTAATTACATCTAAGTCTACTTTAGGAAGAAAAGCAAAATCCCATAACAAACTCTCTTCTTCAAAATATATAGAATTCATAAAAGCTTTAGTTAATTTTTTCTTGTTAGACCTCTCCACTTCTCTAGCAAAATCATAAATATCTCTAGCATTACCATTTTTTATAATAGCATTTTCTATTTTTCTTATATTAGCACCTTTTATATCTCTAGCGAATGCTATCATGTCTTCTATAGACTCGCCTTTTATAACTGCATTAGTTAAGCCTTCTACGTCATTAGCGCTTACATTTTTAGCAAAATCATAAGCAAAATTTGTATTATATGTAATAGGGTCACACATAGCTTTTTCAAGTTCTTTAATAGGTGCACCTTTTACACTATAAGCAAAAGTATATATAGCGCGTCCATCGTGTAAATTAATGGCCTCTTTAGCTAAATCATTAACAGAAGCACCTTTAACTTCTCTTGCAAAAGCAGTTATTTGATAAGCGTCTTTGCTTTCAACCATAGCTTTAGATAGTCTATTAATGTCTGCCCATTTAACGTATTTAGCAAACTCATAAATATCTTTAACATCATTAGCATTTACAACAATATCTTCAAGTCCCTTAATAGGAACATCCTTTAATTCCTTTGCTAGCTCAAGAGCATACTTACTCTTCTCTTTGCTTTCAATATCAGCATCATTTAAAGTTTTAACAACGCTTTCTTCACTAATAATTCCTTCTTTTACAAGCGGATAAATTAACCCCTTATTTCCTTTACCAATAGTATATTTAAATAACTCCATTAAATAATCATTCATTCTATTTTCTCCTTTTCTTAACATTTTCGCCCAAATCTTTTTGAGTTACATATTCAAGTGGGTCAACATCCCCTTTATGAATATTTCTAAAGTCTTCTACTCCTCTAGCATAACAATAAGGTCCAGCACCAAACATACATCTTCTTGAATAAATGTATGAATTTATTAATTCAATTAAATCTTTCATTATTTCATATAATTCATTTGAGTATTTAGCATTATATAATTCTTTAGAATACTCAGTAGGTACTTTAATATTAATATTATCAAAAAGCAAATCATACTCCATACTCTCAGCATACTTATTAATTAAATTTTTTAAAGAATATGCAAAACTATAATCCCATCCAAATTTAAAATATTCTTCTATATCAATTAGTTTTGAATATTTTTTCATCCATCCTGGGTTAGCTGATAATATACACATAATTGCATCTTTAAATCTATAAGGTAAACTTATATCATATACGAACTTATTTTGTTCTTTATCACTTCTCACTATCTTACTATTCATACACAAAGTATACAAAAACATTTTACTAAAATCATTTACTTCAATTCCTTTATCCATAATTTTCACTCCTTAATCAAATATTATTTTATATTTTTTTCTCCAAGACTCTTCTTTATTATCTTCTAAATATTCTAATGGAACTAAAGAGCCATCATTAGATATAATTCTATAATCTTTATAAGCATTAAAATACACTTCTTCTTCAAAGTTTACTTTTTTATCTACAAGACAAACATAAAAGATTGCACTAACTAAATCATTCATAATATTTAAATAATATGATGTATAATTAGGAAAATCAGAGATACTAGCAAGAGCCAAAGTATTTACTTTAATAATTAATAAATCATTAAATAGGTCATACTCTACAGTTTCTGAAAACTCATAAACATCGTTATTAAAATAATCTGAAAATTTTCTTTCCCATTCGCCTTTAAAATAATCTTCAATATTAATTATTTCAGAATACTTTCTCATATTTTCTACACTACTTAATAAAATACATTTAATATAATTTTTATATTTTATTGGTAACGTAATTCTATAAACAGAAGTATTTCTATCAAGCTTTTTAATTTCAGAATTCTTACATAAAGCAAGTAAGAACATTCTACTAAAATCTCTTACATCAATACCTTTATTCATAATTCACACTCCCTGTAAGTCATTATTATATAATAGGTTACTTATTAATGCAAGAAAAAAAGTAACGATTATGTTACTTTCTCGCATCAAAATAAACATCATAACTATTTTTATATTGACTTGTTATTGCATCAATTATTTCTTGTTCTTTGCTTTCACTAAAACCCCTTATAACTTGGTTACCAATTACAATAAAAGGGACACCCTTTGCTTCATATCCTAAAACACTAGCAAATTCTTTATATATTTCTAAGTTTTCACTGTTATGCCAAGTTTCAAACTTATTTAATTTATAAAAATTACCATACTCATTTTCTATTTTTTCAAAGAAACTATTTAATTTAATACAGTGTGGACATTCTTGACCGTAAAACTCATAGATATTAACTTTGTTTTCGTCATAAACTATACCTTCAATTTCTCTTATTGCTTTTTTGCTTGTTTGATTATCTTCTTTATTATCTTCTTCTTTTGTAGTATTATATTTTTCTTCGTATTTCTTAGCATACTCACTACTAACTTTTTTAGTTTTAGCGTCATATGTGGTAGTAACAACACAAGAGTTTTCACTGTTTAGTTTACCAGATTCACAGTAATACTCTTTTAAAGCACTGCCAGTTATTTCATTATCTATCATACAAGTAGTTCCCACTACTTCTCCCATTCCATTAGGACAGTAATATCTAAATTTTGCTTCTGACAAGGTTTCTTTATAACAGATTTTGTCTTTCATCACGTCAACTCCGTCACAATACATCACACTTACTTTGTCACAACCACACAAAAGTAATGCTACTAACACAACAACTATTTTTTTCATAACTACACTCCTACTTCAATTAAAAATTTTTAAAAATAAATACATAAAACAAATAAGCATATCTTACAACTGGGTTATCATTAAGGAATACTACTAATGAATTTAATATTTCCTTAGTCGCACATACCTTATCAGCAATAGTTAAAACAAAACCTTCTTTATATTTTGGCGGTTTTATTGTTATAGGCCACATATGTTTAATTATCATATCACTTTCTATATCATTTAAATCAAACTCTTTTTTAGCATTCAAATAAGCTATCTTACCGTGTTTAAATGCATGAAAATTAAACCTTTTCTTCTTTCTCCAATCATACAAGAACAAATCATGTAGCATCGCACCTCTTGTAGCTGATACATAATCTAAATTAAGTTTCTTACTCATTTTGTAAGTTAAATATGCAACACTGTATGAGTGGTCATAACAACTAGTATTACAGTGTTGTCTATATTTTTTCATTTCTTTTACTTTTTCATTCTTTATCAAACTATTTATAATAGTATTAAATTCTTCATTCATTTTTAGCTTCACCTAAATTCCTATTTAATTATACTCTAAAAGTATAAAATAAACAACATATTTTTGTAATATGTTGTCATAAAACTGCTTATGAATTATATCATAAGCTTTTCAGAAAATTAATTTAGGAATGGAGGTGGTCTATATGAGTCATATGAAGGGAATTAAACCCAAATATGGAGTATTTAATTATACTTATAGTGATCATAGCTGTGCTAGATCACTATACGAATCACAGAGACTAAAAGTAACCAATACTTTTAGCCAAAAACGAACACCGTATCAACTAATGAAACGGTGTTCTTTAGTCAACAATTTGGACTGAGTGAACACCTAACAGGTAAAAGCTAGGTACTACTCTTTTTGTTTGTCCATTAATATTATATGCCCTTAAAGACAATTTAATTATAACAATTTTTACTAATTAAGTACTTTATTTTGTACTAAAGTTATATTGGTAATCATAAGTTTTAATGCCGTTAATAAATCTATAGTAAGTAACATTTCTTTTTACTTTAGTTAAACTAATAAACTCCCTTACCTTCTTAAATTTAATACCTTTTAACTTTCTTTCAAGTAGTAACTTATTTATTCTAAATTTATGGCACTTCAACTCTTCAAATAATCTCATTAATAAACTAACAAACACTAAAATTATAATTAATTTATTATCAAAAAGAAATACCAAAGGCAAAGCTAAAAACGAAACAGCTAAACTCACTTTATGCGCTAAATCATAAGAAAGTATTAAGTCTAGAATATTGTTTAGTATTTTCCCACCATCTAAAGGAAGTATTGGAAGTAAGTTGAAACTAAGAAGTAGTAAGTTTATCTTGCTTACTTTCTTCATAGTATTCACGCTTACAAACCCCTTAGTATAAAGGTAGTACACAAGCATATAAAACATGATTTGTGTTACCGGTCCCATCACTACCACTAATATTTCTTTAAATATATTTAAATTTAAGTCTTCATCAAATATAGTAACTCCGCCAAACATAAACAAACTAATTTCTTTTACCTTAAGTTTAAGAAAGCATCCAGTTAAAAAGTGTCCCATCTCATGAACAATTATTATAATTATCGTAAGAAAAGTATATTCAAAATACCCAGCTAAAAACGAAAGAAGTACTATTACATAAGTAGAAATATCTATCTTTATCTTACTCAATATATGGTTCGTAACTAATACTCTCTCCTTCTTTTTGGAATGCTAGATATAATTCCTTATTAGCTGTACCTATAATAGTACCTTTTTCTACGTAATCATACACTTTAACATCAGTATTATTAATAAAACCGTACACTATATCAATTCCATTACTCTGCTGCACGATTATGCTGTTTCTTATTCCATCTTTTTCTCCCACAAAAACAACAAGCCCACTTTCTAACATCTTAACGTTGTACACTTCATCTACCTCTAATAACACCCCGTCTTTATAATCTTTCTTACTCTTATATTCTAAAATATTATCTTTATTAACTTTACTAATATTCTCTGTACCCTTTTTAAAACTCAAAAGATACTTCTTATAAATACTATTTATCTTTGCAAAATTATAATTTGTATTAAAGGCATATTTACTAACAAAATTCTTAAACTTAGCATTTTCTTTAGATAAAATTAGCACGCTTAATACAATTATAGAAGTAATTAATATTCTTTTAAACAAACTAATTAAAAAGTTTTTTCTAGTTTTATTATTAATTCTTAAAAAATCTTCTACTTTCATAATGTCACCTAGTAAATATATGAGTGAAATTTTAAATTAATGATTGATTATTTTTATATTATTTGAGAAAATATATTTATGAAGAAGATTAGTGAAAGTTTAATAATTGAAAAGAAAAGTAAGTTTTATGGGTTCATGTATGAAATAGATAATGAACGTGATATAAGTGTAATCTTAAGTGAGTTAAAAAGTGAACACAAAAAAGCAAGACATATATGTTATGCCTATAAAATTGGTACAGTTGAAAGAAAAAATGAAGATAAAGAGCCTTCTAATACAGCTGGGCTTCCTATTTTGGAAGTTATTAAAAGAAATAACTTAGATAACACTTTAATTGTTGTTGTAAGATATTTTGGTGGCACTCTTTTGGGTAGAGGATTACTCACTAGAACATATTCTAAATGTGCATCTATGCTTATTAAGAACAAATGAGTACATTATTGCATAAAATATATTAGTAATAAGACTAATTAATTATAGGATTATAATTAAAGCGCGCTTGGTCTTATTACTTTTTTAATTTGTAACAAGTTTAGATAATACTTTAAAGAAACCACCCAAACCTTTAGTTAAAAGTTTAGTAGAAAACTCACCCACTTTAACACCTAGTTTACTTACGTTATTAGTGTAGTCTTTGCTTTCTGTTATATAGTCATTTATATTAATGTTCTTTCCTTCTTTTATAGCACTTTCAAATTCTTTCATTTTTTCTTCAGTTAAACTCGCTTTTGAATATGCTTTATATTCATAGTATCCACCTAAAAAGGCATAGTATAAAGCTAGGTAAACTGCAAATAGTATAACAAGTAATGTGAGTACTACAGGTTTCTTTTTCTTTTTAGGCATCAATGTCACCCCTTATAACTTCAAGTATCACGTTAGATAAAGCTTCCATAGTATTATTTACTTCTTCTATTTTGTTTTCTACTCCACCAATTTCAAGAAGAACACTTTTGCCTTCCAAGTTAGCATTATACACTCCATGTATAGGTGCACCTGTTTTATAACTAACTCCTCTAGATAAACCTGGGTACATACTCTCCATTACTTGATTTAGCTTTTCAGCAAATCCAACATTGTTTTCACTTTTTGTGTGTTCTAAGCCTACTACAAACAAAACTCTAGCATAAGATTTATCACTAGTAACAAGTAAAGTTCCACTTTTTCCCATGCTATCTCTATGAATATCTAATAAATACTTAATTGTAGGAAACTCAGTTGTTTTAAGTCTAGCAAAATACTCACTAGCATGATAACTCATATTATATTTGTAGTTGTTCTTAACTAAAAAGTCTTTCATATTATTAGTTTCAACGATAGTATTAACTCCAAGATTATTAAGTTTTTCTCTTAATATATATGAGGCTATCATAACATTAGGTTTAACTGAATAATCAAATAAATTATTTTTCTCATACTCTTCGGTTTGATGTGTATTATATAAATAAACTAAGGGCTCAGTTTTATTTTCTTCAGGTGTAGGGTCTTCTACATAATCACTAGTGCTACTTTCGTAGTCAAACTCATCATACATACTTTTAAATGCTGTCAAGCTTGTTTTTTCAACGTTTTTGTTAAGTGTTTTATAGATTATTTCTTTAGGACTAACAAGATTACTAAAATTAAGTATCTTTCCTTTCCTAGTTATATTAGAAATAAGTTCGCTCACAAAAGCACTTTTATCTTTAGTTATAAACATAAACGTTAAAACAAAAGGAATAACAAAAATAATTAAATAAAATATAGTCTTTCTATTTCTAAACATAATATCACCTGTAATTATTCTAATACAAATGATATGAAGATTATGTCGAATTAGAACT
>CAKOIS010000003.1 GCA_934087065.1 uncultured Bacilli bacterium
ATATAACTGATACTACAAATAATGTAAGAGATATTATTGAATCATTTGATATTAAAAATGATTATGAAAAAATGAAAATTATGATGTATATTTTTGAAAAAGTAGATAATGGTCAAATCAATAGTAAAAATATTGCTAATCCCAATATTGGAGATAACGAAGATATTGAAATATTTACCTTTGAGAGAATTGGGTTAACTAATAAAACTTGTGATATTTTACTTCAATTTTTTGCAATGGTCTTTAGAGAACTATACAAAGAAAATGTACAATATGTAGATAATCATTTTATTGGCTTAGATTATAATGAAAAAGATAAAATCATATTATCTCAGTTTGAAAAATTAAATTACAATGAGAAATTAGATGTAATTAGTGAACTTGTTATTAGATATAATAATAACTCTATGTTTAAAAATGATGAAATATATATTCCATTTAAAGATGATGTAGATGGATATGAATGGGCAAGATTAATTCAAAAATTAAAAATATAGTAAATAGCATATAAGCAAACTGAATGGAGAAATCCATTCTTTTTTTTGTTTGAAAGGTGGTGTAGAATATGAATGAATTGATTTTAAATAATTTGAATTTAGTACATTTTGTAATAAAGAAAATGAATATCAAAATTGGAAATGATTTTGATTATGATGATTTATATCAAGTTGGAGTAATAGGTTTAATATATGCCTCAAAGAATTATGATGAAAATAAACACATAACATTTTCTACATTTTCTTTTGTTTGTATAAAGAATGAAATTTTAAAATTTATTTATAAAGGTAGTTACAATGACTCATTACAAGTCGAAATTTGTGATGATGTAGTATTGGAAGATACTATTAGAGATGAAAATGTTAACATAGAAGAAGAAATTATATTTAATGAAAATAATCAAGAATTACATTATATTCTAGATAACTACCTTAATGAAAATGAAAGAAAAATAATAAAGATGTTATATGGAATAGATAGTAAAGTATATAAGCAAAATGAAATATCAGAAATATTGAATATTCCTCAATATAAAGTATCAAGAATCAAAATTAGATTGTTAAAACGAATTAAGAATTGTATTAACAATCAAAAGTTTTAAAACTATATAGAATTGTATTTAATAAAATTTATAAAAATGTTATAATAATATCAATAAGTAGTTGATATTTGGTATATTTTTATTGTAAAACTTAAATACAATTAAATTAATTAAATTTTATAATGGGCTAGATGGTCTTAAAACTGGCTTTACAGGAAATGCTGGGTACTGTTTAACAGGTTCAATGAAAAGAAATGATATGAGACTTATTACTGTTACTATGAAGGCTCCTACAAAGGAAGACAGAAATACTGATACAATTAATATGATGGAGTATGCATATAGTATGTTTTATAAAGATACCCTTTTAAAGGGTGATAAAAAGTTAGGCACTATGTTTATAGATAATTCTAAAAAGAGAAAAGTTAATTATTATTTAGAAAAAGATGCGACTGTGGTTGTACCAAAAGATGTTAGAAATATAGACTATAAGTATACTATAGATTTAACTAATACTAAAGCTCCACTTAAAAAAGGGGACAAAGTAGGTACTTTAAAATTAAGTGTTAACAATGAAGAGATTTCTTATAATGTTATAGTAAATGAAGATATTTTGAAAAGTAATTTCTTTAATAGAATATTAAATTATTTTAAAGATATCTTAAATGGAAACTTAAATATTTTTCCACCTAAAGATTAAATTTGATTAAAGAGTAAATACACTATAATGTATTTGCTTTTTTTAATTTTTAATGATAAGATTAGTGTAGTGTTAAAAGTATTAAATATTTGTTAGGGGTGATTAGTAATATGTATTTTCCTGAAAATATGACATTTCAATATTTCTTTTTTGGTACTTATGTAGGTTATTTTTTGCAAGCACTACCTATATCGCTATTAGTTGGGATGGTTTATTATTTTATAAAGTTTAGAAGTGACAAAGTAACACCTAAAAGTAAAAAGATAATTTCTTTCATTTTCGTTTGTTATATTACAGGTTTGTTTTGTTTGGCTATAGGCTTGGATTTAATGGGTATAATATGGTATAAATTAATTTACCAAATGAACCCAGGTACTAAAGTGAACTGGTTAAATGGAGACTTTAATTTCACATTAGACTTTATAAGTAATATAAGTGAAGAGAATATTGGTAATTTTCTTATGTTTTTGCCTTTTGGTATAATTTATCCGTTAACCAAAAAAGATATTAAGTGGAAAAATGTTGTTTTAAAAGGAGTTATACTTGTATTAATTATAGAAATAATTGAGCCTGTTTTTGGTAGAGCATTTGATGTAAATGATATTTTCTTAAATACTCTAGGCGTATTAGTTTCTTCAACAATTTATGTTGTTGTTAAGGATATCGTTAAAAAATGTAGTGAAAAACAAAGAATTTAGAGTTATGAAAGTTTATTAACGTTTTTTGTAAAATAAAAGTAAACCTTATTATTTTGATGGCTAAGAAAAATTAAAAAGTGTTATTATAATAATAGGGAGGAATTTTAAATGAAATGTGTAAGCATAAATGGAGTTAAATCATTTAAATTGGAAGAAAGAAGTTGTCCGGAAAAGAGAAAAGATAAGGTTGTATTTAAAGTTAATAAATGTGGTATTTGTGGAAGTGATTTACATTATTTTGTAAATGGTGAACCAAATGGTCTTGTTATGGGACATGAGTTTTCTGGAGTTATTGTAGACCCTGGTGATAGAACTGATTTGAAAGCAGGAGACAGAATTACTGCTTTACCACTTAGTCCATGTGGAAAATGTGATGCTTGTAAAAGTGGAAATCCACAGTATTGTGTGAATACTTGGACTCATGCAACGGGGCTTAGTTTAGAAGATAGTGGAGCTTATTCTGAATACTCAAGTTGCTACAGTAATATGGCTAGGTTAATACCTGAAGAAGTAACAGATGAAGAAGCGGCTATGGTTGAACCAGCTGCAGTTAGTTTACATGCAGTAAAACTTGCTGATATAATGGTAGGTGATAAAGTTTTAATAGTAGGTGGTGGGGTAATCGGGTTACTTGCTTCAGAGTTTGCTAAAAAGGAAGGCGCTACTTACGTATGTATGTTAGAGACAAATGAAAAACGTGGGTTAAAATCATTGTCACTAGGTTCAGTAGACGAGTTTTATAACCCGCTTGATAGTGATGTTATTAAAACTTTGAAAGAAAAAACAAATGGAGGATTTGACAAGGTAATAGAGTGCTGTGGTAATTCGGCAGCAGTAAGTGAAGCAATAATGCTTGTTAAAAACGGAGGTAAAATTGTTTTAGTAGGCGTTTCAATTGAACCAGTAACAGTACCACTTGTAGTATCAGTGATGGGTGAAGTAACTATGCTTGGATCAATCGCGTATAGTGAGTTTGACTTTGATAAAGTAATTGAACTAATTAAAAATAAAGATTTAAATGTAGTTAAATATATTGACAAAGTAGTATCTTTAGAAGAAGTGGAAGATGCTTGTAAGGAACTAACTAGTGGGGAGTCTAGCACAATAAAAATATTAATTGACCCTAGTAAATAAGTACAGTCTAAAACTTTAAATTTTCATATTTTATATTGAAAGGATAAATATGAAAAATAAATATAGAGATATAATAAATAAAATTAAAAATATAAAGATAATAAAAAAGTAGAGCACTAAAATGCTTTACTTTATTTTATGGATAATTTTATAGACATCGTTCCAACTATAAGACGTGTGTATGTTATCTCCCGTTACATCTGTGTTATATCTTGTATCCATTTTTATAACTGGAATATACTCGCTTATGCTTCTTATGTTGTTAGGTGAGTCTTCTACCATTATTTCAACTTTTTCGTTTATAATAGTTGGGACTTTATCGTGTGGGGTAAATATAAGCTTATTATATGGTATATCATTTTTTTCTAACCAACTTTTTGTATATTCAACTTTTCCACTTCCGTCATCAACTTTACTTATTAGAAAATTTCTTGATGTAATTAAATAAATTTCGTTACCTTCACTAATTAATTTTTTTATTACTTCATTTGCAAAATTCCTTGCATGAGTATTTATAAAATAGTCTTTTCTGTGTTTATCCCAGAAAATGTTTTCTTCTTCTTTTGTTATACCGAAAATAAGAGAAAAATCGTATTCATTTGGATTTATTACATTATAGTAAAGTGTACCATAATCTAAACAAAATTTACTATAATCAGTTAATACTCCATCAATATCAATACCTATCTTCATAATGCACCTCTAGTAATATTTTAGCATAAATTACTAGTGAGGTAAAGTATATGAAAGTTGTTGTGTATGCAATTTGTAAGAATGAAGAAGCTCACATTAAAAGATGGTATGAAAGCATGAAAGAAGCTGATGAAATATATGTATTAGACACTGGGTCAAGTGATAACTCAGTTAATTTACTTAAAAGTTTAGGTGTCAATGTTAAAGAGAAAAAATATGATGTTTTTAAATTTGACGTGGCAAGAAATGATGCTTTAGAAATGGTTCCAGAGAATGTTAATATATGTGTAAGTACAGATTTAGATGAAGTTTTTACTAAAGGCTGGAGACGTGAATTAGAAAGAATTTGGAAGTCAGATACTGACAGGGTTAAATATAATTTAAATTTTTCTTTTAATTCTGAAAATGAAGGTGTGATGTCTTATTATATTTCAAAGATACATACTAGAAAGAATTATAAATGGGTTAATAGTATCCACGAGGTGCTTGTATTTACTTTGGATAGAACAGAGAATGTCATAGAAAGTGACAAAATTAATATTAATCATTATCCTGACAGAGAAAAGAATAGAGATTTTTATTTAGATTTGCTTATTAAAGAAGTAGAGAATAACCCAAATGATGAAAGAAACCTACATTATTTAGGTAGAGAGTATATGTATAAGAGTGAATTTAATAAGTCTATTGATACATTAATTAAACACTATAATATTGCATCTTGGGATGAAGAAAAAGCTAGTTCTTGTAGGTATATATCTTATTGTTATGTTAATATGAAAAGACCGCTTGAAGCAGAGATGTGGATTAAAAAGTCTATAGAGATTATGCCTGAAGTTAGAGAAGGGTATGTATTGCTTGGTATGCTTTATTATGAAGAAAAAAGGTATTTAGAAAGCATTAAAGAACTCCTTAAAGCTAGTAGTATTAAAGATAAATCTACTACTTATATAAATGAAGAATATGCTTGGAATGAAAATATTTATGATGTGTTAAGTTTAGATTATTTTTATATAAATGATATTGATAAGGCTATAGAAAATGTAAAAAAAGCAATGGAAATTAACCCTGAAAATGAAAGAATTAAGAATAACTATGAAATTATGAAAAGTGCAAAAAAAGATTAAATTTGACACTTTTTCTGTAAAATTTCACGTAAAATTTCGCGTAAAGTCAAAATAAAAAAAGACTTTTCGCGTTTTTTGTCGAATAAATATATTAGAGGGGATAAAACTTAACCTCTAGAAAGGAAGATGGAAAATGAAGAAAAAAGTTTTGCTTGTTTTGGTGTTAATCATGCCAATAATTTGTAATGCAAAGGAGGAGGTGAAATATAGATGGTACAATTATGAAGAAAGTAATGTTAATTATGTAAGTGAACCTGAAAGTGTTTGTGAGTACTTTGATAAAAGTGACTATAAATATACAGATTATGTTTATAGCTTAACAAGTCCTGAAGAAAAAGAAGGTAGAGAAATAACTAGTGATTATAAAGATTATACTTTTTTAAGAAAATATGTTAATAAGATAGGTATTACTAGGTTTAGTGGTGCGACTGAGTATGATTTTTACGAATTAGAAGTGCTTGATAAAGATGGAAACAGTGTTGCTTATGAATTTAAAAGTTACTTAGATAATTATTTGTTACTAAAAGACAAAGACTATAATAATCCTGCTAGAATTTTGATGTATGTTAATATGGATATAGTATTTGATAGCCCTATTGATATAGAGAATACCAGTATTAAAATTACTTATAAGAATGTTAATGGAGAACTTAACGGAATAGACTTTAGAGCTTATATGACTGATGAGTATGTATCAAATAACTATGCAGGATATAGTACAATTAATACTCATGTGTGTGATAATGATAAGTGTGTGTTTACAGCTAAGATAGATAAAAGACAAATGAGTACTACTGATGTAGTTGTTAAAACTAAAGTTTATAAATATAGAGACACTTTATATAAGTGCTATGACATGGTTAAAACTTATGCTCCAGGGTATTATGAAAACTTGAGTGGATACACAAAAGATAAAGAAGACTACATTGTTACAAATAGCTTGACTACTCAAGAAATTGATAAAATAATAAGCGAAAATATGAACTTAGTAAGTGAACAAAATAAAGAATTAATTTCTGAAGTGACTAAGTTAAAGAGTGAACTAAATAATAAAGAAGATATACTTAAAAAGATGGCTGAATTTGAAAAGTTAGTTAAGTCTACTAGTGAAGATAATACTGATATGCTTGATAAGTTAGCTAGTTTAGAAACTCTTATTAAAAATGACAACATTAGTTATGAAAGTGTTATTAATAAACTTAATGAATTAGATAGTAAAAATAGTAATTTTGATATGACAGAACTTAAAGACTTTATTAAAGCTAGTCAAAAACAAGATACTTCTTTAAAAAAAGTGAATGACATTAATAAAGAAAATAAAGAAACTAAAGAAAAAATAGCTATGGTAACTAGAGAAGATGAAAGTGTTCCAGTTAAAACTAATATGTTTATTTTAGTGTTTGGAGTTATGTCTCTTCTAGTTAGTTTAGTAGTGCTTATTAAAAATGTCGTAAAATGTAGAAAGAAATAATTATCTAGTTATGTCGAATATGTATAAATTTAATAAAAAATGTTCTATATTAGTTACAAGGACTGATAATATGTTAAAAATTAATATGGAGTTTAGTAAAGGAATACTGTGGATAAGATTAGATGGTTTATTAAATAAAACTACATCTAATACATTTGATGATGAAGTTATACCTGTTATTTTAAAACATGAGATAAAGTATGTGGTTGTTAATTTAGATAAAGTTAATGTTATAGATTTAAAAGGAATAGAAAGCTTAATTTCTTTAAATGAAGTAGTAAGGTCAATGAACGGGAAGACAACTTTATGTAGTCTTACTAATAGAGAAGTAAAGAATATCTTAAATAAAAGTGAATATAATAACACTTTTTATGAAACGAGTAATGAATTAACCGCATTGGGAGTGATGAAAATATGATAATGAGTATAGAAGAGTTGTTAACTCAAAATAAAAATTTTATTTATAAAATAGCTTCTAAATATAGTAGGTACTATAATATAGACGATTTATTTCAAGTTGGCGCAATTGGATTTATTAAAGCATACAAAAATTATAAGAAAGTTGATACTAAATTTACAACATATGCTTATAAATACGTACTTGGAGAAATAATTGAGTTTATTAAGAATGATAGAACTATTAAAGTTAGTAGTGATAACTTAAAGCTTTTTAAACTTTATAATGAAACTAAAGAGTACTTATCTAAAGAAATGAATATGGTGCCTACGCTTTATCAAATAAGTGACTATTTGGGAGTGGACGAGATGGTTTTAGCAGATGCTATAAATAAAAGTGAGTTTGCAATAAGTTTAGAAGAAAATTTAAATAACGATGAATTTACTTTAGAAAAAGTTGTAGGAGTAGATGATACTAACAATATTGATATGCTACTTGATTTAAAAAATGAACTATTAAAACTAAAGGAAGACGAAAGAAAAATAATTGAGCTTAGATATTTTACAGGATATACTCAGAGTGAAGTTTCTAATATGCTTGGTATGTCGCAAGTGCAAGTTTCTAGGTGTGAAAGTAAAGTTTTAAAGAAAATAAAAGATACAATGACTGTATAACTAAATATAACTTGTCCATATTAATAATGGGTGAGTTATTTTGAATTTAAAAGAATATAAGAGTATTGTAAGTAAACATTCTAAAAAAGAAGATATATTTAAAAACGTAATAGTTGCTTTTTTAGTTGGTGGACTTATGGGAGTAATTGGAGAAGGTATATTTAAGTTTTTTTGTGTTAATTTAAAGTTAACTGATAGTGAAAGCTTTATGTACTTAATGATTGTGCTCGTTGTTGTTTCTTCTATATTAACAGGACTAGGCTTTTTTGATAAGATAGTTAGCTTTGCAAAGTGTGGGTTAATTATTCCAACTACAGGGTTTGCTCATGCAATGACTTCAAGTGCGATGGACCATAGAAGTGAAGGATTAATTAAAGGAATTGGTAGTAACATTTTTAAAATGACAGGTTCAATAATACTATATGGTTTAGTTTTCTCTTTCTTGTTTGCGATTATAAAAGGGGTGGTAATGTGACAATGTATTTTAAAAATTCATATATAAAAAATGCATATTCAGTGATAGGTAGAAATGAGTATGACATTAGTATTAAGAGTGACTTACATATAAATGATTACTATTTATCTAAAAAAAGTTTTGAACAGGGAGAAAGTGAAATGCTTATAAAAAGCATAAGTGGGTTACTTAGTAAATGTAAAATTAAAGAAAATAGCATTGATATTGCTTTAGGTGGAGATTTACAAAGTCAAATTTTAGCTAGTACCTTAGCATATAGAAATTTTGACATTCCATTTTTGGGACTATATAGCGCTTGTGCAACATTTTGTGAAAGTTTGATAATTGGGTCAAACCTTTTAGAAAACAAAGGAGTAAATACCATTATAGCAAGTACTTCAGCAAGTAATTTGGCAAGTGAAAAACAATTTCGTTTTCCTATAGAATATGGTGCGATTAGAAAATACGTTAATACTTTTACTGTAACAGCAGCAGTTAGTACTCTTTTAACTAAAAAGAAAACAGAAATTAAAATAGAAAGTGCGACAATTGGTAGTGTAGTTGATATTGGGTATAATGATGCAAATAATTTTGGAGCAATAATGGCTTTGTCTGCTAGTAAAACAATTAGTGAACATTTAAAAGAAACTAATAGAAGTAGTGAATACTATGACATTATTTTAACAGGTGATCTTGGCATATACGGAGTTGAGATTTTAAAAGAACTATTAAGAAATGAATATAAAATTAATGCTACAAACATAGTTGATGCAGGAAGTATATTACTAAAAGATACTAGTAAAATTGCAGGTGGAAGTGGTCCGGTTTGCTTGCCACTTATCCTATTTAATAAGATTTTAAAGGAAAAATATAAGAAAATACTACTTGTTGCAACAGGTACACTTCATTCAAAAACAAGCGTTAATTTAGGTGAAAGTATTCCTAATATTTCACATGTAGTGAGTTTGGAGGTTTTATGATATATTTAAATGCTTTTATTGTATGTGGGCTTATATGCGCAGTTGGTCAGTTAATAATTGAATACACTAAGTTAACGCCAGCACACGTTAATACATTTCTAGTTATAGTCGGGGCTTTCTTGTCTATGATTGGAGTATATGATAAATTAATTAGTTTTAGCGAAGCGGGTGCAAGTGTACCCATAACTAACTTTGGTCATATTCTTTTTAAAGGTGCATATCTAGGGCTAAAAAACAACGGACTAACTGGACTTTTAAACGGAATACTAGCTAGCTCAAGTGGTGGATTAACCATCACTATAATAAGCGCTTTTCTAATAAGCTTAATTTTTAAACCAAAACATTAAAAAAAATTGCAAAAATACTAGAGAATTCTCTAGTTTTTTGGTATACTTATAATGAAAGAGTGGGAATAAAAATGGAAGAGATATTAAAAAGAGGTTTAATTATTATATTAGTAATGGCTATAATATTATTAGTATATTACATTTTAAAAGGCATTTTGCTTACTAAATTAGGTAAACTTAAAAAGGATAAAAAAGTATGGTTTGCTTGGGTTCCAATACTAAATACATATTACTTAGGTAAACTAACTTTTAATAAGACAGTAGGTGCAATATTAGTGGCATTAAATATTCTTACTTCAAGTGGTAGTTTTACGAGTGGAAGTACTACAATAAATATTAGTTTTCTAAGTTTGTTACCAAGTAGTGTTAGTATCGTTATTACTATAATTAATTTACTAATCAATATAGCTTTGCTTATTTATTCTGGAGTTTTAATTAAAAAGTTAAAGTCAACTACAGCAAGCGAAAAAGTAAATACAAAAGTAGAAGATTCTGCGCCTGTTATTGAAGAGTTGGATTTAGGTGGAACTGAAGATAATATTGAAATAGTAGATTTAAGTAATGAAGGAGGAGTTGTTAATACTCTTGAACAAAAGAAAGAAAACAAGTTTACAATAATAATACTTGCTGTAATTTTAGTTTTTGCAATGTTACTTCCTACAATAAGTGGTATATTTAATCCAAAAGATAACACTATTGATAACACAAAGCCTAGCGAAATAAAATATACTGAGACTACTAAGGATGGACTACTTACTATTGGAAAAGAGACTGGAAACATTACTGCCAAGAATGTAAGATTTTATAATTTTTCTAAGCAAAGTGGGAATATAATTAGTTTTATCTATTTACCAGAAGATGAAATAAAAAATGTAAATGAGTTTAACTTATTTATACAGTTATATGATGAAAAGAAGAGTGTTATTTATAGAACTAAATTTACTAGTGATACTGTATTAAGTAGAAGAGTAAGTGGAACATATAACTTAAACACTAATAGTGAGATATACAAAAATGCAGTATATGCATCAATAGTAATTCTAAAAGATACTGACTTTTCAGTAGTTGATAATATCATGGTATGTAAATATACTACAACTGATGGAAACTATAACATCACAAATAAAGTAACATATAACTTTAGTAAGAATGGACTAGCAAGCTATGAAGTAGATAACTCTGTAGTTAAAATAGGACTTGAAGAAAGTGATGTTTATAAAGATGGCTTTCAAAAAGAAGCAAGTTATTTAAAGGAAAATGTAGAAAACTTAACTGTTACTGATACAAGCATAAAATATAAATTAAATTTAGTTACTTATAGTAGTCAGGAATATTCTCCACTTTATAAATTAGGTACTACTATTAAAGAAATAAAAACTAATGAAGAAAATAATAACTGGAGTTGTAGCAATGAATAATTTTTTAATAGGGGATTTTGAAGGACCTTTAGATTTACTTTTACATTTAGTAAAACAATCTAAAATAGAGATAAGTGAAATAAAAATAGTAGATATAACTGAACAATATTTAGATTATTTAAAGAAAATGGAAGATATGAATTTAGATATTGCTAGTGAATACTTGGTAACAGCAAGTGAATTAATTGAAATGAAAAGTAGATATCTTTTACCAAAGCCTCCTAAGGAGGAAGAAGATAGTGAATATTTAGTAGACCCAGAAGCTGAGTTAAAGAGAAGGTTAATGGAATATCAAAAGTATAAAGAAAGTACAGAAGTATTTAGAAACCTTATTGATAAAAGAAGTAACTATTATACAAAAGTACCTGAAAAGAGAGAACTTTATACTGAAGAAAAATTAGAAAATACTGAGAATGTAACAGCAAGTGATTTACTTCTTGCTTTACAAAAACTTCTTGAAAGAAAAGAGTATTCAAAACCAATTAATACTAAAATTACTAGAAAAGAGTTGTCAGTTAGTGAAAGAACTGCTAAAATAAGAAGTATACTGAAAAAAGAAAAGAGGGTTGACTTCTTAAGTTTGTTTGAAGAATTGACTAGGCCTTATATAGTTGTAACATTTCTTAGCATACTTGAAATGGCTAAAGATAGGGAGATAGTTTTAAAACAAGAGGCAAATTTTGGAAGAATTATTCTTGAAAGAGTTGATTAATTATGAATTTAAAAAGTGTAACTGAGGGAATTTTATTTGTAGTAGGGGATGAAGGGATTACTTTAAAAGAGTTATCTGATACTTTAGGTGTTAGTGAGAATGAAGTTAAAGAAATCTTGTCAAATCTAAGACATGACTATGAAAGCAATGAAAGAGGGCTTAGAATTAGTTTTTTAGGTAATACATTTAAACTTACTACAAAGAGTGAACATAAGATGTATTACGAAAAACTTGTTACTGATTCAAAGACATTCACATTAAGTAATGCAAGTTTAGAAGTTTTAGCTATAATTGCTTACAATGAACCTATTACAAGAGTTAAGATAGATGAAATAAGAGGAGTTTCTAGTAGTCAAATAGTTAGAAAACTTTTAGCTAGAGGTTTTATTAAAGAATGTGGTAAAGATAATAGTATTGGTAAACCAAATTTATATAAGACAACAAATGAATTCTTAGATTATTTTGGGCTTGCTACTAAAGAAGATTTGCCTAAACTTGATATTAAAGATAGTCCAGTAGATAATAGCGAAGTTGAACTATATAAGTCTAATTATAAAGAAAATGACTAGTTATTTAAAACTAGTCATGATTTTTTTATGTGGTGCTCCTCTAGGGACTCGAACCCTAACATATTTCTATACACGATTTTGAGTCGTGCGCGTCTACCAATTCCGCCACAGGAGCAGTAACTTAATTATATATTAAAATGATAAAAAAAGCAAGAAGTTTATCTCAAAGTTTTATAGTTTAAATATACGAAAAATTATAATTAAACAAAAATAAAAAAGCACCTGATTTCACCACAGTCAGTGCTTTTAAAAAACTACAACAGGTGACACTTAACAGTGAAATTAAATGTTCCTTTTTTATTATATGAAGAAAACTCTACCGTATACATTATACTAAATTATTTAAATTTATGCAATACTTACACTTTTATCTTTCTATACCTTTTGCTTAATTTTGATTTATAAACTTAATTTTTTATTTACACTGTCAGCTAATGTTGTTTCGTAATCACCCATTATATTTAATTTATTGTTTAATCCATATTGGCTAATTATAAGTTTGTATTGATTTAATAAAGCTAATTTTTCACTTGCTGAAGCTTCTACTTTTGCCATTTTATCTTTTGTTATTATTTGAATTTGAGTAGGTATACATACTTCTTGATTTTTAAAGAAATCTTTTGGATTAGTTGGCGCAAGTAAAGTTTCTACAACATATTTATCAATTAGTGTTTCGTCTTCTTCTACTTCGTCTGTATTGCTTTCTTTTAATATACCCATCATAAAATATGGTGTAGTTATTTCGTTACTTTGTACATATAGGTATTTAGTACTTCTTGACGAAATGTGGTGCGGATAAATATTTGAGTCAAAATTTATAACACCAAAGTTAAATCTAGAAAAGTCAGATATCTTTTTAAATATTGAAGATTTAACCATTATTCTATAATAATTTAATACTTTGTTAGCTGTGCTTTCGTCATATTTGATTATATCGTCTATGTTTTCAACTAGTTGGGTTAGTAAATCAAAACTTTGAATACTTCCATATATTTTTAATACTTCTTCTCTAAAACTAGTATATTGTTCACTTGTTAATAATTTAAAGTCTACTCCTAACATATGACATATATTCTTTTTTAGAATTTCAAGGTCAAATTGTTCTCCATTTGATAAAGAAAAATTGTATTTCTTATTTAAATAGTATTCCTTGTATTCAGAAAAACTTGATTTTAATTCTTCCGCTACATCTTTAGCATAACCAATTCCTGGATATGGACAGTTAGATGGTCTTGAATTAACATAATTTAATTCATTAAATGTTATCATAAAATTCCCCCCCCCATAATTGTACTTTATTTTACTACATTTTCGTTTAAATGTCAATATTTATTTAAAAAAATATGGTAAAATGAGACAATATATAGTAAAATAATAGTATGTTTTAAAGGAAGTGAGAAAAATGAATTATAAAGAATTAGCAGAACTTTTATATCCTGAAGTGACAACTACTATTGAAGATTTAGAAAAAATGTATCCTGAAAGAAAATTACCAGAAGGAGCAGAAGTATGCCGTTTTGCACCTAGTCCAACTGGAAGAATGCATATGGGAAATATGTATGCTGCTTTTATACCAGAAGTTTTTGCACATCAAAGTAATGGTGTATTTATATTAAGAATTGAAGACACAGATGAGAAAAGGGCAATTGAAAATGGAATAGAGCACATTGTAAATGATTTAGGAGAATTTAATTACATAATAGATGAAAGTCCAGTTACAGGTGGTAATTATGGACCATATAAACAAAGAGATAGATTAAATATTTATCATACTGTTGCTAAATACTTAGTTAGTATTGGAAGAGCATATCCATGTTTCTGTACAGAAGAAGAATTAACAGAAATGAGAACACATCAAGAAGAAATTAAAGACAGAATAGGGTATTATGGACATTATGCAAAGTGTAGAAATTTATCAATGGAAGAGATTAAAAAACATTTAGAAAATAAAGATAAGTGGGTTTTAAGACTTAAAAGTATGGGAGACTTTAATAAAAAAGTAGAGTTTAATGATTTAATTAAAGGAAAACTTGAACTTCCAGAAAATGATATAGATCAAGTTTTAATTAAAAGTGATGGAGTACCACCTTATGCATTTGCGCATGTGTGTGATGACCATTACATGAGAGTTACTACTGTTACAAGAGATGACTCATATATTTCTTCATTAACTTATCATTTAGAGATATGGGATGCATGTGGTTTTAAAGCACCAAAATTTGCACATTTACTTCCACTTAATAAAAAAGATGGAGATAAAGTAAGAAAGATTAGTAAAAGAAAAGACCCAGAAGCAGCTGTAGCATTTTATCATGAAAGAGGAATTCCTGTTGAAGCAATTAAATTATATTTTGCAACTTTAGTTAACTCTAACTTTGAAGAGTGGTTTATGGCTAACCCTGACAAAACTCATAAAGATTTCAAATTTACTTTTGATAAAATGAGTACAAGTGGTTCATTATATGACTTAGAAAAACTTATTAACATTTCTAAAAATTATATTAGTAGATTAAAAGCAGAAGAAGTATTTAATTTAGTAGATACTTGGTCAAAAACTTATGATAAAGAATTTAATGAGTTAATTAATAAATATAAAGATTATACAATTAATGTTTTAAACATTGAAAGAGAAGTAGAAAGACCTAGAAAAGATATTGAAAGCTTTAGTGCTGTTAAAAGAGAAATAGGTTATATGTATGATGAGTTATTCTTTAATGAAGAAAAAACTTTTGAAAGAAAGGACTTCTATTCTAAAGAGTTACTTGAGTATTATATAGATAATGTGTATGATGAAGATGACGACAAGCAAATGTGGTTTAATAAAATAAAAGAAATGTGTCCAAAGTTTGGTTTTGCAAGTGAAACTAAGGAGTATAAGAAAAACCCTGAAAATTACAAAGGTTCAGTTGCGCATGCATGTGAAGTTATAAGAGTAAGTGTTACTAATAGAACAATGACACCTGACTTATACGAAATATTAAAACTTCTTGGAAAAGATAGAATTAAAGAAAGAATTAGTAAATTCTAATTGAAAAATAATCACGCATATGGTAAAATTATATGCGTGAACTGGCCTGTTGGTGAAATGGTTAACACACAAGCCTCTCAAGCTTGCATCCACGGGTTCAAATCCCGTACAGGTCACCATTTTGAATATTAATCCTCTTTAAGAGGGTTTTTATATATTAATCAAAGGATGTGGGAATAATGGTTTTGGACTATAAAAAAGATATGTATGAGAACACTGATACTCTTTATATTGAAAAAGTAATAAACGAGTCAAAAAAGTTACTTGAAGGCTATGACAAACTAAGTAATAGAGACTTATACGAAATTACAAATGTGCTTTTTGATATAAAGATTAGTGAAGAAGAAAAAGATTATCTAAAGAAAGAGTGTATTAACTTATATGATTATGTATCTTCTGATATTAGAGAAAATTATGGCAAGTATTCATATTTTTATAGTGTAAATGTAGTACTTCATACTTTGGAACTTAATTTATTATTTAGTCACGATTTAACTAAAAGAGATACTAGAATAAAATTAAGAAATTTAACTAACAGAATGAGACACATCAATTGACTTTAACAAGAATAAAATTTATAATATTAATAAGGAAGTGATAAAAATGGAAAAAACATTTTATATAACAACACCGATATACTACCCAAGTGGTAAATTTCATATCGGAACAGCTTATACAACAATTTTAGCTGATGCTTTAGCAAGATATCATAGACAAAAAGGTGAAGACGTGTACTTTTTAACTGGTCTTGATGAACACGGAGAAAAGATACAAAAGAAGAGCATAGAAGAGGGAATTACTCCTCAAGAGTATGTTGACAGAGTAGCAGAATATACAAAAAAATTATGGAAACTTTTAAATATAACAAATACTGGATTTATTAGAACAACTGATAAAAGTCACATGGAAAGTGTAAGTAAGGCTTTTCTAAAACTTTATAATCAAGGAGATATTTATCTAGGAAAATATAAGGGAAAATATTGTGTTCCATGTGAGACGTTCTATACAGATAGTCAATTAGTAGATGGAATGTGCCCAAGTTGTGGTAGAGAAGTTAAAGAAGTTGAAGAAGAGACTTATTTCTTTAATATGAAGAAGTACGAAAGTAGATTAAAAGAATTTTATAAAGAAAATCCTGACTTTTTAGTACCTGTTACTAAGAAGAATGAGATAATGAATAGTTTTATTAATGTTGGTATAGAAGATTTATGTATTTCTAGAACTACTTTTGACTGGGGAATACCTGTACCTAATGACTCTAAACACGTTATGTATGTATGGCTTGATGCATTACTTAATTATATTACTGCTTTAGGATACAATAGTGATAATGAAGAGTTATTTAAGAAGTATTGGCCTGCTAATGTACAGATAATTGGAAAAGATATATTAAGGTTTCACGCTATATACTGGCCTATATTTTTGATGGCTTTAGATTTACCGCTTCCAAAAAAACTTTTTGTTCATGATTTTATAATGATGAAAGATGGTAAGATGAGTAAGAGTAAGGGAAATACAATATATCCTGATGTACTTGCTGAATCCTATTCAGTAGATGCAGTAAGATATACTATATTAAGAAGCTTACCTTATGGGCAAGATGGAGAGTTTACACCTAGTTCATTTATACAAATATATAATACAGAACTTTGCAATGACTTAGGAAATCTTGTTAATAGAACAATTGCGATGATTAATAAATATTTTGATGGTGTTATTAGTAAGGGGACTAAACAAACAGAGTTTGACAAGTTATTAGATCATTATATTAGAAATGAAATAATGATGTATGAAGTAGAAGTTAATAACATAAATATTCAAAATGCACTTAGTCACATAATGAACATAGTTTCAAGAACAAATAAATATATAGATGAGACTATGCCTTGGGTTTTATTTAAAGAAGGCAAGACTGAAGAGTTAAAGAGTGTAATGTATAACTTGTACGAAAGTATTAGAAAAGTTGCTATACTACTTATGCCTTATATACCAGAAAGCGCTGAGAAAATATTTAATCAATTAAATGTTAGTGAAGAAGATAAGGCGTTTGACTCATTAACATGTGATAAAGATTTAAGTGGTAATAAGGTTATAGAAAAAGGCATTCCTTTATTTGAAAGACTTAAGGAAGAAGAAGAGATAAGTAGACTTACAGAACTAATGAAGACTAGTAATTAGTTCTTTTTATTTACAAACGTTTTACTTTACATGTGTAAATATACTTTTCTTTGATTATTAGATTTGATACAATAAATAGGGAGAGTGAATGATATGAAAAATGTAGGAACAATGAGTATAGGAGTAAGAACTGGAGTTATAAAAGAAGGAGATGACTTAGCAGAAATCACAGTAAACAGCGTGCTTAATGCGTGTGCTGAGTTAAATTTGCCTTTAGAAGATAAAGATATAATTGCTGTAACTGAGGCAGTTGTTTCGATTAGTATGGGTAACTATTGTACAGTTGATGATATTGTCAAAGATTTACAGTCTAAAGTTAAAACTAGACACTTAGGTATAGTTTATCCAATTTTAAGTAGAAATAGATTTGCTGTTTTACTTTCAGCTTTCGCACGTGCAATGGACAAGATAACTTTTGTGTTAAGCTATCCTTCAGATGAAGTAGGTAATGATATTTTAGATAAAGAAAAACTAAATAATTCTAAAATTCCTTTATCTAATTATGTTATGTCAGAAAGTGAGTACACTGAGTTGTTTGGAGACTTTAAGCATATTTTTACAGGTGTTAATATGGTAGACTTTTATAGAGATATTTGTAAAAAAGAGAACTGTGAAGTAGAGTTTGTATTTTCAAATGACCCTGAGGTAGTAGTTAATTATACTAAAGATATTTTATGTGCAGATATTCATACGAGATTTTCTACAAAAGAAAAGATTTTAGCTAAAGAAAAAGTGAATGTTTTAACTTTAGCTGATATACTTAACAAAAGTGTTGATGGAAGTGGATATAATTCTAAATATGGACTTTTAGGTAGTAACAGGGCTACTGAAGAAAAGGTTAAGTTGTTTCCAGAAAATGGGAGTGTTTTCGTTAATAAAGTTAAATCTATGTTTAAAGAAAAAACTAATAAAGATGTTGAAGTAATGATTTACGGAGATGGTGCATTTAAAGACCCGATTGGTAAGATATGGGAGCTAGCTGACCCAGTTGTAAGTCCAGCTTATACTGAAGGTTTAGAAGGTTCTCCAAATGAGATTAAACTTAAATATTTATCTGATAATAAGTTTTCTAATTTAAGAGGGGATGAGTTAAACGAAGCAATTAAAAATGAGATTAAAAGAAAAGAAAGTGAGTTAAAAGGGTCAATGGTAAGTCAAGGTACTACACCTAGAAGATACACTGATTTAATAGGAAGTTTGTGTGATTTAACTAGTGGAAGTGGAGACAAAGGAACACCTGTAATATTAATTAAGAATTATTTTAAAAATTATAGTAATTAAAATAAGCCACACTAAATGTGTGACTTTTTTACTAAATCTAGGCAAATTATTAATTTTTGCCTAGATTTAATTTACTCGTTTATTGTATCATAAATCAATTTGCATATTTTTTCTGTGGAAGATACAGAAGATATCTTTTTAAGCTTGTTTCTATATGAGTTTATTATAAATGGATAGTTTAAACAAAGACTTATCTTCCTTTTAAGAGAAAGTGGTGTAGGTGCTTTCATGCCAAAGTGATTTTTTAAAATGTACTTCATATTAAAAACTTCGCTACTATTGGATGGTGGGGTTAAAATTAATGGTTTACCCATCAAGATACACTCGTTTATAGTTGAACTACCTGGTTTTGATATTATAACATTACTTACGCTTATTAAGCTAGTTATGTCTTTAGTGTAACCTAGAACTAATACATTCTTAATTTCATTTTTGTATATATATTCTTCACATTTAGATTTTAAAGTAGTATTTTTACTTGTTGCAATAATGTAGTAAACTGGTGAATCTTTTTTAATTATAGTCTTAAAATATTCAAAACCTCTTTCAATATCTATAAAGAATAAGTAAATAGGCTTATCATTTTTTAAACTATACTTTCTTAAAGTTGTTTCATAGTCATCGGTTGTCTTAGCTAAATTGCTAGGTAAGCCATATGAATATATATTACTACTGTCTACACTTTTTTTAATAAAATCGCTTTTTATAATTTCATTACTTACTACATATTTATCTATTTCTTTAGCGTTCATTATCCAACTAGTATGTGCTGTGTAATCTGTTACTATGCTAATAACTTTAGTGTTAGTTATTCTAAGTCTATTATAATATGTTACGATATAGCTTGCACAGTAGTGTGTAGTTAAAACTAAATCTGGGTTGTATGTACTAAAAATAGACCTTAATTCTTCACTATCAAAACATTTTATAGATTGTTTTTCATAACTAAGCGCTAATAGTTTATTATTAACTAATTTTAAAAACAGACCACTTAAAAGTTCTAGATTATTTTTGAAAAGAAAGTTACTAAACATATTTATCTTACTTCCATATTCGCTTAAATCTATTAAACTTACTATATATTTGTTTTTATCTAATTTATCATAAATATTATATGCTACACTTTTAGAAGTATTTGAGTAGCTTACATAACTTATTAAAATTTTCTTTTTCATATAAAAACCTCTTAATTAATTATATATCAAAATTTGAAAAAATTCTATCTTTTATATATTAAAACTGCATCGGTATCTTTTTCATTTTTATATTCAAGTCCATTAACTCCAGTAAAATATTCAATTGATATGGTATTATTTTCGAACATGAATTTTATGAAATCTATATCATGTATAATGTCCCAGTAAGGTCTAGTTTTAGTGTTTTTTGTAAAATCATATAGATATGCCATGTATATTAAGCCATTTTTATTAAGATAATTTTGTAACTCATAGATGTTTTTTCTGAAACCTTTTACACTATCTGTATACATTTTTTCAATGAAACTTGATATGTTTGATAAGAATATGTAGTCATATTTTTCTTTAGGTAGGTTACTAACATTTCTTATGTCACTCGTTACAAATAAAGGGTTACAATTTTCAATATTAGATTTAATTAAATTATAGTTTTCTATACTTCTTAAGTAGTTGTTTGATAAAGACACTACTTTTTCTTTGTATTCGTCCATAGTAAATAATTTTTTTCTTATTATCAAACCACAATTATCATATTCTTTATATAATGTATTCCAAAAAATGTATGAGTTTTCATTTAAATAATTTTTAATTTTGTTAAATGTTTCATAGTTAAAAGATTTTTTATTTTTAAATAGTCCTTTGTTGTAAGTAAAGAAAGCTAAAAATTCGTCTATTTGAAGAGATAATAAGCCAGCAACTTTTAAGTCAAAGTAGTATTTTACAAATGGGTTAATATCAAGTAAAGTAATGTCTTTGCATCCTAGTAAAAATGTATTTAATATTTGGTCAGCACTTGAGCCAACTGTTAAGACTTTTTTATTTTTAAAGTCTAACTTATTCATGTAACCGTTTAAGTTTTCTGTAGTAAAAGGGTATATTAAGTTGTAACCCACATGAGTGAACTTACTATAATTTATAACTCTTTTAGCTTTTTCAATATCTTCATAAACATCCATAACTGCCTCCGTTGTGTGTTAAATATAATACCACACTTTGAAGAAAAATGATATAAATAATGTAAAAGTGAATGATAATTATTAAAGATGTTTACATTATTACAGGCGCTGGGGGATTTTTGGGAAACAATATTGTTAGATTACTACAAAATAAAAATGCTGATATAAGGTGTTTAGTTAGAAATAATAGTATAATTTTAAAAGATCTTAGGTGTCAAATATATAAAGGAGACGTTAAATATAAAGAAACTTTGAGTAAGCTTTTTGACGTGAAAAACTATAAAAACGTGTATGTAATTCATGCTGAAAGTGAAGTAAGATTAAAGCGTATATCTTGTCAAATAAGTATTATTCTATAAAAGATTTGACTAACATATTTTATAAAATTAAAGGATATAAAAGTATAAATTTAGAAATAAACACGTCTTTAATTAAATGGTTACTTATATACATGAATGTGATTTGATAACTATACTTTCTTTAGAAACATTAAATACTAATAGTAATTTTAGTCATGAACTAGCTAGTAAAGAGTTAGATTATAATCCTAGAAAAATTGAAGAATATATTATAGACGTGATAAAAAGTATGTGAAAATTTAAGAAATGTACTTGAAAAAAGTGTCTTTTTTTGATAAGATTATTTACGTAATAGAGAATAAAAAAATATTCAGACTATTAGAAAAATAAGGAGAATACATATGAAAAACGCATTTTTAGTACTTAAAAAACTACAAAATGGGGGGGGTATTTAAATAAGCTAAATAACTCTAGTTTTCATGTGTCTAAATATATTGGATAGACTTAGTCTACCCATTTTTTGTCGTACAAGAAGGGAGTAACAAAATGACAAATGAAGAATTAAAAAAACTTGTAGGTAGGAACGTAAGAAAGTATAGATTAATATATAATGCTTATAATAAAAACAAGTTAACACAAGCAGGGTTAGCCAAAGCAATTGGCGCGAAAACACCTCTTATAGGTGCCCTAGAGAGTGATAACAATAACATGGGAGTAAGTATATATAACTTATATATGATTAGCAAAGTACTAAATGTACCAATAGAAAAGTTTTTTGAGGAGGAATAATTATGTTCAAAAATATTAGTAAATCAATAATTGTACTAGGAATAATTTTTACGTTAGTCCTAGGTCTTTCATATGGTACATTTATATATACGTCAGACTCATACCGAGCTACTGAAATGCTTGTTAGCAATTTGTCATACGGAATAGATATAACAGCAAGTGATGCTACAGCAAATGGTAAGACTGTAAATGTCCCGTCAGGTAACACTTCAATAGCACTTTTAAAAGTAACAAGTTTAAACAAAATAGATACTAAGTATGGAGTAGACTATAAAATCACAAAAGGTACTGGTACAGTAAAATATGCGAGTAACACTGGCTGGTTACCAACAGGAAAGATAAGTGAAAACAATGTAGGAACATATGAAAAAGTAATAAAAGTAGTTATATCAGCAACTACAGATGTAACAGTAGACTTCACAGTAACAGGAGGTTTTCCAAACAACGAATTAACAGAAGTTGCAAGTGGATATACTAGAATAACAGAAAAAGCAGATAATGTAATAAGTTATAATGATACACTTACAAATGTAGTAAAAAAAGAAACAACAAATAATATCTATGGTGGAGAAAGTACTAACAACTATGCACAGTATCCAATAAATGAAGATAATACAAAAAATATTTGGAGAATACTAGGAACTTACAATGGTATAGGAACAAAGATAGTATCAAACCAAGTAAGCACAACAACAAAAAGTACTCTATCAACTGATTTAACTTCATTTTATAACACTTTAGAAAAGCCTGATAATTATATTTTAGCAACAGATAAATTTGCTTGTACAAATACATCATGTACAAGTAGTAGTTATTCAAAAGTAGGATTAATATCAACAAGTGAGTATGAAATGTTAGGTGGAATAAATTCATACTTAGCAAGTAGTGAAAGTTATTTTGCCTTAGATAATGGAACTATTAAAAATATAACATCAGGTGGAATAGAAGAAACGAGTACAACAAGTAGTTTAAGACCAGCAGTATATTTGCAAGATTATGTAACAGTAACAGGAAGTGGAACAGTAAGTGATCCATTTAAATTAAAGATGCCAGAATATGCAGTAGTGTTAAATGTAGTAAATGGAAGTGCAGCATTACCAAGTAAAATGATAACAAGGGGAGAAAATGCAACATATGAAATAACACCTAACACAGGATATAAGTTAGTTTTATCAAGTAATACTTGTAGTAATGGAACACTTTCAGGAAACATATTTACAATATCAAATGTAACATCAGCACAAAGTTGTACAATAACATTAACACCTGAAAGTTATACACTAACATTAGATGCAAACGGCGGAAGTGTTAGTACAACAAGTAAAACTGTAACATATGATAGTACATACGGAGAGTTGCCAACACCAACAAGAACAGGATATACATTTAATGGATGGTACGGGCCAAATATTATGCCATATGGAGATTTTTCAAATACAAACACTAACATATGGAAACCAAATCAAAATGTAACAGTGAGTCAAGGTAATGGATATTATCAAGTTATATATAATCAAACGGATAGTACACCAGGACTAATATGGGAAAGTACAGAGTCATTAAATTTACTGGAACTAAATAAAACATATACACTAAGTATGAAAGTTAAAGGAATTAATACTAGTAGAATTCAATTATCTGTTTATAATTCTTTTACTAGTGCTTTCAATATATCACAAAGCGAATTTACAGTAGTACAAACAACATTTTCTTTAGCAAGTAAAGAAAGAATTTTCATATTATTATATGAAGCATTACCTACATTAAACTCAGGTTTTCAAATAGAATGGTTAAAGATAGAAGAAGGAAATGTAGCAACACCATTTAAAGCAACATCAAGTACAAAAGTAACAACACCAAGTGACCATAAATTAGTTGCTAATTGGACAGCAAATACATATTCAGTAACATTTAATCCTAATGGTGGAAGTGTAAGTACAACAACCAAAAATGTAACATACGGAAGTACTTATGGAGATTTACCAACACCAACAAGAACAGGTTATACATTTAATGGATGGTATAACAAAATATATAGTAATACTTTTAGTTTGAACAGTTTAAATGACGCATGGAATTATACAAGTGTTGTATCTTCTGGATTAAAACCTGGGGTAACATATTGGATTAATATAGATAAAGCTGAATTAACTAGTGGAACAGCTACTGAATTTACGACATTGTTATATGATTTTACATCTTCAAAAGATTTATATAGAATTGAAAATTCATTTGGAACAAATGTCAATTATGAAATTCCGGTGCCAAGCAATATAGATACTTCGCATGACATAAGAATATTAGTATATTCAGGTTATGCTGGAAATACAAACAATAATGCAACAAAATATACAAATTATTCAATATACGGAACAAATAAAACAACAAATACAAAATATACTTCTACATCTGTAGTAGAAACACCTGCAAATCAAGAATTAATAGCAAGTTGGACACAAAATACATATTCAGTAACTTTAAATGTTACAAATGGTACTGGTTCGTCTACAAAGACAGTAGCGTATGGAAATAGCGCAACATTTACAGGAATAAGTCCAAACAGTGGATACTCTTCAAGTAATCCTACAGTAAGTTGTACAGGTGGAACATTAAGTGGAACGACACTAACTGTTAAAAATGTAACAAGTGCAAGGACTTGTACTGTAACATTTAATAAAATGACTTTAAGTGATAAACTACTAGCAGATAAGTCAACAAGACCAGGAGCAAGAGCAAACTTTGGTGAAACTTTAACAACAGCCAATACAAAAACATTATATACTTCTACTGAAGACAGTAAAACAGTATATTATTTTGCAGGAAATGCAACAGATAACTGGGTAAAGTTTGGAAAGAATGCAAGTAATCAAGACTTATACTGGAGAATAATAAGAACAAACTCAGATGGTAGTGTAAGACTTTTGTACCATGGCACAAGTACAACAGCAGAAAATGCTTATATAGGAACATCAGCATTTAATAGTAATGTAGATAATATAGCATATGTAAGTTATATGTATGGTAGCCTAGGAAGTATACCAAATGCTAGAACTAACCAAACAAACTCTAGTACAATAAAAACAACAATAGATAACTGGTATACAAGCAACTTAGAAGCAAAAGGGTATACAAAATACTTAAGTACAACAGCAGTATATTGTAATGATAGAACATATACAGTATCAGATTATACATACTTTGGAGCTTACACTAGACTAATAAATAATAAGACACCAAAATATGACTGTGAAGCAACAGAAGACAAATTCACAGTAGACACAAGTACAGGAAACGGGAAACTAACATATCCAATAGCATTAATGACAGCAGATGAAATATCATTTGCAGGTGGACTATGGGCAACAGATGCACCAACATGGTATTATTATAATAGTGCAAACGGAAGTTCTACAAACTCAACCTGGTGGTGGTTGTTGTCTCCTAGCTATTGGAATGGCCGCGGCGCTAGCGTGTTCTTCGTGTACGGTTCGTCCGACCCTGGCAGCTTGAACTACAACAACTACGTCTACAACTCTTACGGTGTGCGTCCGGCCATTTCTCTCAAATCTTGTGTCAAGACAAGTGGTGGAGATGGCTCGGCAAGCGCACCATACACAATAAAAGAAACAACAAGTGGATGCTAAGATTATAACAGTATTCAAAGTAAAATTTGATACTGTTTTTTTATAGACGCGATTAAAACTATTGATAATTAAAGTCTTATTTGCTATAATTTAAGTATGGTAAAGGGTGTGTGATATGAAAAAGATATTGATGTTAATAGTCATGATATTTAGTTTTAATATTATTTTGAATGCAGAGTGTGATTATACTGAGAAAGTTAACTTAATTACTTTATCTAGTTATGTTGACTATAATTATGAATATATGAGTGATAATACTTTTAAACTAACTTTTTATAATGTAACACCTGAAATGAAGTTAATTTATAATAATATGGAATATGCTCCAGCTAATGAAAGTGTGGAATTAAATTCACTAGAAGAAGGAAAAAGCATGAAAGTATCAATTAAGGGAAGTGATACTTCAGAATGTGCAATGCTAGATTTAAGAGTTATTAATTTGACTATTCCTTATGTTAACCCTTTTTATGGAAGTAATAGATGTATTGGACATGAAAATTTGAATGTGTGTAGTAATAAGTTTTTACAATACAAGATAACTGAAAGTGAGTTTTTAAGACTTATTGATAAATCTGAAAATGATAACAAACCAGATGATGAAGCTAATGATAAAACTGTAGTAAAAGAATTAACGTTCTTTGAAAAGGTAGTTGATTTTGCTAAAAAAGCATGGATACCAGTTCTTTTAGTAATTCTAACAAGTGGAATTACATTTGGTATTTTTAGTACAATTTATAGAAAAGTTAAACATGGAATATAAAATAAAAAAATTTAAAATATAGGTAAAAACAATGCGTGGAATTGAATAGAATAGCGAAAAACTATTCTTTTTGTTATGTACAAACTAGAATAAATTTGTTATAATTATTTTGTAATGATAGTGGAGGTAAGAGTTATGAAAAAAATTTGTATGTTTTTAATGCTTACTATACTCATGAGTTTAAGTAAGTTAGAAGCAAGCTGTAATGATTCACAAATACTTGCAAATGATATAGAATATTCAATATTTGAAAGTTATGACTATGATGATGTTAAAAGTGAAGTTGAGTTTTATGGCTTGAGTGACGAGTTATATCTAGAAGTAACTAATGATTATAACGATGATGTGGATGTTTATACAAAAGATAATTTTACTGATGGAGTGTTAGTTATTCAAAGTAAAACTGTTACTGAGAAAATTAATTATTCAGCTAAAGTTTATACAACGGATACAAGTTGCTCTAATAAGATACTTAGGAATATAAATTTTAGTACAAATAAGTACAATATATTTGTATCAAATGAAGTATGTAATGATAGGTATGATACAATAAAGTATTGTAATCCATTTTATGATGTTAAAGATATGTCATTAACTGAGTTTATTAATTTAGTAAATGAAGAAGCAGCTAAGTTAGATGTGCATTATACTTTTAAAGATTATGTAAAAATGTATTACTTGTACGTTTTAATACCATTTCTTGTGATATCTATTATTTATATAGTTAGAATTATTATATTTAAAAGGAGGAAGAAACAATATGTATAAGAAGTATTTAAAAATATTGTTATTAGCTGGTTTAACTTTAATTCCATTAAAGACTGATGCTCTTGCTGATACTCTTAAGATACAAGGAAATGGACACGTAAATCCTTTGTATGCTGACTATAATTGGTGGGATGGTAATACTGAGTCAGGATATTTAATCGGAGTAGTTAAAAATGGTAAGGTAGTTTTAACAGCTGAGTCTAAAAAAGGTAAATACAATATAGATTGTAATCAAAATAATTATCAATACTGGTATTCTTCATGTAAGACTACTTGTGGAATTGATACATCAAAGCTTACTAGTACTTGGCAAAGTAAAATATCTAGTTGTAATCAAGTTGCTAGATGGGGACGTACTAAAACTAAAAGTCAAAACAATTGTAAAGACGCTGCAATTGGTACTAAGAAGGCACGTTGTAATTTAATAGCTGGTGGACAAACAACTTTTAATATATCTAACTCTAACTTTAAAGTATATGATAGTCACTGTGGGAGTGACCCAGGATACGTTGATAAAGTAGGGTATGGTGTATGGCATCAAAATTTAGATTTAAGTGCTAGTTCTAACTCTAGTTATACTAAAACTAATACAAAGAGATATTATTGTACATGGAGTTCTAGTACTAGTGGTACAAATCATACATCTAAAAAGAAACTAGTTCAAAATCAATATCAAACTTCTGATGGAGCAGCAGCTTACTGTGTAAACCCAGGTAGAATATTTAAGGCTCAAAACTATAAATTAGCAGCAGAGTATGATGTTAGTAAGAAAGCTTGTACAAAGAGTAACTCTGATAAATCATGTGCGCTTGCTGCAGCAGTAATGATTGGTAATCAAGAATATAATGGAGACTATTTAACAATACTTACAGCACTAAGATTCTTAAGTGCGCATTATGGAGATAATGAAGGATGGTGGGACTCAGCTTCTTCTAAAAAATATTCTAATGCAAATATATATAAACATACAGTGGATGAAATAACAAATTATGGTTATGCAGGAGGGACAACTAAAACTAAAATCGGTGTTATATATGCAGACTCTACTTCTAGTACAGCTCTAGCTAATGCTATTTTGATATATAAAAAAGTAATAAGTGGATATGATATGTGGAGTCCTAGTGTAACTCATAAACATTCTTCATATAATACATATACAAAAACAGCAATACTAGAATTTGAAAGTAATTTCCCTACAGGTACAACAATTAGTAGTATAAAACTTTCTAATGGAAAAGAAATACCCGCAGGTAATATAACAACTTCACCGTGTGAAAGTGATAATAGTAAAATGTGTATAACAGCGACTATACAATTAGAAGCAAATGAGTGTGCTAAAGTAAAAGCTGAAATATTTTATACAAATTCATATGATGCAATATCTAAAATAGGATATTATAAAGCAATAGATAATCCTAGTAAATATCAAGATATGTATGTGTTTGATAGAAATGCTAAAGCTAGTGTAATGGTTACTAAAAAAACCGGAACAAACAACAATGCTTCAACTCAAGAATTTGATTTATGTGCACCTGATAATTCTTGTAGTATTGCGCCAGGTGGAAAATATATATGTAAAGATGGTAGTGAATGTACTAAAGAAAGATTTAGTGAAGAATGTGAAGAACCTACAGATAATACATATTGTCCTAAACCAGAACTTGAAGAAAATATGCCAGATGACTGTGAAGACTCAACTACTGGTAGAATAGAAGATGCAACAATGTGTAATATACTTAACTCAGAAGATAAATACAAAGAAGAATATAGAAAGACTGAATATGAAAACGAATTTTGTAAAGTTTACTGTAGAGAAACATTAATATTTAGTTTTATGGATAAAGAGACTGCTTATGCAGGACAAGCTTTTCAACATAGTGTAGGTAGTTATTATTCAGGTAAAGCTTACTTAAGTACAGTAATACTTTCTAGAAAACAATGTTCTAGTGAAGTTGATTATGATAACTGGTTAGCACAATATAAACAAGCAGATGCTAATGTATTAAGTACTTGGAATACATTAAAAGATATGGAAGCAACATATAACCATATTACACAATATGTAGCAACAAGCCATAACGGTCCATGTGGTTCTTCAAGTGGCTGCTGTGATCATTCTTGTACTGAATCATGCGCAACAGAAAAAAATCCGGGGTGTACAAGGTCTGTATGTTGTGATAGTGGATGTAGTAATAGTTGTGATACTACTTATACAGTATGGACTTGGAGTGGTTTTTACTACACATCAACAAATGCTAATGCTGCAACTTCAAGAGTGGAAGCTACAAATAGAAAAAGTGGTTCATATTATTGTAGTGCTTCATGTTGTTCAGGATACTGTAATTCTGGTCCAATTGCCCCAACTGATCAAGTGGTAAGAAGTCCTTATGCATCGGCATTAAATAATTATAAAAACGCACTAGAATATAGAGACAAACTATTATATCAAATACAAGACTGTAACTTTATGAGTGATAATAATAACAATAATCGTGGTATAACTACAACTGCTGTTTATACTAAAAATAAATATGGACCATATTATACAACTAACGCTAATGGAAACTATACAACTGGAGCTAACTTAAAAACTTACAAATCTATAGTTAATAATTACAAACCTGGAAATAAGATAGAAATAGATTATGAAGAAAACTATGGATATGGAGAAGATTATGACGTTGATATAGTTAATGAACAAACTAAAAACTATGCTGTTACAATTGGATATAGTGATAAAGAAGCATGGAAAGACTATTGTAAAGAAGACTGTGATGGCTCTTTATATGATCTTAGTAGGACACCATATTTAACTGGTACAACTGATAATATTAATTATTGGTCTTGTACAGGAAGTGAAACTTCTGCAAGATGTACTAAGAACACATTAGTTATTCCTAAAAATAAACTAGCTAATATAGTAGTGGAAACTGAAACAGTACACTATCAAGATGCGGAATTTTATACTCAAGTGTTTACTGGTAAAACATCTACAAATAAGGATAATGTAGGATACTGGATAGAACTTGATAAACATATATATCCAGTAGGTGTTACTAGACTTACAGGTAACTATGGAATTAAGCTTGACTATAGTAACTTAGGAGAAAGTGGTAAACCTAATAATAGACATATGTCTGACGGAAAATACACTTGTAGTTATGATGTTATAAACGAGTTAACAATATATGACTGTAATGATGGATACCATGTATGTTATCCTTGTAGTGGAACTGAAGAAGAATGTGAGGGGTATAACTATGGTACTGGACTAGGTGTATACTTTAGAAATATAAATTTAAGTGATATATTTCCTAATTCAAAGTTTAGTCCAAATTATTCTGATTTAAATAAAAACACTAGAAATATTGGACAAAACTGGTTAACAACAAATGCTATACAAGTTATTAATGAAATACAAAAAAATGGGGAAAATGTATGGACTAAAAAAGAACCTATGTATAGTATTACATTAAGTCATGATGCCATGAAAACAATAAGAAATTATAATTCGAATAGTAATTATTTAGATTATTCACTTAACTGTGATGAAAATTTAAGATGTACAAGTACTTTCTTGAATGAATTTAGAGCTAAGTATAGTAACTTATTTAGTAAGAACGTTAATATACCTAGTAATAACTTATATTATTATAAAAGGAGTTGGTAGTATATGAAAGAAACTTTTTGGTCTTATTTGTTTATAGTACTAGGACTCCTTACTATAGCAATAATGATACTTGTACAGAATTTAACAAGTACAAGTGAAGAAAACTATTACTTAACTAAAGAAGTAATGGAAGCTGCAATGATAGATAGTATAGATTATGGCTTATATAGAAAAACTGGCGAGATAAGAATGATAGAAAGTAAGTTTGTTGAAAATTTTACTAGAAGATTTGCAGAAAGTATAAATGATAGTAAAGAATACACATTAGATTTCTATGAGATATACGAAAACCCACCTAAAGCAACAGTAGTTGTTAAAACGGAAACGGGAAGTCAGACTATAACAAGTGACTCAACTGTAAACTTTGATATAAGAACAGTAATGAGTGGAATACTTGAAACTAAGTATAGTCAGAATGATAGCGTTTTAGCAGTTGACTTAACAACTGACAAAGGTACAGTTTTAGGTAAAACAAAATATACTAGTTATGAAGGAAGAGTAATCTTTGAAGTAAACTCACCAGTACCTTATGTAGTAGAAGGGTCTACTGTAACATGTGGGGACAACGGCGTTAATATTGAAACAAAAGATAATCAAGTTATTGTTAGTAATGTTAGAAGAAATACAAGCTGTAATGCAAAACTTGCTGTTGGAAAAAGTGTAACACTTACAATGAACAGTGGAACAGGACAGGTAATAGGAGACAAAATAAAAGCATCAGTACCTGGAGGAAGCGTGTCATTTGAAGTGCAAGCAACTGACGGGTATACTTTAGAAGACCCAACAGTAGTGTGTTCTGGAGGTGCTACTGGAAGTAGAAGTGGTAACAAAATAGTAGTAAGTAATGTTAACAGTGATCAGATATGCGATGTTACTTTAAAACGTGGAAAATATAAAGTAACTATAAATGTAATAAATGGCGGGACTACAATGACTAATCCGGTTGAAGTGGAATATGGTGAAACAGCACAAATCCCTATATATGCTAATATTGGATATACAACAAAAGATATGAAAGTAAGTTGTTCAAAAGGCGCAACTGCTACTTTAAACAATAATATTATTAATTTAAGTAATGTAGTAGGTAGTCAGACTTGTACCGTTAGTATTCCTGAAATAACTGCTGATAATTATCCTTATTTTGTTGCAAAGCCAGGCGGAAGATATGATGTTACAATTGTTAATAAACAATCAGGTACATCTAATGGAATGAAAACAACCTATGCTTATAATGGATATGATACTGAATATATTATTGATGGTCAAAAAAGGTCCTTTTCATCAAATGTTAATGGTGGAAGTGAAACTTATAACGGAGTAACTATTAGTATACTTGCAACAAATATAGGGGATTCTCTTGCAGTTAACTACATAATTAAAAATAATAGTAATTCAACAAAAAGCTATTCTGTTTCTTCAACAGCTGATATATATTTAGTAGGAAATGATCACATAGTACTTTATAAAGATAGTAATAATAGAATGTATACAGCAAGATATGGTAATTATTGGGTTGAATATTTATTTGATCCTACTGCTACGACAACGTGGATTGGACATTACGGAAGTAGAATGCAAAATAGATATAACAACTCTTCAAATAATTCAAGTACTTATGGAGAAGATTCTGGTTTAGCATTTAGTTGGAGTGGAACGATAGGTGCAGGAGAAACAATAGTTAAAACTGTAAGGTATGTTATTCACTATTAAAAAAATTAAAAAAATGAATACTTATAATTGATTTTATAAGTATTTTTTTGTATAATTGTATTTAGAATAAAGGAGGAGTTATGAATAAGTTAATAATTTCATTAAAAAGATTTTTTAGTAATAAGAATACTGTTACTATTATTTGTGTGTTTGCAGCAGTTTTGGTGTTATATTTTGGATATAACTATAGAATTAAACAGCAAACTAAACCTATAAAGGTTCCATATGCAAAGGTGGAAATACAACCTCGTACACAAATTACAGAGGATATGATTGGGTATTTAGAAATTCCAGGTAGCATGGTTAGTGATAATACTATTAAGTTTGCTAATGAAATAGTAGGTAAGTATGCTAACTATAACACTGTTATTCCAAAAGGAAGTGTGTTTTATAGTAGTACAATAGTAACTTGGGATCAAATGCCAGATTCAGCATGGGCTAATATTCCTACTGGATATACTGTAGTTAGTTTAAGTGTTAATACTGAAACTACATATGGTAACTCAATTTTCCCAGGAAACTATATTGACTTATATTATAGTACATATGATGAAACTGGAAAGTTACTTTTAGGTAAACTTATTAAGAGTATTGAAGTACTTGCTGTAAAAGATGCAAGTGGAAACCATGTGTTTGAAAACAGTGGGGAATTAAAAGCACCTAACAGTTTAATATTTGCTGTACCAGAAAGCATGCATTTACTTCTTAGAAAAGCAAGTTACTTAAATGGTGAAATTATACCTGTACCAAGAAATAAAGAGTATAGTTTAAATCCTGAAGCAACAGAAGTAAGTAGTGAATATTTACAAAATTATATACTTAGTCAAACAGTTATATTGCCAGAACAAGCAAATGATAGTCAAATTTCAACTATTGAGTAAGTAAATAAAAAAAGAATAGAAAGGGAGATATTATGAATAGCACAATATTTGATCAGATTAACTGGGGACCGTTAAAAGAATTTTTAGATGATGATGATATTACAGATATATCTTATTCTAATGGTGGAAGAGTGTGGCTTAAGAGTTTAAGTAAAGGTGTTATAAGTGTAGAAAGACCTGATATAAATAATGCTCTTATGGAAAAACTTGCGTTTCAGTGCTCGAACGTAATGGGTAAAACATTCAATATGGCTAGTCCGTTTTTGGATGCTGAAAGTGCAGAATTGCGTCTTAACTTTGTGCATGATTCAATTGCTACAAATGGAATAGCTTGTGTTATTCGTAAAACCCCAGCTAAAATAAGACTTAATAAAGAAAAACTAATAAATGAACACTATGTAAGTTTACCAATGCATGACTTCTTGTTTAAATGTGTTGAAGGACACTGTAACATTATAGTTAGTGGTGAAACTGGTAGTGGTAAAACAGAACTTGTTAAATATTTAGCAAGTCATACCAAAGAAAATGAAAAAATTATAACAATAGAAGATACTTTGGAACTTCACCTTGACAAGATATTTCCTCATAGAGATATTGTTGCAATGAAGACTAACAATATAGCAAGTTATAGTGATGTACTAGTTACCTGCATGAGACAAAACCCTAGATGGATATTATTGTCAGAGGTTCGTAGTGCAGAAGCTGTTACTGCGGTTAGAAACTCAATTTCAAGTGGACACAATATATTAAGTACAATTCACTCAGATAAAGCTAGTGGTATTCCAATGCGTTTATATAGCTTACTTGAAACAAACCTAGATGTTGATCAATTCTTAAAAACAATACATAGATATATACACTTAGGTGTACATGTAAAAGGCTACATGAGTAAAAAGTATGGAAGATTCCAAAGAGAAATTGTTGAAGTAGCAGAGTTCTATGTAGATGATGATAATGAAGCAAGATGTAATGTACTTTACTCTAAAGGAATGGATGGAGTGGAAGTATATCATAATCCAAGTAAGAGATTATTAGATTATTTGGATGCACAAGGTATTTATTTACCAAGAGAGACTTTTGTTAAAGAGAGTGAAACTTTAAAAGAAAGTGAAAATATAGAAATTATATAGATTTAGGAGGTGACTTATGTACTGGGAAATTGTTCTTATTCTTTTTATACTTCTATTTATGATTATTTATAGAAGAAGTAGTGGAGAGAAGTTTTATAAATATATTTCTAGAAGTGTCCTAAATATTTATGACAAATATGCCCCTTATACATTTAAGATGGTAAGAGAGAAAACAAAACAGTTAGGTCAAGAATATACACCTAGACAATATACTATTCAAGTAGCAATATTTGCAGGTGGAGCAGCTATAGTATCATATTTATACTTTTATAGCCTAATTATTTCAATATTTTATGCAATTATAGCAGTTATGTTTATTCCTTATTTGGCATATCTAAGATGCAAAAAAGTTTACAGTGAATTTATATTTGAACAAATTCAAGTATATTCAACTAACGTTATTATGGAATTTAATACAACGCAGTCTTTTGTCAAATCACTTGAAGGCGTAAGAGATAGTGGAGTACTTGAAGATCCAATATTAAGTGACGTTAACGAAATGATTAGAATAGCTTATGCTAGTTCAACTATAGATGGTGCAATAGATTATATGAATAGTAAATATGACTATTATATTATTAGAAATATGCATCAGTTGTTCTTACAGATTACTAATGAGGGGGCAAAAGACTCAGGTGAAGCACTAGAAGGTATGATGCAGGACATAGATAGCTTAGTAGAAAATGTGTATAGAGATAGAATGGATAGACAAAGCTTCCATACACATTTCTTAACATTCGGTGTAGCACTATATTTCTTAATTGCATTATTACAAATATTACTTAATAATGAAACGTACATGGAGTTAATAAGCTTGTGGTATGTAAAAATACTATTACATGCAATTATAATAATAAATACGTATTTCTTAGTTAGTGGAGAAAAATATTATAATGAGGATGTGGGCGCAGAATGATGTGGGAATTATTGATAGTTGCAGCATTACTTATTATAATAATGCTAGCGCAAGGAAAAATTGATGGAAATAAATTTGTAAGAGATAATGAAAAGTTGTTCTTGCTCTTAAAAGAAGATGATTATGACTTCTTAGTGATGGCTAAGTATGGTGATGGGGTAGATGCAAAGTTACTTTTTGAAAAGAGAATTAAAGATGCTCTTGTAATATTAGTTGGTGTATTCTTCTTTATGTTAATGATGACTAAAAAGTTGTCATTCTTAAACTTAATTATATGTTTTGCAGTAAGTTATTTCATTTTTAAAAGTGGATACTCTAACTTAAAAGCATATTATAAAAAACACTTACATGAAATAGATTTATTACTTCCATATTATTTAAAGAGTTTGGAAATACTAATTCAACACTATACAGTACCAGTTGCTTTAAGTAAAAGTATTGATACAGCACCAAGTATATTTAGAGAAGGTTTAAGAGAATTAACGGGTAAAATTAATGCAGGTGACTCTAGTATTGACCCGTATATGGACTTTGCTATAAAGTATCCAGTAAGAGACTCAATGAGAATGATGAGACTTTTATATAGACTTGGTTTAGGTGATCAAGAAAGAAAACAAGAACAATTAATAGTATTCTCTAGAACAATATCTAACTTACAAGCTAAAAGTAGGGAAACTAAATATAAAGAAAGACTTGAAAGAATGGAAAAGAAAACTATGGTTATGTTATCAACTACTGGTGTTGGTGTAATGTTAGTATTACTTCTTTCAATTCTAAGAACATTTACAAATATGTAAGCACGTTTTGTGCTTTTTTCTTTTAAAAAAATCTAAGTTTGGTGTAAAAATATCTTGAAAGTCCCTTGAAAATTGCACTTTTTTCTTTAAATATTATTTATTTTATACATTATGTAAAATTTTACAAAAAAATCTTGATAAACACTTAAAAATCAAGTATAATAATAAGTGTAATATAGAGGAGGAGATAAGATGAAAGAAGCTACTGGTGAATTAAATATGACTGTTATCACAGTTGTTGCTATTGCTGCAATTGCTGGATTATTCTATGCATTCGTTTGGCCTATGATTCAAAGAAGTATCGTTCAAAATACTTGTAATACTATGGGTAATAACTGGACTGCATCAGAAACTACAAACGGACAAGTTACTGCTGGTTGTCAAGCAGCGAAAAGTGATAATGCTGGTGGAACAAGTTGGCAATGTTGTCCACCTACAAACTAATTGGAAAGAAGGTTAATGTATGAGAGAAGCATTTGGTGGTTCATGGTTACTTGGTTTCGTGGCACTATTCATAGTGCTTTTTTCTGCATACCTAGCAGTTTCTATTAATTATACTAAAGCTTTTAAAGCTAAAAATAAAATAGTTAGTATTATTGAAGAAAATGAAGGGTTTTCTACTTCTACTGGAAACGTTGCTACTAAAACAGATAACGATTTACAGAATAGTAGTAGAACAGAAGATAAAGTTTATTATTATTTAAAGAAAGCAGGTTTTGCACTTGATACAGCTAGTTTAAGAGGAAGATGTCCTAATGGAGATGACCCTTATACTGGGGGATATTGTGTACAAAAGATGTATACTAGCCAAGGAGCTTACTATAAAGTAACTACCTTTGTTAAACTAGAAATACCTGTTATATGGGTGAATATTACTGTACCTGTTAAAGGAGAAACTAAAGTATTATATTATACTAGAGACTAAGGAGAAGACATATGAACGTAATAATAGCTAATAAATATAAAGAAATGTTAATGAACCTTGATATAGAAGTTATTAAGTCTATTGAGGGAGAGTTTGATGTAGATGAAATTATAAACAATTTTACTAATTTCTATTTTGATAGAATGATTTTAGATATTACTGCCATTAAAGATTATCAAGACTTAGATAACTTACAAAAGTTAAGTATAAATTTTGACATGAATAAAGTTATACTTTTACTTGATAATAGTGAAGAAAGTAATACTAAGAGTTATTTGTCAAAACTAATTAGTATGGGCATTTATAATTTTACTAGAAATGTAGATGGTATTAAGTATTTACTTGATAATCCTAATACATATAGGGATGTGGCACATTTACATTCAGTAAACGAAACATCTATTGGTGAAGATGGAATAAGTAGTGTTACTAGAATAATAGGAGTGAAGTCTTTAACAGATGGGGCTGGTGCTACAACACTAGTTTATCTAATGAAAAAACATTTAGAAAGTAATTACAGTGTATGTGCACTTGAAGTTGATAGAAGAGACTTTGTGTATTTTGATTCAAAAGATATGGAAAGTACTACTGGTGTAGATTTAGCTAAAGAAATAATGAAGAAAAGAGACTATAACGTAGTTTTAGTTGACTTAAATGGTTTTAGTGACCCAGAGGTATGTAATGAAGTACTTTATTTAGTAGAGCCATCTACAATTAAGTTAAATAAATTACTAATGAAAGATAGACATGCTTTTGAGAAAACTAAAAATGGTAAAGTTGTTTTAGTTAAGAGTAATATCAGTGATGGAGAAATTACTGAGTTTGAATACGAAACAAAGTGTAAAGTATTTTATAACTTACCTAATATTGATGAAAGAAAAGAAGTTAGTAAAGATATAAATGGTTTGCTTGCTAAATTAGGCTTTATTAAGCAAAGTACAGGGATTAGTAGTGATGATAGTAAAGGTAAATTACTAGGAATGTTTAAGTTTTAATGTAAACTTAACAAAAACATTTGACATTATTAGTATTTTATATTAAAATAATTATCAGAAAGAGGGAAGAAATATGAATTATTTATTTTTATTAGAAACATCTAGTGATATGTGTGCTAAAACTACAGCAATATGGACAATATTCGGATATATTATCTGGGCTATAAAAGTTGTTGTACCTTTATTATTAATAGTATCAGGTATGATAGTTATGGCTAAAGCTGTTATGAGTAAGGAAGAAAAAGAGATTAAGAGTGCTCAACAACATTTAATTAAAAAAGTTATTGCTGCTGTTATAGTTTACTTAATTATCACATTAACTGGCGTAATTGTAAGTTTAGTTGGTGGACCAGACTGGAATAATGCTTGTTACAATTGTGTTTTCCATCCATTTGGAGAAAATTGTGGTATCATAACTAAAGATACTGATTTATAACTAATTTTACAAATTAGCACTTTTATAAGTGCTTTTTTTATGATATAATGTTAAGTAGTGGGAGTGTGACTAGCTATGAAAAAATATTTTAAATATTTATTAATTAGTATTTTCAGTTTTATTTGTTTGACAAATATTTTAAATGCCGAAACTTTAGAGTGTAGATATGCTTTTGAAGCAAACGGCAATAATGATGGAAAAAACGCATCAAAGATCAGACTTAAGTTTGATGTAAACACTTCTAATCAAACTTATACTGTTCAAGGAAGAGATGATGCTAATTTTGATCAATATAAAAATATGACTTATTGGAAACAAAGTTATAATGAAGGTAAAGATGGAACGAATAATTCATATACACCTTCATCTTACAAAGATGATAATAATTTAGTAAAAGTAGCTTCTGGTAACTCTTTTTATTATGTTGTGTTTGGTACTAATAAACCGGGCATTATTGATACGACTGGATACATTGGCTCGATACCTGTCAATGGAGTACCTACTTATCAAGAATTATTTTCAAATGGTGTGAAATGTCCAAACCTTAGAGTCAGTTTAGATCACAATTATGAAGAAAATGGAAAAATTAAAGGCACAGATATTTTTAGAGCTAAAGTTAATAAAGTAATGTATGATTTTGCTGTTATTTATACTAGTGTAGGAAATGTTGGAATGACACAAATAACTAGTTCGGGAGAAAGTATCACGGGCGATCAAGACAACACCAATAATAAAACAACTTATAGAGCAGCTATAGATAGTACTTCACTTGCTAATTTATATGCATTTCAACAAACTACTGTGTCTGAAATTAACATTATAACAACAGCTTATAGTGATGGTAAATATCATATTAAAATGAATGAAAGCTGTTCTTCAGGAAATAATTGTTATGTTAATGAAAGTGATGACATTGTATGGAGTAATGGAAGTTATGTTATTTTTAAAGAAGACTGGAATTCTTTAAAAGCTAAAATGCCTTTTGATTCTGGTAAAACAGGGCAACAGAGCGTTAGTTTATACATAACTCCAGTTCAAACAGGAGGGTTCGGTAATTATAGATATTATTATTCTGTGACAGCTAATGGAAATAGTAATAAAGAAGGTGTTACGAATACAGCGGAATCTTCGGAAGCTAATGGAAATTATGATATGGACACTGATCCTAAATTTAAAGTTATTGATAAAGTAGTAAGTTCAAATTTAGGAAGTTGTGTTAATTATTTAGGAGAGGCAAGTAACCCTAATTCTGTAGCTGGATACTTACAAAAAGCATTTGATATAATAAAAATTTTAGCAATTGTGTTAACAATTGTATTCAGTATGATAGATTTTAGTGGCACTATAACTAGTGATAAAACAGATATTAAAAAAACTGGATTAAAATTTGCTAAAAGATTAATAGCTGTGTTAATATTGTTACTTTTACCTACGTTTATAGATATGATTGGAAACATAATTGGAATTACTGATATTCTATGTGGTATTAAGTAGGAAGGAGAATATATGAAAAAAATATTATTAAATGGGTTTAGCTCGCTTGGATTTGCAATACCAATTTTGTACGAAATATTTGTATTAATAGATTCTTGGATTTATGCTTTAGCAGCATTTGCAATGCAAGCTTTCTTTGCTATAGCAAAATTGCAACTTTCAACGGAAAATATAAATGATATATCATATATAACTTCTAGAATAATGTTATTATGTGGAGTATATGCTTTATTTAAGTTATCTATAACTTTAATAAACTGTATAATAGATCCTAATAAAATAGAAAAATCAGGAAAAAGCGGAACTAAGATTGTTCAAAGAATCGTAATTGCTGTTGTTTTATTAGCTTCAAGTAAATTTATTTTTGACGAGTTATTTGCATTTCAAAATGTCGTAATAGATAGTAATGTAATTCCTAAAATTATTTATGGGGATGCCAACTATAATGATGAAAATGACGGGGATATGGCTTTAACAAGTAAGAAATTTGTTAATAGTGTATTCGTTACATTATTTGAGAATAATACAGCAGAAACTTCACCATCTGAAGCTGCAAAAACGGCAAAAAATAGAGTTTTACAAGGTGAATCAATATTACTATTGTCTCCTTATGCGTATGATGCTGGGTTCCATTACATTCCATTTGTAACTGGAATTGTTGGAATTTTACTTTGCTATTACTTCATTGCGTTTGCATTTGAACTTGGAACTAGGATAATAAAATTATTTGTTTTACAGGTTATTTCACCTATACCAATTATCATGAGTATTGATCCTTCTAGCAAGAGTGATAAGCTAGTTAATTTTGCTAAATTATATGGTGGCATTTATCTAAATGTTTTTGTAAGAATTTTAACTGTTTATGTTGCATTTGTGGCATTAAATTTAGTCACTTCAGTATTTGATGGAATAAACTGGTTAGCTAAAATTCTATTAATTATCGGAGTATTCCATGCTGCTAAAGAACTTCCTAAATTAATTGAAGATGCTTTAGGAATTAAATTAGGTTTAGGAGATGCTGGAAAAGGCTTTGGTGCAGTACTAAAAGGTACTATTGCTGGAGGAGCTGGACTTGTAGGCGGAGCAATTGCAGGTGGAATATCAGGTGGTGCTGGAGGTGCCTTAAGTGGAGCTTTTTCAGGTCTTACTACCGGTGTTACAAAAGGTGCTGCTGCTAAAAATGCTGTTGGTGTAATTGGCGCAAGTACTGGTGCAATAAAAGGTGGCTTTGGAATGGGTGCTAGAGTTGCTGGTGCCGGTGGACTTGGTGCATTCATGGTAGGAGGAGTTGAAAACTTCTTTGGTGGTAAAGGAAGAGATGCGGCTACTATTTCTAAATTTGATGAAGATATAAAGGATACAGACAAAGCTATAAATAATATTAAAAAGAATATGGATATTTCTAATAAAGGAAACGATATGAGAAATAACATTGAAAATGTAATGAACAGAAATTATGAAAGAACGCATGGTACTTTAGAAGATATGCTTTCAAATAATAGTGATATTCAGAGTATTCAGGAAAGAATAGCAAATGCTCAAAATGATACAGATAGAAGTGTCGCAATGAGTGAGCTTGCTAACAAACGTAACGAATTAACTAATGAATATAATTCTCAAAAAGATGCTTACTTTAGTAGTCAATTAAATATGGCTGATCCAAACTTCAATGGACCTATTGGTCAAGATACTGCTGAATTAAGACAACTTATCAATGATTATAATGATTATGTTGATAAAAATGGCTTAACAGATAGAAAGATTACTGATTTATCTTCTCTTAGCAAGTCTAAACAAGAATATGAGAAAGTTACTAAAGCTTATGAAAATGATATTAAAAAGAATGAAACTAAAAAGAAAAATATTGAAAAGAGTAAAAGCGATTTTGTTGATGCTGAAAAAAATCCAGGTTACAATAGAAGAAATAATAGGGATTCTAAACCTCAATATAGTTCTCGTAATGTAAACAACAATAACAATACTAATGGTGGCAACACTAATTAAATAAAGGAAAGGAAGAAAGAATATGAACAATATGTATATTATACCTGCTAATAGTAAAAATGGTAAGCTTATATTTAACATATTTAGAGGTATTGATTTAGTGGTATTCTTGTGTGGTGTGGGAGTAAGTTTACTATTATTTGTAGCAATACAAACTACTACGATGGCTACAACAATAATAAAGATACTACCAATAAGTGTGTGTACTTTCTTGGTAGTACCTGTACCATTTTATCATAATGTAATGTGTTTTATAAAAGAGTTATACTTGTTTTTAGCAAATAGAAGAGTATATTATTGGAAAGGATGGTGTGTTAGAAGTGAGTACAGTGAGAAGTAAGCATACAGAAGATTGGCTACCTATTAAATCTATATTAAATGGAGCAATTCAACTAGATGATGGAATGCAAGTAACAGGTGTTAAAGTACAACCTAAGAATATATTTATTATGGATAATGACAGTCAAAGAAACGTTATATATAATTTAAGAAATTTATATAATAGCATTGATTATGAATTCAGTATTATTGTAGCAGATAGACCTGTTGATATTAATGTTTATTTAAGTCAATTACAACTTTTATACAATAACGTACAAACTCCAGTTTTGAAGAAACTTGTTATGCAAGACATCAATAAGGCAAATCTATTTATGAGTAAGGAAGTAGGTGTAGCTGATACAGAATATTACTTACTATTTAGAGAGAGAAGACCTGAGATAATGCAAAAGAGAATACAAAACTTAATAAGTGGTTTTGCAACATGTGGTTTAGTTGCTAGTCAAACTAGTAATGATGATTTAAGAGTATTACTTGATGGATTTTTAAATGATGGAAGTAGAACTGAATTTGGGACGGTGATTGGAGCATGAATTTAAAAAGTCAATTAGCACCAAAAGGGCTAGAATTTAATGCAGGGGATATGGTTATAAGTGGAAAGTATTGTTGTTTCTTAACTATTATTAGTTATCCTAAAATGATAAATGAAGGATACTTAGCTAATTTAACACAATATAGTGGAATTAAAGTAATTATTAAACACATTCCAATTGAGTTTTCAGTATTAAGTAAAATGCTTAATAAAGAAATAGCTGATATGAAAATGAAATATCAAAACGAACATGATAGAACAGTTCAAGAAAGAATTAGACAAGATTATGAAAGTATAGAAAACTTTATTACAATGCTTACAAGTACTCAAGCTAGAATATTTGACTTTCAAATGCATGTTATGGTATTGGCTGACTCAAAAGAAGAGTTAGAGAATAAAAAGGTACAAGTAAAGAATTACTTAGATGCAATGGGAATGAAAGGTACAATACTTAGATATGAGCAAGAAAAGATTTTGAAAAGTTGTTTACCAATATTTCCAGACTCAGATATTGAAGAGAGAATTGGAACACCTATACCAAGTGTCACTATGAGTGCGATGTATCCTTTTGTATTTGATAGTATTAAGGATCCAGGTTTATCTTGTTTACTAGGTGTAGACTTCTCTGGTGGTATTATATTATTTAATCAATTCTTATATCAGATTAAGAAAGAGTTTAATAGAAATAATGCCAATATGATAATTTTAGGTACATCAGGTAGTGGTAAATCTACTGCTGCTAAGATACTTTTAAGAAGTAATATTAGAAATGGACACAAAATAGTTGCAATTGACCCAGAAGGGGAATTGGAAGACATGACTAGACTTTATGGAGGAGACTTCATTAATCTAGGCTTAGGTGGAGACTACGGAATGATAAATCCACTTGAAGTTATAGTGGACTCTGATATTGAAGATGGTGGAGGAAATGCTGTTTTAACAAGAACATTACAATCACTTAAAGCTTTCATGAAGTACTATAGTCCTGATATAGAAGAAGACGTGCTTACTTTGTTTAGTGAAGTAGTACAAGATACTTATAAGAGATACAAGATAGACTATGAAACAGATTTTAGTAAGTTTACTAGTGAAGACTATCCAACATTTGATGATGTGTATGCTACTATTAAAGGAAGACTTTTATCAATGGTAGAAGCTACTCGTGAAAAAGAAGTAATGGAAAAACTTGAGTTAAAAGTTAGACCTTTGACAAAAGAGTTAAGATATTACTTTACTGGGCACACTACGGTAGAGCCTAATAGTGACTTTATAGTATTTAATATAAGAGAGTTAATGAATAGTGATGCTAATATAAGAAATGCTTTATTCTTTAACATATTAAAGCATGCATGGGGTTTATGCTTAGACAAAGACACTAATACAATACTTATGGTAGATGAAGCACACACACTTCTTGCAGACAGAAATACTTTAGGAGCAGAATTCCTAGCCCAAGTACAAAGAAGAAGTAGAAAATATAACACAGGTACAATAATTATTACACAACAACCTACTGACTTTGCAAGCCCTGAAGTAATCGTACATGGTAAAGCAATATTTGATAATGCAAGTTACTATTTAGTAATGGGCTTAAAGAAACAAGCAGTTGAAGATTTAGCAAGATTAATAGATTTAAATGATCAAGAAAAAGAAAGTATTAAAAGATATAATCAAGGAGAAGCTTTATTTGTATGTGGAACACGTAGAATGAGAATTAATGTAATAGCGACTCAAGAAGAACTAGACTCATTTGGTTCTGGTGGAGGATTATAGTTAAGAGGTATATTATGGATGATAAGGAGAAGAACTTAATTAATAGTGAAAACTTAAATTCACAAAATAATGTGGGTTCTTTTCCTTTACATAATAATACATTTGTGAATAATACTGATAAATCCGATATTAATAATAGAATAAATAATACTAAAAGTAGAAACTTACAAAATAATATGGAAAGTAGAGAAAGTAGTAATACTAGTTTAGGAGCGGATTCTTTAGAAAAAAAAGATAAACTAGATAAAGGATCTTTAGGAAAAAATGCTTTAAATAGTGCGGGAAATGCTCTTTTAAATAAGGCAAGTGAAGATGATGGAATAGTTGGAGATACTGCAAAAGGAATACGTGCTGTAAACAAAGGTGTAAAGGCAACTAAAACTAGTGTAAAAGCAGTTAAGGCATTAATAACTCTTTTAAGTGGACCAGTTGGATGGGTTCTTGGTATATTTGCTGGAGTAATGCTACTAATTTTCTTAATCGTAATTGTATATCATACAATAATAAGTTCACTAAGTATGAAGTTTAATTTAACTGGAAAAGATAGTTACGAAGTATTTAAAGAGAAATATGAAGAAGCAATGTCTAGGGGAGATATTGATAGTTTGTATGAAAGTGCTGATGGAATAGACTGTGGAGAGAGAAGCTTTTTTACTAAAATTAAAAATTTTTTTGGAGTATATCAGATAGAAAATCCTACTGAATTATGTTTATATGTTAAAAAGACACTTGAAGAAAAAGAAACATTACCTGGTATAACGACACTTAGTCCTGGATACTTTTTAAGTAGTTTATATTATGCGTATGATACTCAAAATGTAAAAGAAAATGGTGAACTATTTATTAAAGTACCTGATGCAAGTGGTTTAGAAAGTGATGATAAAAACTACGTTGCACCAACTGACTTAGATGCAATTAGTACACTTTTTGTTACAAAGATTTATGAAAAAAAAGATTTAGATAAATTAATAGATGAGTATATTTTAAAGTATGACTTAGAAAGTTATGGGCTTACTCCTTATAAGTTAGTAATTGATTATGATGAAAAGGGCAATGAAATAGGAAGACACTGTGATGCTTTTAGAGCACCAATTAACTATCAAACAAGTGAAAGTAAGTTTAATTTATATTTAAGGTATGGGGAAAATATAAGTGAGAGATATCAATATGACAATAATATTATTAGAACTTATGAATTAACAAGTAATGAATGCTATGATCATATAGGTGTAGCTAAACCTAGTCTAGCTAAGTATGATGCTAAACTTGATTTAACAAGCGAAGAAGAAGAGATACCTAGTATAGATGGATATACTTATGAAGATGGATTTATTTATGATACATATCCAAGATATAAAAAAGAATATAGTTTAGATGGTGTTAAACCAGCATTTGATTATAAAGTGGCTAGGGATATTGAAAATATTATGGATAGCAGAGTTAGTTCTAGACAAGACTATATAAACTATTTACTAGGATACCCTAACACAGTTAAAACAAATTTAGCTCTTTATTCAGGAAATTGTACGTATACAGTTGGCAATAGAGATGTAAGTAATTTAAAAGTAAGACTTATTCACAAAAAAAATAGTGCACTGCCTGATGTAGAAGTGAATGCTGCTGTTCCTAATCAAGAATTAATTGATTTTGAAAAGTATGTACTAGGAGTGGTGTATGCTGAAAATGGTGGGGCACCTGATGAAGCAATGAAAGCACAAGCAATCGCGGCTAGAACTTATGCTTTTAACCGTGGTACTATAAAAGAAGAAAATGGTGAGGTTGTTCTTGAAATATCAAGTAGTACTTGGGATCAAACATACTGTGATCCTGACAAAGGATGTGACATATGTACTTCAGTACTAGACCAAAGTGTGCAAACTGTAATGACAAAAGGTACAGTACCAGAAGGGGCTAGTTGTACTCATTGGAAAGGTCCTTTAGAAAACGATTCTCGTATTAGAAAAGCTGTTAAAGCAGTATCTGGAATAATACTTACTGACACTTCAGGAAATCCTGCTGGAGTAGGATACACTAGTACTACTCAAAATAGTTGGAATTCTTTGGCTAATCAAGGAAGTGATTATGTAGAATTAATAAGAAGCTCTTATGGCGGAGAATACATTTTAAGTAATCCATCATGTAGCTTTGCAAGTGGCGACTGGGATAAATGGAGACAAAGTAGTAGTGAATGGGGAAGTATTATGTTATCAACTAAAAATATGTCTAGTGTGGGATGTTTTATAACCGCGCATGCTAAAGCTATTGCTAAAAGTGGTGCTCAAGTAAAAGTAGCTAACTTTAACCCAGGAACGTTTGTAAATACAATTAAAGCTAATGGATGCTTAGACGGAAATAACTTGGTAAGTGCTTGTGCTCTAAAATCGGTTTTAGTTAATGATTATGAACGAAAGAGTAGTGCTTTAAGTGGGTCGCTTGAAAATAAAGCAAATGTAATCGCTGGTTATATTAATAATGGATATGAAGTAATTCTTAGAGTTAAATCACCAGACCCTAGACAACACTGGGTGCTTGTAACTGGAGTAAGCGGAAGTACTATATATATGTCTGATACGGCAAGTGATGCTAATATAGTCGTACCTTTCTATAATGCAAATGAAGTTGTTTATATGATTGCTTATAAATTTGATATTTAGGAGAAGATATGGAAAAAAAGAATAATAAGTTTGAAGTTACAATTATATTTATAGTTATAGTATTTTCTATTATTATGTATGGATTATATTTAGTAGTAAACGAGTATTATAAAAAGTATGCGTTTACACTAATTACTAGTCCATTAACTATATTAGAATGCAAGAAATGGGACTGCACAGATAAGACTAATGAAGTAAGTAACTTTAATAATAAAGAATATAATACTAATATTGATGGAAAAGATATTGGAAAAAATACTATGTATTATGATTCATTTCAAAAGAGGTTTTATATATTTGATTATAAAGATAATAGTATTAAATATGATAATAGTTTCTATATGTATGAAGGTAGTATTAGTGCAATACAGTTAGATAAAAATGAAGTTAGTACTCTTGAATTAGAGACTATTAAGTCTAAATTAAAATTAAAATTTAGTTTAAATCAAGTAACATATAGTGAGAAAGTAATGATGGACTTTGACGCGGACAGTAATATTGAAGAAGTGTATTCTGTTATAGGTGGGGCTCTTAATTATTATTTTAGTTATCTTGTATATAATAATGAAGATAAGTACTATATTTTATATAGAAGTGAAGAAAATGACATAACTAAATTTAGTGCAGGTACTATTGATAATGTCTTGGATATATTTAATGATGGTAAAAAGGAATTTATATATCACATAAGTTATTATGACGAAATAGGGGAATGTAATGTTCTTTATAGAATTAAGGGCAATAAATTTGTAAATGTAAATGAGTGTAGCGTGAAGTAGTTACACTTTTTTTGTTATCTGATGAATTGCAATAGACTAAATATTAGTTATTTTCTCTTCCTATTTTGCTTTAAAAATGTTACAATATTAATGGGGGAACTATATGAAAAGTTACTTTAATAATGAAGAATACATATATGTTAAATCGTTTTTGAGAACAAATCCAAGTGAAGCTTTGATAAGAATAGAAGAATATATAAAGAAATATCCGAATGACTATATTGCAGGTGTGTTCTATTCTAAAGTTTTAAAAGTATTGGGTTATTTTAGTGAGGCTTTATATGTTTTAGATAACATAGAAGAAAGGTATACTTCTAATAAAAAGTTATTTAATGATTTTGCTAAGTATAACCTTATAGAAGAGAAAGTACTTTATAATAAACTGAGATGTTTAAGTTATCTAGAAGATTTTGATAAAGTAGAAGAACTATTAAATGAAAACAGAAAATATTTAATAAATCCTAAATTTGGGTATTTTAGTAATTTGGTTAAATATTCTAAGATGGAAAACATTAACTTTAATGCTAGCTATAGATTAGAACAATTATTTAATTACAGTGACGAAGAGTTTTTAAGTCATATTTCAAAACATATGTATAGTAGAGTGGAAGACTATGATGTAATTAGTACATTTAATGAAGATTTTCCTTTTGATAAAGTTTTTTATGAAGTAAAGAAGAAAATACTTTTTTGTAAAGCATATTATTTTGGAGCATATGAAGATGTGTATATATTTAAGTATGATAAATGTGGTGTTACTAATGGTAAAGTAAGTGATTATTTTTTGGTTATTACTTTTCATAATACTAATAAGTATATTTCAATGTACCCATGTAACTCAAGTAGTAACTTTAATTATGTTGATTTAAATTATTTAAAAATTCCAAGTACAAGCAATGTCAAGAGACTTAGTCAAATAGATAGATTTAATATGAGATATAAAAAATAAGTAAATAATAAAAAAAACAGTTGTTAAAACATGTAATTTAGTTTATACTTATAGTAAGGAAGTGATTTTATGGCTTTGATTAAATGTCCAGAATGTAATAATGATGTAAGTGATAAAGCAGAAAAGTGTCCTAAATGTGGATATGAATTTAAGAAAAAGGGTGATAGTGGTTCTTTAGAGTTAGATAAATTTATTAAAAATCCTAACTTTAAATACGTTGTTGTAGTAATAGTTGCACTTGTAGTTGCGTTTATAGTTTATACTACTAGTAAAAATGAAAACAATACACCAGCGCCAAATCCATCTAATCCAACTGAAACACAACAACCTAATCAAAATGGTAATTATGTATTTAATCAGAATGGAAAATACTTTGAGTTTCCTACAACTTATAGAGTGTATGTAGATAAAGATAATACTATTTATGTAGGAAAAAATATTGATGACAAAGGAGCTTTAATTCCATATATAATGATAGAAAAATATAAGAATTATACTGACCCTTTAGTACTATTAAATGATGTTACAACAGAGTTAAATAAAGCTTATGGAGATGTAAAAATTTTATTAAATCAACTATCAGGATACGTAGGAGATAAGTTAACTTATGGAAGTATGTTTTCTTATACAAGTAGTGGTCACTTAGTAATAGATAACAGATATACATTTTTAGTAGGTAATAGTATGTATTTAGTTACTACTAAAGAAGAAAATGAGAATTCAACTGAAATAAATAATGTTTGTGCTTTGATTATTAAGACTTTAAAGGAGGTAAATTAGTATGGCTTTAATTAAATGTGAAGAGTGTGGAAAAGAGATATCTAGTAGTGCTAAAGAGTGCCCACATTGTGGATATAAGAGTGATTCTAAAGTATGTCCGGACTGTGGTAAAAAAGTAAGTGAAGGAATGGATAGTTGTCCATCTTGTGGATGTCCATTAAAAAAGAAAACTAGTAAGATTATTAGTGATAACTTAGATAAAATAACTGGTGCTAGAAGTGAAAGCTATGTTACTTTTAAAGATTTATTTAAAGATACTTTTAAAAAACATAGTGAGGAAGAATTAGACGAAGTGTTTATTTGTGGAGGTAAAAATACTACACCTAAAGTAAGTGAAGTTGACCCCCATAATGCTAAAGCTTGGGTATATTTTAAGATATTAATATTCTTTATAATTGCTTATATACCTACAAGAATAGGCTTTATTACATATGGTAATGCTAACTTCTTACCCGCAATGATAATGCTTGCTGCTTTCGCTGTTCCTGTAACTGTTTTAATATTCTTCTTTGAAATAAATGTATTTAGAAACATGCCTTTTTATAAGGTAATGAAATACTTTATATTAGGTGGTGCACTTAGTTTAATAGTTGCAATATTGTTTTTCTCACTCGATTTTAATACAGATATTTCAACATTTGATGGAGCACTTATGGTTGGTGTAATAGAAGAAGTAGCTAAAGCAGTAGTTGTTGCATTCTTCTTATTTAAAGAAAAGAGAAGTAATTATATATTAGATGGCTTACTAATAGGTGCGGCAGTAGGAGCAGGTTTTGCGGCATTTGAAACAGCTGGTTATATATTAAGATATGGATTAAATGGTGGACTACAAAGTATGTTAGAAGTTATAAAGGTAAGAGGTATCCTAGCGCCTGGTGGACACGTTGCATGGGCTGCAATTGAAGGAGCTGCTTTAATGTATGTTAAAGGTTTGGATAAACTTGACAAAAAACACTTAAATGATAAAAGATTTTTACTTATTTGCTTAATACCAATTGTACTTCATGGTGTTTGGGATATGCCAATTAATTTACCTTATTATATATTACCACTTACTTTAACTGTACTTGCTTGGGTAGTTATAATATACTTTGTAAATTTAGGTTTAAAACAAGTTGACGAAGCTAAGGCTTATTATAAAAATAAAGAGTAATCAAAAAATGAAGTGGCATTATAAATATGCCATTTTTTGGTGTTTTAACCTTGACAAGTATTTAATTATTTTGTAAAATTATTCTAGGATAGAGGTGTAATGATGAAAGGTAAAAAAGATTTAACTTTAATAACTCAATTAGTGTTATCAATTTTGATATTCATTGGTGGAGTTACTATAATGATTTTCAAGAGTTTTGGTTTAATTGATATGGTATTATATGGGAGTATTATCTTCTTTATATTAGCATTTTTTGGGGTAATTTGTTACTTTGTTAGAAGAAGAGAAGGAGACTACGAAATATTATTATTTAGTTTAATAAGTATTCTTACTGCAACATTTATGTTTATATTTAAAAATGACGATGCAGCAATGATATTAGGTGCTGGATTAACAATATTTAATATTTTAGTAGTAGCTAATAGAATATATAAAATAGTTACTTATAAAAATCAAGATAATTTTATGTGGAGTGTTAAATTTATTGGAACATTTTTAATAGGTTTCTTGGCAATATTAACTTGTGTAAATCTATACAAAGAAATTTCAGTTCAAACTTTAATGTTAGGATACTACTTCACTTGTTTAGGTGTAATTATGACTATAGAAAATTTAGTTGAATTATTTGTAACAAAAGATAAGTTTGATAAATTTGTTTCTAAAGTTGTTGAAAATGAATATAAAAACTTAGAAATGGTTGATGCTATTAATGAAGAAGTTAAGCCAGAAGTTAAACCTGAGGTTAAAGAAGTAAGTGTTGTAATTGAAAAGAAAAGAGGAAGAAAACCTAAAATTGAAGTTAATGGTAAAGATGTAAATAAAGAAATTAAAAAAGAAGTAAAGAAAGTTAAAAAGGAATTAAAGCCAGCTACAAAAGAACTTAAGAAAAAAGCTAAACCTGTAGTTAAAGCTATAGAGAAAGAAACTAAACCTTTAAAGAAGAAGGTTGAAAAAGAGATTAAACCTGTTAAGAAAGAAGTTAAAAAAGTAGTTAAAACAGCTAAAAAAGAAGTTAATAAAGCTAAAAAAGAAGTAAAGAAAGCTGTTATAAAAGAAGAAATAAAGAAAGAGATAAAGGAAGTAAAGAAAAAAGGTAGACCTAAGAAGACTAATTAGGTCTTTTTCTTTTGTAGTTTAATATATTTTATTAAGGGGGAATTTATAATATGGATATTATTAAGGTATCTAGTAAAAGTGTACCACAAAAAGTTGCTGGTGCTTTAGCAAATTTATTTAGAGAAAGTATAGATGCGGTTGAAATGCAAGCGATCGGTGCTGGAGCATTAAATCAGGCAATTAAAGGAATTATAATAGCAAGAGGTTATGTAGCGCCTACTGGAAAGAATTTAGTTTGTACTCCTGCGTTTAGTGATATCTTAGTAGATGGAGAAGAAAGAACTGCTATTAAATTAATTGTTGAGGCTAAATAAGCCTTTTTTATTTTGGTAAATGTGGAGAAACAACTTTCTAAACTCGGAATGCAAAGTGCCAAATCTCGGAATGTTATGTTAATATATTCTTTAAAGGTAATCTTAAAAAATTATTACTTTTTTTCTTTTGTTCGCTTGACATAATAATAAATGTTTGCTATTATATTAATGTTCTTGAATAAAAAGAAAAGAAATGTGAATATTAAAAAAGAGGTTATGTATTATGGATAAAATTGTTATTAAAGGAGCAAGAGAAAATAATTTAAAGAATATTGATATTGAGATACCTAAAAATAAGTTAGTTGTTATGACAGGTGTAAGTGGAAGTGGAAAATCTAGTTTGGCATTTGATACAATATATGCTGAAGGTCAAAGAAGATATGTTGAAAGTTTAAGTGCATATGCTAGACAATTTTTGGGGGCTAGTGAAAAGCCAGAAGTGGACTCCATTGATGGGTTAAGTCCAAGTATTAGCATAGACCAAAAGACTACTAATAAAAATCCTAGAAGTACGGTTGGTACAGTTACTGAAATATATGACTATTTAAGACTATTATTTGCAAGAATTGGTGTACCATATTGTCCGAAACATAAAGTACCAATTAAGAGTCAATCAATTGAAGAAATGGTTAATAAGATAATGGACTTTAATGATGGTACTAAGATAGAAATAATGGCACCTATTGCTAGAGGTGAAAAAGGTACATTTAAGGACTTGTTTGAAGATTTAAGGAAAGATGGATATTCTAGAATTAAAGTTGATGGAGAAACTAGAGATTTATCAGAAGATATAGTACTTGAGAAAAATATTAAGCACGTAATATCGCTTGTGGTTGACAGACTAGTTGTAAATGAAAAGTCAAGAAGTAGACTTTTTGAAGCAATAGAATTATCTTGTAGGATGACAGGCGGAAAAGTATTAATAAATGTGGTTGGAGACAAGGAAATACTGATGAGTGAGAACTATGCTTGTACAGAATGTGATTATAGTTTAGAAGAACTAGAGCCTCGTATGTTTTCATTCAATAGTCCTTATGGTGCATGTCCAGAGTGTAAAGGACTTGGCGTTAAATTGTCAATTGACCCAGACTTATTAATACCTAATAAAAACTTATCTATTAAAGAAGGTGCAGTAGAAAGTTTTCAAAGCGGAGAAACTTTAAGTATATATTTTAAGAAACTAGATAGTGTATGTAAATACTATAATATTGACTTAAATAAACCAGTAAAAGATTTTACTAAAGAAGAATATAATACTATATTCTATGGTTCTAAAGATAAGATACACTTTAATGTTAAAACTAGAAGTGGTAGTATTTTAAAGAGTTATGACTATTTTGAGGGAATTATAACTAATTTAGAAAGAAGATATATGGAAACTAATAGTCCAAGTATAAGACTTTGGATAGAAAGTTACATGAAAGAAAGTGCTTGTCCTCTTTGTAAAGGTAAAAGACTAAGCGAAAAGATACTAAATGTATTCATTAATAAAAAGAATATCTATGATATTACAAGTTTAAGTATTAGAGATTTAGTAGAGTTTTTTGATAATATTAAGCTTACTAAAAAGGAAGAAGAGATATCATTTTTGATTTTGAAAGAGATTAGAGAGAGACTTCACTTTTTACAAAATGTAGGGCTAGACTATTTAACACTTGCAAGAAGTGCTTCTAGCTTAAGCGGTGGAGAAAGTCAAAGAATAAGACTAGCTACTCAAATAGGAAGTAAGTTAAGTGGGATACTTTATGTACTTGATGAACCTAGTATTGGATTACATCAAAAAGATAATGATAAACTTATAAATAGTTTGAAAGAAATGAGAGATTTGGGTAATACTCTTATAGTAGTAGAGCATGATACTGATACAATGTTAGCAAGCGACTATTTAATAGATATCGGACCGGGTGCTGGAACTCTTGGAGGATACGTTGTTGCTGCTGGTACTCCTGATGAAGTAATGAAAAACAAGAATAGTTTAACTGGTAAGTATTTAAGTGGTGTGTTAAAAATAGATGTACCTAAAAAACGTAGAAAAGGAAATGGAGAATTTATAGAGATTAAAGGTGCAGAAGAACATAACTTAAAAAAAGTGAATGTTAAGTTTCCTAAGGGTACTTTAACTTGTGTTACTGGAGTAAGTGGAAGTGGTAAATCAAGTTTAGTTAATGAAATATTATATAAAAAGTTATCAAGTACAATTTACAAGTCAAAAGAAATACCAGGTAAATTTAAGAGTATTAGTGGTATAGATGATGTTGATAAAGTTGTTTATATTAGTCAAGATCCAATTGGAAGAACACCAAGAAGTAATCCAGCTACTTATGTAGGATTATTTGATTTAATAAGAGATGTGTTTACAGAGACTAAGGAAGCTAAGTTAAGAGGTTACACTAAAAGTAGATTTAGTTTTAACGTAAAAGGTGGAAGATGTGAAGCATGTCAAGGTGATGGTGTTAAAAAAATAGAGATGCATTTCTTGCCTGATGTGTATGTTCCATGTGATGTATGTCATGGTAAAAAGTATAATAAAGAAACATTAAATATCAAGTTTAAAGGTTTGAGTATTGCAGATGTTCTTGATTTAAGAGTAGATGAAGCTTTAGAAGTATTTGAAAATGTTCCTAAAATTAAAAGAATACTAGATACTATGCATGATGTAGGACTTGGTTATGTAAAGCTTGGACAAAATGCAGTTACTTTGTCTGGTGGAGAAGCTTGCCGTGTTAAACTTGCTAAAGAGCTTCAAAAGAGACCTACAGGGAAAAGCGTGTACATACTAGATGAGCCTAGCACAGGACTTCATATAGACGATATTAAGAAACTTCTAGTTATACTAAATAGAATAGTAGATAACGGGGATACTGTTATAGTAATCGAGCACAACTTAGATATAATTAAAGTAGCTGACTACATAATAGATTTAGGACCTGAAGGTGGAGATTTTGGTGGTAAGATAGTTGCAACTGGAACACCTGAACAAGTAAGTAAAAATAAAGATAGTTATACTGGAATGTATTTAAAAAAATATTTATAAAAGCACTTAGAATATAAGTGTTTTTTCTTGTAAAAAGCATATAGTTATCCACAATTTTAACAGATTTTGAAAATTGGTAGTAAACAAGTTATAAATGAATTAAAAAAGTAGTGAAAAGTTAGTGAACACACTTGTAAAAAAATAATTAATTTAATATAATTAGTATAGGAAGAAGGAGTATGAGATGAATATTAAGAAAAAAGAATTTGTGACTTTTGTATTGGAAATTTTAACTGGTGCATTATCATTAATGCTAGCTAGTTATCTATTTAAGAGTTTTTATGTTGAAAATTTTTGGTATGCTTGTTTAGCTAGTGTTATTATTAGTGTAATAAGTGTGTACTTAAAACCACTTCTAGAATTTATTGCTTTACCAATAAACATTCTTACAATGGGGTTAACTACACCTTTAATAAATGTTGTAATACTTAAAATTACTCATTTAATTTTAGGAAGTAAGTTTGTTGTAAATGGATGGATTATTCCGATATTTATAGCAATATTTATAAGTGTAGTAAATGTATTATTAAATAATTTAATAGTAGATAAATATAAAGAAAGAAGGTAACTTATGAATCCAGTAGCATTTACAATAGGGAGTTTTGAAATTAAGTGGTATAGTATTTTTATACTTGCAGCAATTTTGATTTGTTATATTCTTATTAATGGAGAAGCAAAGAAGTTTGATATTAAGAAAGACTTTATTACTAACTTACTTTTCTGGGCAATAATTGTAGGTATAATAGGTGCAAGACTATATTATTGTATGTTTAATTATGAATACTATAGTAAACACCTAGTAGAAATACTATATGTATGGGAAGGTGGACTTGCTATACATGGTGGTATAATATTTGGTGGAATTACTAGTATAATATACTGTAAAAAATATGGAGTATCAGTGTATAGAATGTTTGATATAATAGCGCCTTACTTATTAATAGCACAGGCGTTAGGTAGATGGGGTAACTTCTTTAATGGAGAAGTATATGGGTCTATTACAACAGTAGAGCATTTACAAAGTTTAAAGTTTATTCCAGAGTTTATAATATATGGCATGAATATAAACGGAGTAACATATACACCACTATTTTATTACGAGTCTTTATGGTGTTTAGCAGGTTTTGTTATCTTGCTACTAGTTAGAAAATTTAAATACACAAGGCTTGGATGGCAATTTGGTGGATATTTAATTTGGTATAGTGTGGGTAGATTTATATTTGAAGGAATGAGAGACGCTAAATACAATTTGATGTTAGGAAATGTTAAAATAGCGCAGATTATAAGTATAGTATTTATAATCGCAGGAGTTATAATCATTTTACTTCAAGCTAGAAAACCAAAACTGACTGAGATGTATAATGATACTGAAAAAGTAGAAATGGTTTATTTTTAAAAAAAGGAGGGTTTTATGTACGACTTAATAATTATAGGAATGGGTCCAAGTGGAATGAGTGCAGCTCTTTATGCAAAAAGGAGTAACTTAAATACTTTGATACTTGAAAAAAATAGTCCAGGTGGACTAATAAATACAACAAATAAGATAGATAACTATTTGGGAATTCCAGACGTTACTGGACCAGACTTAGCTTACAAGATGTTTAAGCACGTAAGTGAAAAGAATATTCCTTTTAAAATAGAAGAAGTTAATAATGTAGTTAAAGAAAAAGATTTATTTAAAGTAACTACAAATAAGAGTGAATACACTTCAAAAACTGTTATAGTAAGTAGTGGAAGAAGTCCTAAAAAGACTACTTTTGAAGAAAAAGTGTCTACTTTAAAACTTAGTAGATGTGCTATATGTGATGCACCTCTATATAAAGATAAAGATGTAGTAGTACTAGGTGGTGGAGACTCTGCAGTGGAAGAAAGTATATATCTTTCTAATATTTCTAAGAGTGTTAAAGTTATTTCTAGAAGTGAAATAAAGGGTAAACTTAAAAGTGAACTAGAAAGTTACTCTAATATAGAAGTAATAGAGAATGCTAATATTGAAGATATCAAGTTTGATGAAGGTGTTTATAAACTAGTAGTTGATGATAAAGAAATAAAAGCTAATGGAGTATTTAGTTATATAGGGTTTACTACAAGTACTGGTTATTTAGAAAACTTAGGAGTAAATATGGAAAACGGGTACATTATTACAAGTGATGGAAGTACAAATATACCTGGGTTATACGCGTGTGGTGATATTATTAAAAAGAAGTTATATCAAATAGTGACTGCTGTTAGTGAAGGAGCAGAATGCGCTGTTATGGCAAGTAATTATGTAAGGGGGCTTAATAAATGAAAATAGTAGGAAAGAATGCTGCAAGAGAAATATTAAATAGTTCTAATAAAATAGAATGTATTTATTTAAATGAGAACTTTAATAATAGTGAAATACTTAAACTTATTAATAAAAGACATATTACACCAATTTATAAAAGCATGAGTGAAATGGATAAACTTAGTAAGGAAGTACATCAAGGTATTATTATTGAAGCAGAAGATTATGAGTACTATAGTATTGAAGATATTAAAAGTGATAGTGAAGCAAACTTTATAGTTATATTAGACCATATAGAAGACCCAAGAAATTTTGGCGCAATTATAAGAACTTGTGAATGTGCTGGAGTAGATTATATAGTTATTCCAAATAAAAGAGGTACATTAGTTACTAGTACAGTTATGAAAACTTCAAGTGGTGCTCTTACTAATCAGAAAGTTGCTTTAGTATCTAACTTAAATAATACAATTTCTAAATTAAAAGAACTAGGCTACTGGATAGTGGGAAGTGATGCTGAAGGGACAGACTACAGAAGTATTGATTATACAGGGAAAGTAGCTTTAATTATTGGCAGTGAAGGTTTTGGACTTAAAGAACTTGTAAGAAAGAATTGTGACTATATTGCAAGTATTCCACTTAAAGGAAAAGTAAATAGTTTAAACGCATCAGTTGCGGCAGGTATACTTATTTATGAAGTAGTAAGGAATAGAAAATGACAACTGAAGAGTTAGTGTGTCTTGCTAGAAATAATAATGAACTAGCAATTAAAGAAATAATTAGTATGTATAATCAAACATTAAAAATATGTGTATCTAAATATTTAAGAACTGCAAGTAAGTGTGGACTAGAATATGGTGACTTGTATCAAGAAAGTTTAGTTGGTTTAATGGAAGCAATAAAACTATTTGATGAAACTAAGAATAGAAAATTTAATACTGTAGTAACACTTGTTATTAATAGAAAATTACAAGATTTGATTAAGAATAATAATAGAAAAAAGAATAATGTTTTAAATGAAGCAATATCTTTAGATAATGATAATCTAGGACTTTATAATGTTCTTAGTACAAGTGGAAATGTTATAGATAAAGTAATTAATATTGAAACAGATAAAGAAATAAAAGAATACTTAACAATAGAAGAAATAAAAGTGTATGAGTTAAAAAAGGATGGTAGAAGTAATAGAGATATATCTAAAATACTAGATAAACCTTATAAAAATATAACTAATACAATTTCTAGAATTAAATGTAAGTTAATCAGTTTAGATTAGCTTATTTTTGTATAATAAGATATCTCTATTTTATCTACAACCTATATGTATCTAATTGACTTAAAAGCGATTTTGTGGTATATTTATGTAGTCGTTCAAAACTTTATTTTAATTTATAATAAATTTATGATAAAAAGGAAGGTGTTATTTTATGAATAAAATAAGAGTGTTTAGTCTTGGTGGACTAAATGAAAACGGGAAAAATTTGTATGTAATAGAAATTAATAATAGAATATTACTTTTTGATGCAGGACTTAAGTATGCTAATGAGAAGATGCTTGGTGTTGATTATGTAATTCCAGATATTACTTATTTAGTTGAAAATAGAAAGAGAATAGTAGGTCTTTTTATAAGTCATGCTCATTATGAAAATATGGGATGTTTAACAGATATAATCAAGCAAATACCAGACTTACATGTTTTTGCAACTAATTATACGTCTAAAATTATTGAAATTGAAGCTAAAGAAGCTGAAGTTAAGATAAATAATTTACATATAATTAAGCCTTATAGAAGAGTTGATTTTAAAGAGTTTAGTGTATTTCCATTTAGTGTAAGCCATAGTGTACCAGAAAGTGTAGGTTTTAGTATAAACACACCTAATGGTGCGATAGTGTATATGACTGACTTTGTAATAGATAGTACAATGAATGGAATGTATGATATGGACTTAGGTAAACTTGCTTATATAGGTAAACAAGGTGTATTAATGCTTATGAATGAAAGTGTGTTTAGTGAGAAAGTTGGCTTTACAAGTCCTAATCATAAGCTTGACAAATACTTTAAAGATGTTGTTGAAAAAAGCGAAGGAAGAATTATATTTAGTATATTACCACTTCATTTATTAACTATACAAAATATATTTGATGCAATAAAGGATACTAATAGAAAAGTAGTTGTAATGGGAAAATATTTACAAAATATTATAGATATGGCTGTTAGAGAAAAGTATTTAAGTGTAGAAGAAGGAGTGATTGGAGACTTAAGAAATTTAAGGGATAGTGATAGTGTTATTTTGGTAAGTAACGACAGAGAAAGTCCATATTATAACTTGAGTAGAATAGTAAATGGGTATGATAAATATGTAACTTTAGAAAGTACTGATGCAATATGTTTTGCTGACCCATCTTATGAAGCTCAAGAATTAACAAGTGTTAGAATTAAAAATGATATTGCTATACATGGTGTTAAAATATTTGATGTACCAAAAAACAAAAGTGTTAGACTTCATGCATCAAGTCAAGATTTAATGCTTATGTGTAAGATATTTAATCCAAAATACTATATGCCAATTAAAGGAGAGTATCGTTATCAAGTTAATAATGCAAAGCTTGCTTTATTTGTAGGTATTCCTAAAGAAAATATTTTACTTAAAGAAAATGGAGACGTTGTTACTATAATTGATGGCGAGTTAAAAGATAAATTCGAGCATATTAGTGTTGATGATGTATTAATAGATGGAAAGAGCTCTAATGACGTAGGAGAATTGGTTTTAAAAGATAGAGAAATGCTTGGTAACAATGGTTTAATACTTATTTCTGCAACAGTTGATAAAAAAACTAAGAATATAAAGTGTGGACCTGAAGTTATTACAAGAGGATTTATTATTACTAAAGATGAAACTGACGTAATAGATGAGATTAAGAAAAGAAGTATTGAAGTGTTAAAAGCTAACACACATAATGGAAAGTATGCTGATTATACAAAGATTAGAACTGATGTAAGAGATAGTGTTGGTAGTTATATTTATAGACTTACTGAGAGTAAACCAGTTATTTTAACAGTTATACAGGAGGCATAGTATGATATATTTAGATTATAGTGCAACAACTCCAGTAAATGATAGTGTACTAGATAGTTATGTTAAAACAACACTCGAGTATATAGGTAATGCTAACTCAATACATAACTTAGGTGTTAAGAGTAAAGAGTTAATGATGAAAGCAACTAAGCAAATTGCTAATATGCTTGGATGTAATTTTAATGAGATTATTTATACAAGTGGCGCTAGTGAAAGCAATAGTACTGCAATAAAAGGAATAGCATTTAAATATGCTAACCGTGGTAAACATATAATAACAAGTTATTATGAACACAAAAGTGTAGTAGAAAATATGGATTATTTAAGTAGTTTAGGATATGAAATTAGTTATGTTAACTTAAATAGTGATGGAAGTATTGATTTAAAACATTTAGAAAGTTTAATAAGAGAAGATACTATATTAGTAAGTATATGTGCAGTTAATAGTGAAGTTGGGTTTAAAGCTCCACTAAAAACTATTAGACAAATTATTAACAAAAAGAATAGTAAGGTAGTATTTCATAGTGATATGACTCAAGCTCTTGGTAAAATTCATGTTAACTTGAGTGATGTTGATTTGGCTAGTATGTCTAGTCATAAAATATATGCACCAAAGGGAATTGGTTTACTTTATAAAAAGAATGGAATAGAAATAACTCCATTAATATATGGTTTAACTGATAATTGTCCTTATAGGGGTGGAACACCAGCTTTACCGTTAATCGTAAGTTTTAGTAAAGCAGTAAGGCTTGCTGTTGAAAGCTTAGACGAGAACATAAAGAAATGTGAAGAGTTAAACACTATGTTAAAAGAAGGACTTAGTGACTTACCAGTTAATATAAATTCTAACAATATATGTGTGCCTCAAATATTTAATTTAAGTCTTAAAAAGATAAAGAGTGAAACTTTTGTAAGGGCTATAGAAAAAGATGGAATATATATAAGTACTACTACAGCTTGCTCTAGTAATGAACCATCTAGTATATTAAAACATATAACTAGTGATAAAGAAGTAAATTCTACTAGTATAAGAGTAAGTATTAGTTATTTGACTACAAAAGAAGAAATAAATAAGTTTATAGTAAGTTTTCATAAAACATATAAAGAGTTACTATTAAAGGAGTAAATATATGAAAGAAGTAATAATGATTAAATATGCAGAGTTAACTACTAAAAAAGATAATAGAAATTTCTTTATAAATACTTTGGAAAAAAATGTGTTATCTTGTTTAGATGGTTTAAATCCAACTATTAAAAAAGACTACTATAGAATGTTTATATATGTTAGTGATATAGAAAGTAGTATTAGCAAACTTAGTAAAGTTTTTGGTATTCATGAAATAGTAAGGTGTGTGTTTACAGAAGACGCTAGTTTAGAAAATATTGAGAATATTAGTAAGACTTTGATTAAAGAAGGAAGTGCATTTAAAGTTGTTACTAATAGAAGTGATAAAACATATCCAATTAATAGCATGGAGTTGTCTAGAATGGTTGGTGCTTATTTACTTAAAAATGTTCCTAATTTAAAAGTAGATGTGCATAAGCCTAGTGCTATAGTTAATATTGAAATAAGAAGAGAAGGGGTTTATTTGTATTCTAGTGGAATACCTGGAATGGGAGGATATCCAACAGGTACTCTTGGGAAAGCACTTCTTATGTTAAGTGGCGGGATTGACTCAGTTGTTGCTGGTTTCTTAACTATGAAAAGGGGAGTTAAGTTAGATTTTCTTTATTTTGAAAGTTTACCTCATACAAGTTTAGAAGCAAGAGACAAAGTAATTAGTCTTGCTAAAATACTTAAGAGTTATGGGAATACTGGAAAACTACTAGTTGTACCTTTTACTAAAATTCAGGAAACTATTTATAAGGAAATGAAAGGCGATTACATGATTACGATGATGAGAAGACAAATGTATAAAATTGCTACAAGGGTTGCCAAAATGAGAAATGCTAATGCTATAGTAAATGGGGAAAGTATTGGTCAAGTAGCAAGTCAAACATTAACTAGTATGAAAGTAGTAAATGATGTAACAAATTATCCTATAATTAGACCACTTGCAAGTTTTGATAAGTTAGAAATAATGGATATAGCTAGAAAAATAGGTAGTTATGATATAAGCATACTTCCTTATATTGACTGCTGTACTGTGTTTGTGCCACCTCATCCAGTAATAAACCCAAGACTAGATGTGGCAAGAAACGAAGAAGAAAAAATGGACGAAAGCTTGCTAGATGAAGCTATAAAAAATATAATTAAAATTGATTTAAACGAAGAAAACCTAGATAATGATTTACTTTAGGTTTTTTGTTTATATATACATTTTAAAATTCTTTTATAAAAGGGGTGCTCTTTACAAATAGGCTAATCTGTTATATAATTATTTCGTTGGAAGAAAGATTAATATGATTAAAAAATATAAAGAAGAATATAATAATTTAACAAAGAATATAATAAATAACGAGCATTTTCTTATGACTAAAAATGATATGCATCATGGTAGAACTAAGTATGAACACTTAGTTAGAGTAAGCAAATGCGCTTTTGTGATGTCTAAAATATTTAAGGCTGACACAATTACTTGTACAACAGCTGGGTTACTACATGACTTATTTTATGGAGAAAGAACAGACTCTATAGAAAATAGCTACTTAAACCATCCGCATACAGCTAGAAATAATGCTGTTAAGTATTTTGGTGTTGACGATAAAGTCGCTTCTTCGATTGAAACACATATGTTTCATCATGTTATATTAAAGAAAGTGTTTCCTTTTATAAATAAGGAAGAAGAAGCATCTATCAAATTTAGTAAACCAAAAAGCAAAGAAGCTTGGATAGTCAGTATTGCAGATTTATTAGTAAGTATTAATGACTCAAAGTTCTTTGTTAGATATAAGTTTGACCTAGCATATTTGATGGTTATAAGTTTTATATTAAGTAAATAAAAAGATAATCATGTCTTTTTTTTATTAAAATACTTGACAAACTTAGAATATTCTTTTATCCTTTATTTGTTAAGTGAAAATTTACCTATATATAAGAGAGGAAGAAACATGAAAAATTTAGTAATAGTAGAAAGTCCAAGTAAAAGTAAAACTATTGAAAAATACTTGGGTAAAGATTATAAAGTAACAAGTAGTAAAGGTCATATTAGAGACTTAGCTACAAGTGGTAAATTTGGTTTAGGAGTTGATATAGAAAACAACTTTAAGCCTAATTACAAAGTGATAACTGGAAAAGGAAAGCTAGTAACAGAGCTAAAAAAAGAAGTAAAGAATAGTGACTATGTAATACTTGCAACGGACCCAGACCGTGAAGGAGAAGCAATAAGTTGGCATTTAAAAGATGCTTTAGGGCTTAAAGATAACTATGGAAGAGTTGTGTTTAATGAAATTACTGAAGGCGCAATTAAAGAAGCATTTAAAGTTCCTAGAGAAATAGACATGGACTTAGTACACAGTCAAGAAGACAGAAGAATACTTGATAGAATTATAGGTTTTAGATTAAGTAAACTTATGCAAAGTAAGACTGAAGGAAAAAGCGCTGGGCGTGTACAAAGTGTAGCATTAAAACTAATCGTTGATAGAGAAAGAGAAATAGAGAACTTTAAAAGTGAAGAATATTTTACAATTGAAGGAATATTTTCTGATTTTGAAGCAACTTTAACAAAGTATAAGAATAAAAAGATAGAAATTAAGTCTGTAACTCAAAAAGATGAAATTCTTAGTAAATTGTCTAATGCTTTTAAAATAGAAAATGTAGAAAGTAAAGAAAAGAAGAAAACTAGTAAACTTCCATTTACAACAAGTACACTAACTCAAACTAGTAGTATAAAACTTAATTTTAGTGCATCAAAGACTATGAAATTAGCTCAGGGGTTATATGAAGGTAAGAAAATTGGTAATACTTTAGTTGGTTTAATTTCTTATATGAGAACAGACTCTACTAGATTAAGTGATGTATTTGTTAAAGATACTTTTGAATTTATTAAAAATAACTATGGAAAGAATTATGTTGGTTATGTAAAGAAAACAAAAGAAAAAGAAAATGTACAAGATGCACATGAGGGTATTAGACCAACAAGTATTGAAAGAACACCAGAGAGTATTAAGTCTTATTTAACTCCAGATGAGTACAAACTTTATAATTTGATTTATATTAGAACTCTAGCTAGTTTAATGGCAGACGCTAAAGTAATGGCTACAAGTGTAATACTTGATAATAATGACTATAAATTCACTTCAAGTGGACAGGTTGGTGTATTTGATGGTTATTTAAAAGTATATGGTGAATTTGAAGAAAGCAAAGATACTTATTTACCTGATTTTGCTAACTTTAATTCAAATATAATTGTAAGTAAAGAAATTAAAGCAACAAGCCACTTTACTGAACCACCAGCAAGATTTAGAGAAGATACACTTATTAAAGAACTAGAGAGTCTTGGTATTGGTAGACCTAGTACTTATGTTAAGATAATTGAAGTATTAAAAGAAAGAAAATATATAACTGTAGAAAATAAGAAGTTTATTCCAACTACAGTGGGTATACAAGTAACTGATAAATTACAAGAATTCTTTAGTAGTATAATAAATGTTAAATATACAAGTGATATGGAGACTGATTTAGATAAAGTTGCTGAAGGAAAATATGTATGGTATGAGCTTTTAGATAAATTCTATAAAGACTTTGAACCACTTGTTGAAGAAGCAATGAAGAAAATGGAAAAAGAAGCTCCTGAGGAAACTGGAGAAATGTGCCCAGTTTGTGGTAAACCTTTAGTTTATAGGTATGGTAAGTTTGGCAAGTTTGTTGCTTGCAGTGGATACCCTGAATGTAAGTATATTCCTAAGGTTGAAAAAAGTGTCACTGTTATATGTAAGTGTCCACTATGTGATGGGGATATAATCGTTAAAAAGACTAAACGAGGAAAAGAATTTTATGGATGTAGTAACTTTCCTAAATGTAAGTATGCTAGTTGGGATAAACCTACTGGGGAAGTTTGCACAAAATGTAATGGTCTTTTAGTAGAAAAGAAAGGCAGTGTATATTGTCCTAATTGTAAGGTGGAAGAATAAAAGTCATGGTACTTTTATTTTTCTTTTAAGTGTGGTATAATTTAAAAAGAAACGAGGGATATTATGAAATTAAATAAAAATGGATGGGGATTGCTAGAGTTTTTCATATTCTTAGGAATATTTATATTTTGCTTGCTTGCTAGTGCTTTTGCGCTTAGAAAAGTTGGGTTGTTAGATGAAAACTGGAATTTTAGTTTCTATCACGATCAAAAGCCAACTCCACAAGAAAAAACTGATTATAATGAGTTAGAAGAGAGTATGGTTAGTGCTTCAAAGAATTATATAAAAGACTTTTATAATAACCAATTAGGACTTGATACTCTTCATATTAAAGTTAGTTCATTAGTTGAAAATAACTATATGAGTGAGATAACTGATAAAGATGGAAAGTGTTCGGGGTACGTTTCTGTTTATGTAGATGATAACGGGGCTAATGTTTATAAACCATATTTAAAATGCAAGAGTTATACTACAAGCGGTTATATTGAAAGGCATGATGGATAATGAGTAATAAAGTAATAGTTTTGTGGGGGTCAATAATTGTTTTCTTAGTTTGTGTAATATTTGTAATTGGAACATTTTATCAAAATGAGATAAAGTATATTACACTTAAAGAAGAAGTTAAAACTAGTGCAAAAGAATATATTAATAAGCATGAAGTAACTTATCCATTTAAAATTACTACTGAAGAGTTAGAAAGTTTAGGATATCTTGACGAACTTAGAATTGAAGATAAAGTGTGTATAGCTGATGTAACTGTAACTAAAAAGTGGATTTTTAAAAAATACAAAATAGATTTTACTTGTATAACTAAAGAGGAGACTAAATAGAAGGTCTCTTTTTTATTGCTGTTTTTACACAAAATATGTAAAATTTTGTGTCAAATTTTGCGTAAAGTCAAAATAAAAAAAAGACTTTTCTCGTTTTTTGTCGAATAAATATATTAGGAGGGAAAAATTATGAAAGACAATTATTTAGAAAATATAAAGAATGAAATAATAAATGGTAATGCTAAAGTAGTAGCTAAGAATTATCAGATAAACAATGTAAAACTTACAATGAATTATAATATTGGTAAGGAACTAGCAGAAGCTGGTAAACACTACGGGGAAGGCATAGTTAAAAAATATGCTAAAGAGTTGACCAATGAATTTGGTACAAATTATGGTATTACAAATTTAAAATACATGAGATTATTCTATAACTTTATTAAAAAAGGTCATGCAATGCATGACGAATTATCCTGGAATCACTATAAGATACTAATTTCTTTAAAAAATGACAACGAAATCAATTATTATATTAATATTTCTATAAGAGATAATTTAAGTTATAGGAAATTAGCTGAAAGAATAAGAAGTGATGAGTATGGTAGGCTCTCAATTGAAGCAAAAGAGAGCCTTCAAAACAAAGAAAAACTTTCATTGGTACAAAGCATACCCAGTCCAATAGTGTTGACACCAAATAAAAGCTATGAATTTTATACTGAGAAGATATTACAAGAAATAATATTTGAAAATATAGAAGATTTTATGCATCAACTTGGTGGAGGATATTCTTATATAGGTAGAGAATATAAACTCAATATTGGAGACAAAAAGAACTATATAGATTATCTATTTTATAATGTGGTTGATAGTAGATATTGTGTAGTTGAAATAAAAGCTAGGGAATACAAGAAAAGCGATTACGGTCAAATAAAAACGTATATGAATTATGTTGACGAACACTTGAAAAATATAACTCAAAATAGTACTATTGGAATAATTATAACAAAGTCAGTAAATAAGTTTGAAGCTTATTATGTAAAAGATAATCAAGTAACAATAGTAGAATTTAAAATAAATAAAATTGTAGTAGCTAGTTAGGTAATTTATGATATACAATTAAAAAGTCACTACACTGTAGCGACAATTTACACGAAGTCATTATTTAAAAAATTTAGCATTAATGAACTTTATTGAAAAGAAAAAAGTGACAAGTACTATTAGAAAATAATAAGAAAAAGTTCCGTTTTTTAGGTCTTTGTCATATATTAATAATGGGTGAAGTTAATGTTTAAGGAAATAGTGACAAAAGCAGTTATTGGAAAAGGTAAAAAGACATTTAGAAATACATATGAATTATTTACAACAGATAAAATAAGTACAGTATTAGGCTGCTGGGTAATAAATCACACAATGAGTGGAGTAAGTGAAAACGGAAAAGTTAAAATAACAGGTAGCTTTGATGTAAACATTTGGTACAGTTATGACGATAATACAAAAACTAACGTAGACGCAAGAAAAATATCTTATACAGAACTAGTAAATGTAAGACTTAACAACGATCAAGTTTTAACTAATAATTCAGAAATATTAGTAACAAGTTTAAAGAACCCTACTGTAGTTGATGTGAAGAGTAGTAATAACAAGATAACTTATGAAATAGAGAAAACTCTAGGTATTGAAATAATAGGCGATACTAAAGTAAGAGTACAAATAATGGATAACAATTATGAAGACTTTGATATAATAGAAGACGTGCCCACAAACGAAGAGATAAATAATATAGTAGACCATGAAATTAAAGAAGATTACCTGATGTAACTTCTTTTTTCAATTGCAAAACACACTCATATTTAGTATAATACTATTAGAAGGAGAAAAGGAATTTTATGAATTTTGATAAAATAGAGTTAACTAATGTTGCAGTAAGAACTACACAGTATCCAACTGATGACAAGCCTGAATTTTTAATTGTGGGTAGAAGTAATGTTGGGAAAAGCAGTTTTATTAATACACTAGTTAATAGAAAGAATCTAGCGCGTACAAGTGCTAAACCTGGTAAAACTCAAACACTAAACTTCTATAACATAGATAATTTGTGCTATTTAGTAGATGTACCGGGGTATGGATATGCTGCTGTAAGTAATAAAAAACAAGAAAAGTTTGGGCTAATGATAGAAGAATACATTATGAATAGACCTAACTTAAAACACGTGTTTTTACTAGTAGACTACAGACATAAACCAACAGACAATGATCTTATAATGTATGATTTTCTAAAATATTATAACTTGCCTGTAACTGTTGTGTGTACTAAATATGATAAAGTAAAGAAGAGTCAAAAAGAAAAACAAAATAAGTTAATAGAAAACACTATTGATTTAGCACTAGGGGATGAAATTATATATTTTAGTAAAGTAACTAAAGTAGGAAGAGATAAAATAATTAAAGTGATGGAAAGTAAATTAGATTAAATTTTTTGGAGGGTTTATGGTAAATAATATAGGTGTATTTAAAGATTTTAATGATGATAGTATAAAGAGTGTATTTAAAACAGAAAAGAATGAAATTATAGAAATGACTTTAATTCAAAATAAAGAGTATGAGGATGTAATATGTGTTCCAACTCATCACTTTTGTAATTTGGGATGCAAGATGTGTCATTTAACCAATAATAAACTAAATAAAAAGATGGTACCAATTGGAATAAACGATTTTATGGAAAGTTTGATTTACAGCTTGAGAGTACAAAATACTACTATTAAAAGAACAGATAAGAAAAGACTACTAATTAGTTTTATGGGTGTAGGCGAGCCACTTCTTAATTTAGAACTTATAAAAAAAGTTTATAAATACGAAAGTATAATAAAAGAAAATTTAGGTTATGAAAGTATAGCTTATGCAGTAAGTACAATGATGCCAAACTATAATTTGAAAGAGTTAACAGAGTATGTAAACGAAACAAATATGCCTCTTAAAGTGCATTTTAGCTTGCATTCGCCAATAGATGAAAAAAGAAAAGAACTTATTCCTAAGACAAAGGTAAGTGTAGTTGAAGCTATAGACTTACTAAAATACTATAGTGATACAATAAGAGAAAATAAAAATATTATGGAAAAACATAAATTACATCACAAAAGTAATGACTTGGTAGAAATACATTATACTTTAATTAATGGAGTAAATGATACAGAGAAAGAGTTAAACGAGCTTATTAGGCTAATAAATGATAAAGGTATTACTGTTAAATTTATTAGATTTAATCCAAAGGGTAGTATGAGTGTGAGTAAGGAAGAAAATATGTGGTGTACTATGCTTAAGGAAGCTAACATTAAAGTAAAAACATATACTCCACCAGGAAAAGAAATAGGTGCTTCATGTGGAGAATTTACTCGTCACTATTACCATGAAGAAATAGAAAGTGACATTGATTTACAAGAATTTAATAATTGGAAGAAAAAACATCAGATATACGAAAGTCAAAGAACAGATAATTTAACATGGGACGAATACTTTATGGCTGTTGCAAAGTTAACTTCTTTAAGAAGTAAAGACCCGAATACACAAGTTGGTGCTGTTATAGTAAGCTCTGATAATAGAATACTTTCAATTGGATATAATGGTAGTCCAAATGGATATAATGATGAAAGATTTCCATGGAAAAGAGTAGGAGAAAAACTTGAAACAAAGTACTTGTTTGTAGTACACGCTGAGAGAAACGCAATATTAAATTACTTAGGTAATAGAAAAGACTTTCAAAATGCGAAAATCTATGTAGACTTGTTTCCATGTAATGAATGCGCTAAAGAAATTATTCAGTCAGGAATAAAAGAAGTAATATATTTATCTGATAAATATGCAAATACTGAAGAGACTATTGCTTCAAAACAACTATTTGATATATGTGGGGTAAAATATAGACAACTTACTGAAGAAAAAGAAATTAATTTGAAATTGACAATATAAGGAGTATATATGAAGAAAGATATAATTGATAATCGTATTTCTAAAATAATTAATTTTTTGAATGTTGAAGAACCAATTGATATAGTGAATTTGACTAATGTTTTTGGTTTAAAAGTTATAGAAGACAAAAATATTATTCCGTACGGTGTTTTGACTATAAATAAAGAAGTTGGTAACATAATATATGTAAAAGAATATTTATCAGTTGAAATGAAGAGATATGTAATTTCTTATCTGTTATCGTATTACCTGTTATATTACAATAATTCAAGTAAGTTTTTTAAATGTTTTATACCTAATGAGGAACTAGCAGAAGTTAGTTATATGGCTAGAAAGTTACTTTTGAATGAAAAAATATTTTCAAGTAAATACTATGAGTTAAATGAAAATATTGAAAAACTATCACTTTTGTTTACTGTACCAAGGGATGTGATTAGTAAAAGAATAGACGATATAAATCCAAAATGTATAAAAAAATTAATCAATAATTAAAAGGCTGCTATAAATAAAGAGTAGTCTTTTTTTAAAATATTAATTACTTAAAAAATTAGAAAGTAGATGTATAATTATGTTGGAAAGTAATGATAAGTATTTTGAAATATTAAACGATATAAAGAAAACTCTAATTGTAACTAGAAATAAAATAGTAGAAAAAGCTAATAAGGAATTAATATCGATGTATTATAGTATTGGTTCAAAGTTAATTATGAATAATAAATGGAATTTCCTACAATTAAGGAATGTTTGCAAGAAATTTAAGATATATGCAGAAATTTGCAAGTGAATATGACAATGACAAATTTTTGCAAGTGGTTCTTGCAAAATTGAACTTCACTTATCACTATTATGAACTAAGTAAAAGATAAAAATCAACGAAAATGGTATATATCTGAAACGATACAAAATTGTTGGCAAAGGCAGTTTTAATACATCAAATAGAAGGTAAACTATATGAAAGAGCAAGCTAATAACATAAAATTTCTTTTAATTGACTTTTCCACCATTTTTGTTTATAATTAAGTTATGATAAGGAAGGTGCGCTAGTGATGAAGAAAAAAGGTTTTACTTTAACTGAAATATTAGTAGTAATTGTATTAATTGGCGTAATAATGGCAATTGCTATACCTAGTGTAGTAGAAGTTAGAAAAAGAATTAATAAGAGATTACTTTCTGAAAAAAAGCAAGAAATATTAGTAGCAGCCCAACTTTATGGAAATGATAGAAAATTAACAACTGATACATATATTAATGTTTATACTTTATTAGAAGACTATATTAAAAGAGATGTAGACCCTAATAATACTAATTGTAAGGGCTCCAATACAACAAATGGCTGCATAATAAATCCAGTAGATGATACAAGTATGAATAATGATAGAATATTGATAAGAGTAAACGGCAAAAGCTTAGTTGCAGTGTGGGATGACGGAAGCGTAATAGGTGGTCTTGATCCATCAAATTTAGTAGAAATAGTAAAATCAAATTTAAATTGTACTGATCAAAATAATAAAGTTGACGAAGGAAAATGTGTGTATGGTTTAGATAATACGAGTGATCCGAATAACTATTTATATTATAGTGGAATAATGTGGAGAGTACTAGGAGTTTACAAAATAGATAATAAAGAAGTTGCTAAACTAATATCAAATGATAACGTAGTTTGGGAAATAAGTGCTTAAAAGCACTTTTAATTTTTGAATATTTGTGATAAAATAAAGAACAATAAATTTTGGAAAGGGGAAAACTTATGAAAACAATATGCTTAGTAGGAAAACCAAATGTTGGTAAAAGTACTTTATTTAATAGACTTGTTGGAAAGAAAATATCTATAATTGAAGATATTCCAGGTGTTACAAGAGATAGAATTTATAGTAAAGCTACATATAATGATGCATCTTTTTATTTAATAGATACTGGTGGAATAGACTATAGTGAGGGAACTTTTAACGATGAAATAAAAGCGCAAGTAATGATAGGAATTGATGAAAGTGACGTAATTATCTTTGTAGTAGATGGTAAAGAAGGAGTTACTTCTAATGATTTACTAATAAGAGATATGTTAAGAAAGACTAATAAAAAAGTAATCGTGGCAATTAATAAAGTCGATAATAAACTTACTGAAGAGAATATTTATGACTTTTATACACTTGGTTTTGACTACTATATTCCAATATCTGCAGAACATAATGTTGGAATAAATAAACTTATGGAAGAAGCTACACTTGACTTTAATTTAGAAGAAGAAAGTGTTGATGATAGACTTAAATTTAGTGTAATAGGTAGACCTAACGTTGGTAAATCTAGTTTAGTGAATGCATTATTAAATGAAGACAGAGTAATAGTAAGTGATGTAGCTGGTACTACAAGAGACGCAATTGATACAACTTTAACTTATGATAAAAATGAGTATGTTCTAATTGATACTGCTGGACTTAGAAAAAAAGGTAAGATATATGAAAGTGTAGAAAAGTATAGTTTACTTAGAAGTATGAAAGCAATTGATAGAAGTGATGTGTGTATTCTTGTAATTAATGCTGAAGAAGGAATAATAGAACATGATAAACATATTGCTGGGTATGCAATTGAAGCAGGTAAGGCTTTAGTACTTGTGGTTAACAAGTGGGATACAGTAGATAATAAAGATGAAGAAATGAAATTGTGGAAAAAGAAAATAAAAGATAATTTCCAATTTATGCCTTATGTTAAAGTATGCTTTTTAAGTGCTAAAACTAGAAAAAGAATAAATACACTTATGCCAGTAGTACTTGAAAGTTACGCTAATGCTACTAAAGAAATAAAGACAAATGTTATAAATGAAATTATATTAGATGCATTTATTGAAACACCGCCACCATCTTATAAGGGTAGAAGACTTAAAATATATTTTGCACATCAAAGTGGAACTAAACCACCAAAATTTGATATTGAAGTGAATTCTAAAGGACTAATACACTTTAGTTATGAAAGATATTTAGAAAATAAGATAAGAAGTAATATAGATTTTAGTGGTACTCCAATTATTCTTAACTTTAAAAATAAAGGCGAGTAAGTCTTGCATAAAGTTAAATAGTTTAGTATAATGTATATAGAGGAGAAATCTTCATATAATAAAAAAGGAACATTTAATTTCACAGTTAAGTGTCACCTGTTGTTTTGTTGTTTTAAAAGCACCATCAATGGCAAATCAGGTGCTTTTTTATTTTTGTTTGATTATAATGAATATTAATAAAAAAATAATTATGATTAATGCTGTTATTAAAAAGTCTTTTTTTGACATAATTATCACCCCTCTCTTAAGAAGACTCGGTGACACCTAACAAATTAAATATTCCATGTATAAATTATAACATAGTTGATAAGTTAAATCAATATAAAAAAGAACAAATTTTTGTGTATTTGTGGAACCTTATTTATCTAAGAATACATTGTAGATGGTTGCACTAAAAAAAATAACTTGCAATTTAAGTAAAGTTACTGTATAATTAATTATGTAAGTTTTTTCAAGGTCTTTAGATACTCCAACTTTTGACTATGATTAAACGGTTATATTATGAAAGGAGAAATTAAAATGGCTTTAACAAAAGAAGTAAAATCTGCTATTGTAAAAGAATATCAAAGAGATGCAAAAGATACTGGTAGTGTTGAAGTTCAAGTTGCTATTTTAACTGAAGAAATTAAAGTTTTAACTGAACATTTAAAAGAACATATCCATGATTTCCACTCAAAAAGAGGACTTTTACAAAAAGTAGGTAAGAGAAGAAGTTTACTAGATTATCTAAAGAAGACTGATGTTGTTAGATATCGTGAACTTATTAGTAAATTAGGATTAAGAAAGTAGGCACTTTATTTTAAGTGTCTATTTTTTTGGAAAGAAGGAAAATATATGAGAAAAGATTTTGAGTATGAATTTTTAGGAAAAAAAATAGTAGTGGAAACTGGAGAACTTGCAAAACAAGCTAATGGAGCAGTTTTAGTTAGATATGAAGATACAGTAATACTTAGTACTGCTGTTATGAGTAATAACGTTAGTACTGCAGACTTTTTCCCACTTACAATACTTTATCAAGAAAAATTATATTCAGTAGGTAAAATACCAGGTGGGTTTATAAAAAGAGAAGGCCGTCCAACTGACACGGCTACATTAACTGCTAGAGTTATTGATAGACCAATTAGGCCAATGTTTGATGAAAACTTTAGAAATGAAGTACAAGTTGTTAACACAGTGTTAAGTGTTGACAATGATTATACTCCAGAAATGACTGCACTTTTTGGAACAAGTTTAGCTCTTGGAATAAGTAGCATTCCATTTGATGGTCCAGTTGCAGGAGTAAAAGTCGGTAAAATTGATGGGGTACTTAAAATTAATCCAACTGTTGAAGAAATGGAAAGAAGCACAATTGACCTTACAGTAGCTGGAACTAAAAACGCTATTAACATGGTTGAAAGTGGTAGTAAAGAAGTATCAGAAGAAGAAATGCTAGAAGCTTTAATGTTTGGACATGAACATATTAAAGAATTATGTGCAATACAAGAAGATATTATCAATGAAGTTGGTAAAGAAAAGATAACTGTAGAACTTGCATCCCTTGACCCTGAAATAGTTAAAGAGGTAGAAAGTGATATTAAGAATGATATGGTTATGGCTATACAAATTAAAGACAAACTAGAAAAATATGCTAAAATTGATGAATTAAAAGAAAGAGCAATAACTAACTACACAGAGAAACATGCTGAAAGTGAAACATTAGAAAGTGAATTAAAGCAAGTTAAAAAGATAGCTGATAACATTGAAGGAACAGAAGTAAGAAGATTAATAACTGATGAGAAAGTAAGACCTGATGGAAGAGGTATGACTGAGATAAGGGAGTTATCTACTAGAAAAGATTTACTTCCAAGAACTCACGGAAGTGCACTATTTACTCGTGGACAAACTCAAGCACTTGCAATAACTACATTAGGGGCTTTAGGTGAACATCAAATACTTGACGGTATTATGCCAGAAGATGAGAAAAGATTTATGTTCCATTATAACTTTCCAGCATTTAGTGTTGGTGAAACTGGTAGATATGGTGCTCCTGGTAGACGTGAAATTGGACATGGTGCACTAGCAGAAAGAGCGCTACTTCAAGTAATGCCTGATGAGGCAGAATTTCCATATACAGTTCGTGTAGTAAGTGAAGTACTAGAAAGTAATGGTTCATCATCTCAAGCAAGTATATGTGCTGGATGCATGAGTTTAATGACTGCAGGTGTTCCAATAAAAGCACCAGTTGCGGGTATTGCAATGGGACTTATTACAGAAGACGGTACATGTGACTCAAACTATACAATACTTACTGATATACAAGGACTTGAAGACCACATGGGTGACATGGACTTTAAAGTAGCTGGTACTAGAAAAGGTATAACTGCACTTCAAATGGATATTAAAATTAAAGGTATTACAGAAAATATTTTTAGAGAAGCTTTAACGCAAGCAAAAACTGCTAGAATGGAAATACTAGACGTTATGGAAAAAGAAATAGCTGAACCTAGAAAAGAATTAAGTCCTTATGCACCAAAGATTAAGACAATGCAAATTAATCCAGATAAGATTAAAGATGTAATTGGTCGTGGTGGAGAAATGATTACTAAGATTATTCTAGAAAGTTCAGGAGTTAATACAGTAAATGATAAAGACGCTGTTAAAATTGATATTGAAGACGATGGAAGAGTAATAGCATACCATACAGACTATGCAATAATTGATAAAGCACTAGCTATGATAGAAGAAGTAGTAAGAGAAGTTGAAATTGGTAAAGTTTATACAGGTAAAGTTAAGACAATTGAAGACTTTGGATGTTTTGTAGAATTATGGCCTGGTTGTGAAGGACTTGTACACGTTAGTCAACTTGATGTAAAACGTGTTGAGAAACCAAGTGATGTAGTTAAAGTTGGAGACGAAATCGTTGTAAAAGCAACTGGATTTGATAAACGTGGTAAACTAAATCTTTCAAGAAAAGAAGTATTAATGAGTAGTAAAGACAAGGAAGAAAAATAGTTCTTCCTTTTTAAAGGAGAAAGTATGATAAATGTAGTTTTATATGAACCAGAGATACCAGCAAATACTGGAAATATTATGAGAACTTGTGTTGCAACTGACACAAAGTTACACCTAATTAAACCATTGGGTTTTAGTTTAGAAGATAAATATGTTAAAAGAAGCGGAGTAAATTATATAGATAAGTGTGACTATACGGTTTATGAAAATATTGATGACTTCTTTAGTAAAAACAACGGAACTTTCTACTTTCTAACAAGATACGGCACTAAACCACACACTAGTTTTGACTATTCAAATAAAAGTGAGAACATCTATTTCTTCTTTGGAAAAGAAAGTACTGGAATTCCTTTAGACATACTAAAAGACCATTTGAATAACTGTATGAGAATACCTATGACTAGTAATGTGCGTGCATTAAACGTAAGTAACTCAGTTGCAGTAATGGTTTATGAAGCGCTAAGACAACAAGACTTTAACGATTTGTTAAGATATGAACCACATAAAGATAAAGACATCATAGCAAATTATCATGAATAAAAAGGTTTTACAATTAAAGAAAAACATGATATAATTTAATTATTAATTGCATGAAGAAGTAAAAGTAGTTTTATATCTAATTTATAGAGAGTTAACATTTGGTGTAAGTTAACAATTGGAATAAAAATGAAATACATACTTTTTAGATTAATAGGTTACGCTTTATAGTAAATGAGTATAAAATAAGGTGGTACCACGATGAATTCGTCCTTTGGGGTCCATCTTTTTATTTTTAAGGAGGAAAAAATATGACATTTTATGAAGAGTTAAAAGAAAGAGGAGTAGTAAAAGATGTAAGTTCACCAGACTTGGAAGAAAAACTAAATAATGAAAGTTTAACTTTCTATATAGGAACAGACCCAACTGCAGATAGCTTGCATATCGGACATTATGCATCATTTGTAACTGCAAAAAGATTAATGTTACATGGACACAAGCCTATAGTTTTAGTAGGTGGGGCTACTGGATTAATTGGAGACCCTAGACCTACTGCTGAAAGAGAAATTATTTCAAAAGAAACAGTAGAAAAAAATATTCTTGGTTTAACTAAACAAGTATCAAGTTTACTTGACAATAAAGCAACTATAGTTAATAACTATGACTGGACTAAAGATGTAACAATCTTAGACTTTTTAAGGGATATAGGAAAATATATAAATGTAAACTATATGCTAAATAAAGATATTATTTCAAGAAGACTTGACAGTGGTATAACTTATGCAGAATTTTCTTATACTTTACTTCAAGGATATGACTTCTTACATTTATATCAAGATAAAAACTGTGTGTTACAAGCAGCTGGAAGTGATCAATGGGGTAATATTACAACTGGTATAGAATTAATAAGAAAAATACTAGGAAAAGAAGCTTATGGTTTTACAATGCCATTAATACTAGATAAACAAGGACATAAATTTGGAAAGAGTGAAGGTAATGCTCTTTGGCTTGATAAAGAAAAAACTTCTCCATATAAAATATATCAATATTTATTAAATAGTGATGATACAAAAGTAGAAGAATACTTAAAAGTATTTACATTCCTTACACTTGAAGAGATAAGTGAAGTTATGAAAGAACAAAATGCTCATCCTGAAACTAGAGTAGCGCAAAAGACACTTGCTTATGAAGTTGTAAAAGATTTACATGGTAAAATAGAAGCAGATATTGCTAGACAAACAAGTTTAGACATATTTAGTGGAAAAATAAATGATGATATGCCAACAGTTAAGATTGAAGATAAAGAATTAAGTTTAGTAGATTTACTAGTTAAGTCTAATCTAGCACCTTCTAAAAGTGAAGCGAAAAGACTAATTATTCAAGGTGGAATAAAAGTTAACAATGAAAAAATCATTAATCCTGATGAAGTAATAACTATAAATGATACCATTGTGAGTAAAGGAAAAAAGAACATAATAAAAGTAACACAATAATAAATGTAAAACTCTTTAATTAGAGTTTTCTTTTTGCTTAAAATTTGGTAAAATTAGAGTATGGAGATGGTTTAAATGGAAAAAGTTTTGAATAAATTAAAAGATGTAGGAGAATTACTATTACTTATCATTATTTATTTAGCCGTACCACAGTTTGTTGGTTTGTTCTTTTATAAAGTTGTAAAGTTATCTGAAACAACTAGTTTGTATATAGGTAATATTTGTGTAGCAATGATTTATTTAATAAAGTATAGAGATATGTTTAAGGAAAGCGTTAAAAAATATTTTAGCAATTTTGCTAAGAACTTTGGAGATAGTTTAAAATATTGGGGAATTGGTTTAGCTTTGATGTATCTATTTAATATAATACTAATTTACGTAGTGTTTAATGGTAATATATCTGCTAACGAAGAGTTAAATAGACAAGCAATAACATCTTATCCTATTATAGGTTTTATATCAATATCAATAGTTGCGCCTTTAGTTGAAGAAATGTTATTTCGTTATGGGCTTAGAAAGGTAACAGGTAAAACAAAGTATTTTCCACTTATAACAGCAATACTTTTTGGTGGAGTACATACTCTTGCTGGAATAGGGTTATCTTTAAAAGAACTTTTATTTATCTTACCTTATGGTTCACTTGGATATGCGTTTGGTTATCTATACAATAAAAGTGATAATATCGTGTCAACTATAGTAAGTCATAGCATACATAATACTATTGTTTTTATAATAATTTTAACGGTGGCTTAATATGGAAGAGAAGAGTGTAGAAAAAGAAATTAAAAAAGACTTTAAAAGTAAATTAATAGACACACTAATTATTATAGTAATTGTTTTAGTAGGACTATTTATGTATGCAAAATATTTAGAACCTAAAACACTTGTAATAAAGGAAAAAAGACTTGTAGAAAATGAAATACCACTTTCTTATAGTGGAGTAAAATTAGTATTCTTTTCAGACTTACTTTTAGGTAGTTCAGTAACAATTGACGAGTTAGATAATGTTGTAATTAAAATAAAAGAATTAAAACCAGATATATTAATTTATGGTGGAAATTTAATTTATAAAGAAACAGATGATAAAGAAAAAGTTATATCTTTACTTTCAGGTATAGAAACTTCTATAGGAAAATATTATGTAACAGGTTCACTTGATAAAGACGAGTCTATAGAAATACTTGATAAAAGTGGATTTACTAAGTTAGACAATAACTATGAATTGTTATACTATAAAGATGTAACTCCAATATGCTTGTACGGAGTGTCTTCTTATATTTTAGGTAATTATAAACTTGAAGAAATGTCTAATTGCAAAGGCTATTATACAATATTTGTTAGTCATGAACCAGATGTGGTTAATAAGCTTTCTAATGAAGAAGTTAATCTCGTATTATCAGGAAATACTTTGGGTGGAGAAGTGAATTTACCACTTTTATCTAAGAAGTATGATGGAAGTACAACATATTATAAAGACTACTATGAAAATAATAATATGTATATATCAAATGGAATAGGTACAAGAACTTATCATTTAAGACTATTTAATAAACCAAGTATTAGCTTGTTTAGGTTTAAAAGCACAGGCGAAAAATAAAACACTTCATACACTAAAGTAGAGGTGTTTTTATGTATTATAGAAGTATAAACTATAAGAATGACAGATTTGTTCCATTTGCAGGACCATTCTTATTAGGGGCTTTAACTGGAGGAGTTGCTGTAGCTGCAGTTGGACCACGTCCACAACCACAACCATATTATCCTCCAAGACCATATTACTATCCATATTATTAAAGTGGAATAGTAATTTTGCAAGTAGTGTACTTTTCTTTTACACTATCATAATTAATTGTACCACCATGGGCTTCTAATATTTCTTTACTTAGACTTACTCCCAAACCAGTTCCATTATCTTTTGTCGTATAAAACGGCACGAGTATATTATCAAGTACAAATTTATCCATTCCAATACCATTATCCTTAACAAAAATAATTAAATAATCTTCTTCTGTAAAAGCTGTAGTTGTAACCATGCCATTACTTTCCCGGCAGGCTTCAACTGCATTTTTTATTATATTAATAATTACTTGCTTAATTCTGTTGTAGTCTATATTGACTATGATATTATTTTGAACAGAGAAACTATAACTAACATTCTTTTTAACAAAGAAAGGAATTAATACTTCTTTAACATCACTTATTAAATCATTAAAATTACATTCGTTTTTTACAACTTTAATTTTAGTAAATTCCATGAAGTCACTTAACAAGTTAAGAGTTCTATTAACTTCATTTTTAAGTATAGTGATATATCTTTTACTTTTTTCAGTGTCTGTTACATCAAACATACTAAGGTAACCATTTATTACAGTTAAAGGGTTTTTTATTTCATGAGTTATTTTAAATAGGTTAAGTTTTATATTTTTTTCTTTTTCAAACTCTTTTAAACTCATGTGTAAACTAATTATATTTTTACTTTCATTAATTCCATAATTTATAGCATATATTATTAAGGAATACACTATTAAAGAAATTATTTCGTCTAACATAACAATATCATTATAATTAATTATTAGATTAACTGTGTAGTAAAGTAGTATTAGAATAATAGAAGAGTTTATTAGAAATTTACTACTCAGATTACTTTTTGAATATTTTTTGTATGCTAAGTAAAGAAGTAGAAAGAATATAATAGATGTGTATATGTTATAGTTTAAAGTGAAACAAGAATGTAAACACAAGATAGCACTGAGTATTAAAGCAACTTTTCCTTCATTATATATGTAACTTAAAATAATAGGTAATATTAAACAAGAAAACTGATAATTTACTCCTACATACTTTTTAAAGTAAAGAGCTAAATACATAGATATAAATAAACTTATTTTTAGTATTATATTACTTTTTTCTAATTTCATATTTTCTTCATACACTATAAAAAATGTATAAACTAGTATTGGAAATACAACAATTATACCATTTATAACCAAAAACATTTTTCATCACCGGTATAATAATAACACATTTTCGTGTCGTATTTTGTCGAAATATGGCGAAAAAATACAAAAAAAGTAGAAAAATCTACTTTAAATCTTTAATATACTTCTTAAGCTGTTTGCTATTAGGACCCATTATAATTTTTAGTTCGTTATCAATTTCAACTATCCCTTTAGCACCAAGTTTTTCAATTGCATCTTTATTAACAATGCTAGTATCTTTTACTTTAATGTTAAGTCTACTCATATTACTTTCAACATTCAAAATATTATCTTTACCACCTAAGTACTCAATTAATTTGTTTATCTTAATTGTAAAGTCTTTCTTATTAATTCTAATTATAACAATAGATATTAATATTAATATAAGTAGTATTATTAAATATTCATAATTAAATAGTATATCCATAATATACCTCCTATAAGAATTATACTATAAATGAAAAGAAAAATAAACATTATTTTAATAAATGTAGACTATTTCACTCACAAAAGTAATAAATTAACATAAATTAATAGTGAATATAAAGAAGGGGTGGATTATATGAATAATAATACAGGATGTTCTAGATGTAATCAAAATAACAACTGTAACACTTGTGAAACTAATAATTGTATAGCTGAAATATTACAAGTTATAAACGTTCTTCAATCAAATGCTTGTCCAGATAATTGCTTAAATTCTTGCGATAGACCAGCACTTGGAGGTGGTACTAACTGTGTAGTATGTAATACTAGACCAATTATGCTTTATATGTGTGGAAGTAACGGAACACCTTTGTCAATGCCAACTACTAGAACTAATACAGTATGTACAGATGCAACTAGTGAAAACTGTTCAAATGTATTTAGAGTAGAGAAAGTAGATGGATGCTGCTGCACATTCAGAGTACTTGCAGCTAATACTGACGAAACAAGTCCTTATCCATATGTAGGCACAGACTCAATATTTACAATGAACATCAACTGCTTATGCTGCTTAAGATGTTTAAATGATACTTACGTAGAATGTATATGTGGCTAAAAAAATAAAGGCTCACTTATTTTGAGCCTTTTTTAGTGCTTTAAAATCTATCATTTCGTCATACTCTATAAAGTAGTTCATTAGTGTTCTTTTATCAACAAATAATCCATATCCATCAGGGTTGACACCTAAAACGATATCTTTTAATTTTTCTCCATTTTTAAATTTTTTTCTAATTTTAATTAAATCTCTTTCTTTTTTTACATGCTTTAAACTAATAAAATGATTTTCGTCTAATTTAAATAATACATCATTTAGTATATAAGGCATACAAAGAGGTTCATTCCCTTCAAAACCATAACACATTAAGACATCAGCATATACAAAATTATCTGAATTCATATTTTTCCCTCCCAAAAACATTATAAACTATAGTAGGATAAATAACAAGAAAATGTATTGAAAAAAGTTTAGGTGAGTGTCAAGAAATAGTACAATCTTTACTGGCTTTTTAAAAATTAATTAAAAATGTTAATTTTTTTTAAGAAATTTTTTTAACAGATTTTAAAAATTGAGTGGGTTTTGTTAAAAAAAGGTATATGTTTTAGCATAAAACACGGGTTAATTTTAAAAATCTGCAAATTTGACATACTTAAACTTATATGTTAGACTGAGAAACAAGGAACGCTTATATTGGGTGAGCTTTTTCACCTTGGCTCCTTCAGGGGAAAGTCAAGGTGAGGGGGTGATAATGTGGTAAGAGACATAATTAGTGTCCTTATCAGAAGGATTATCAATACTCACTAAAACGTAAGAAAAAAAGACACCTATCTTTAGTAATAAAGATAGATGTTAGCTAACAAAAAGGCTTACATTCAATCACTGAACGTTCCTTTCATTAATAGTATATTACATTTTCTTAATTTATGCAAGGGCTTTTTGTTTGTGTTTGAATTTTTAAATGATTAACTTTTTATAAAACTAGGACTTTAATATAATTAGTTCAAATCTATTTAATATTTCATATAATTTACTGGTGGAATATATGAAAGTAAGTGAACTACAAAGAAAAGATATAGTTAATATAAATGATGGTAAAATTGTTGGTAGAATAATAGATGTTCTTATAAATGAAACAGATGGAACACTAGACGGGTTCGTTATTGAAAGAAGTAAATACATAAGAAGTTTGTTTAGTAGTGAAGAAGATACTATTATAAAGTTTAATCAAATTAAGAAATTAGGCAGTGATGTAATACTAATAGACATTTAAGACTTGATAAATAGGCACTTTTTTGGTATATTAGTGTTGGTGAATTTTTATGAAAAAAATTAAATATGCAATTTTGATTTTTATAGTATTTAGTATAGACCAAATATCAAAGTTAGTAGTGTCAAACAATATAAATTTAAACGGAAGTGTAGAAGTAATAAAAGACTTTTTTAGTTTAACTTATGTTAAAAACAAAGGCGCTGCTTTTGGTATGTTTTCTAGTTATACATTTATAATATCTTTAATAAGTGTTTTAATACTTTTCTATTTGCTTTATGAGTTATTTAAGAATAAAAAAGAAGAAAAATTAATTGATTATAGTTTATCGTTAATAATAGGTGGACTGTTAGGTAACTTGTTTGATAGGATGTTTTTAGGGTGTGTAAGAGATTTCTTTGATTTTACTTTGTTTGATAAAGGATTTGCAATATTTAATGTGGGAGACACTTTTATAGTAATTGGGTGTATTGTGTTTATAATTGGTATTCTTTTGGAGGGTAAAAATGAAAATAGTAGTAAATAATGAAAATGTAAACATGAGACTAGATGTATTTTTAAGTAAAGAATTAGATAAAACTAGAAGTTATATAGATAAACAAATTAAATATGGGAATGTTTTAGTTAATGGTAGTAGTGTAAAAAATGGTTATTCATTAAAAGAAGATGACACTATTGATGTTAATTTTTCTTTAGAAGAAAGTAAACTTGAAAAAGAAAATATTCCATTAGATATTTTTTATGAAGATGAGTACATCATGGTTGTAAATAAACCAAGTGGTTTGGTAGTGCATCCAGGTAACGGGAATAAAAGTCATACTTTAGTAAATGCACTTATGTATCATACTGACAATTTAAGTGAATCTGAATCTGATAGACCAGGTATAGTACATAGAATAGATAAAGATACTTCGGGTTTGTTATTAATTAGTAAAACTAATGAAGCACATACTATTTTAAGTGAAGAATTTCAAAATAAGAATATTAAAAGAAAGTATATTGCTTTAGTTGAAGGCGTGATAAATGAGGAAAAGGGTAAAATAAATGCACCTATTGGAAGAGACGTTAAAGACAGAACTAAAATGATGGTAACAGATAAAAATAGTAAACAAGCAGTAACTAATTTTGAAGTTATAGAAAGATATAAAAACAGTACTTTAATTAGGTGTATTCTTGAAACTGGTAGAACACATCAAATAAGAGTTCATATGTCATATATAGGTCACCCATTAATAAATGACCCAGTGTACAATAAAAAACATGTAATAAATGATTTTGGTCAAATGTTACATGCTTACTATATTGGTTTTAATCATCCGATTACTAAAGAGTTTATGGAGTTTACAGTAGAGCCTCCTAAAGAATTTAATGATATACTAGAGATGTTTAAAAATTCATAATATAAATACTTAGACTTAATATAAAGGCATAGATGTTAAATATTATATATGGTATTAAAAAGTAGCTTGCGTTTTTATTAAGTTTTTTTGTTTCTAAATATAAGAAAACACTACTTACTAAAGTAATTGTAGTAAGTACAAAACCAAAGAATGGACTTTTTAAAGTAAAGAAACCGTAAATAAATAACTCGTTAGCTAAGTAGTTAGTCACTAGTACATAGAAGTAGTCGTTGTTACTAAGTACTTTTGTTTTTTCGCTTACCTTATATATACTTATAGAAATTAAAATATACAAGATAAACCAGACTATACTAATAAGAAATTTTGGTAAAACAAAACTAGGTAAACTAAGCATGTTATAGTATTCTAAATCTATCTTAAATATAAGTCCACCAAGTAACCACATACCTAATATTAAAACAAATCTAATAATTTTTTTCATATTGCACCCCTTTACTAATTCTATGAAAAATAGTAAAATAATATACAAGGAGCAAAATATATGATTGAATATAAAGTAAGTAAAGAAGATAAAATGATAATGAAGTTGATACACTATTTTGTTACTAAAGAAAATTATAAGCCTGTAGTAGTAAGAGGTGTAGACAATGAAATATGGCTAGAAAATTTGGATAATGAAATTCCTTTAATAAGAATAAATACTAATTATATACATAATAATGAACAGCTAGAAATTGATCAAAGAAAAGTAACTGTAATTAGAAAAACTATAAAAAAGAAGACTTTTTCAATAAACATGAATGTACTTAATTTGCTAGTAAATGCAAGAGAAGAAGTTAATGTAATTGAAGATAGTAATATATTTAGTATAAAGTGTAATTCAATTACAGAGTTAAAGAAGAATAAGTTTATGACCGAGTATTTTCCTAATTTTAAAGATGGAGTATTAAATAAAAATGCTGGATATGGAGATATGTTTGAAATGACAGAAGAGTTAAATAGAAAAACACTTGAAAATGATAATGCTTTATCAAAGGTGTTTTTAAGACATGATACACCATATATAACATATATCTTAATATTTATAAATATAGTAATGTTTTTACTAAGTATATTAGATTATACTAAAATAATAGATTTATTTGCAAATTATTATGTTAATGTTAAGAAAGGTGAGATTTATAGGTTAATTACTTATAGTTTTGTTCATGCAAACTTCTTACATCTATTCTTTAATATGTATGCACTTTATTATATAGGACCTCAAGTAGAAAAGTATTATGGTAAAGTGAATTATTTGATAATATATTTGGGAAGTGCATTAATGGGTGGACTATTTACTACTGTTTTAACTTCTTCAGTAAGTGTTGGAGCTTCAAGTAGTATCTTTGGTTTATTTGCATCTATGTTGTACTTTGGTTATAAATATAGAAATATACTTGATAATTTCTTGAGAAGTGGAATTATACCAGTCTTATTAATAAACTTAATATTAGGTTTCATGATACCAGGGATAGATGTGTATGGCCATATTGGTGGCTTACTTGGTGGAATAGTGTTAAGTTATACACTAGGTTTACCTGATAAAAGAAAAACTAAAGAAACAATTAATGGACTTATTATTACTTTAATACTAGTAATAGCTTTAAGTTATATGTTAATCATTAAATAGTGTCAAAAGTGATACTATTTTTTTAGTTTTTACATATATATCAATAGGAGGGTAAATAAAATGATTAACAAACAAAGTATGTGGTTTTTAACATTATTTTCTTTAGTTTTAGTGCTTGGTGTTTATTACATCACTATGCCTAATGAGTTTTTAAGTGGTACAGTTACAAAAGACAATATGACTAAAGAAGTAAATGCAAGTGTTACAGAAGGGGATAATTTAGTTGCACTAAGAGCAAACAGAAGCGAAGAAGTAGAAAGTGAAAAGGAGAAACTAGAGACTATACTAACAAAAGAAGATGCTACTCCTGAAGAGAAAAATAGTGCATTTGAAGAATTAAAGTTACTTAATTTAAATGTTACTAAAGAAAATGAGTTAGAAAGTAAATTAGAAAGTGAGTTTGGAATTAAAAGTTATATTGAAATAAATAAAGACAATATTAAAGTTGTAATTAATTCTAAAGAGCATGACGCTAGTTTAGCTAATAATATAATGAGATGTATTCAAAAAGAATATAAAGAAAAAATGTATATAACAGTGTTATTTGAATAACCAAAAATTAAAAATTTCATAGAATACTACTGGAGAACTTATGATAGGTGGTGTCTATGAGTAAAAATATTTTAACAATTAGAGAAAGAGAGGTATTCTTACTACTAGTTAAAAACAAAACAACTAAAGAAATAGCAAATACTTTAAATATATCTGAAAAGACAGTAAGAAACCACATTTCTAATGTAATGCAAAAACTAGAAGTTGCTTCTCGTACAGCAGCTTTAGTTGAACTCTTAAAATTAAAAGAATTAGAGTTATAAAGAAAGTGCTTTTAAAAAGAGTACTTTTTTTCTTTTTCTCTTTTAAAACAGATAACTTTAATGTATAATAATATTCACGAGGTGTGATTATGAATTTAGACTATTTTATTTATAATGAAAATGAACAAATAAACTTTAAATCTAAACAGAATAACTATATAACTTTTTATGGTGAACTAAATGAACATTTAATAAAAAACATAATGCTAATAAATGAGAATGACTATATAACTTTAAATTTTAGTAAAGCTAGTAAAAAGAATATTACTAAGTACTATAAACTTACTAGAATGTCTAGTTATACATTTATTAATACACATCACGCTGAAACTGTTATAGATGAGCTTGCTTTTCCACTTGAAAGTCTTGCATTTAAAAAAAGTGATATTAAACAGAAGTTAGAAATTCTATCTACAAAATTTAATTTTGATAATTATTTGGAAGTTAGTCCGAGTAGTTTACCAACATCTAAAAAAGCAGTTTTAAATATTATGTGTTCTCTTATAACTGAGCCTAAACTTCTTGTTTTAGATAATATATTAAGTTCACTAGATAAAAGTGACTTAGATATTACGTTAAACGTTTTAAATGAGTATAAAAAGAATGGACTTATAATATTTAATTTTACAACTGATATAGAAAGTAGTTTATTCGGAGATGAAATCATAATTACTGATAAAGAGAAAATAATAGTAAGTGGTAAAACAATGAGTGTATTAAATGAAGAAAAAATAATGAAAAGATTAGGACTTGGGTTACCTTTTATAGTGATGTTAAATAAATATTTAATAGATTATAATTTAATAGATAATTACATACTTGAGTATAAAACTTTAGGAGGTAAATTATGGAAATAGACTTTGTTAATGTTACATATAAAGAAAATGTAAGAACTCCTTTAGAAAAAACATATTTAAAGAATTTTAGCTATAAATTTAGTGAAGGTAAAGTGTATTCAATTATAGGAACTTCACTTTCAGGAAAAGATAAACTACCTCTTTTAATAAATGCTGTTAATAAACCTTATACTGGAATTATAAAAATTGGAGACTTTGTTAATGATGGTAGATATATTAAAAATATAAATAGACTAAGAATGAATGTTGGGTATATTAAAGAAAATCCTAATGATTTTTTGTTTAACAAAAGAGTGATAGATGAACTTAACTTTGGAATTAAATATTTTAAATATAAACTTAATAAACAGAGTATTAGAATTAAAGAAGCACTTACTTTAGTAGGACTAACAGAAGATTATTTAAATAAAGAAGTGTCTAGTTTATCATTAAATGAAAAGAAAAGACTTTCTATTGCTAGTAGTTTAATATTTAATCCAAGTATAATTATATTAGAAGAACCAACTATGTTTTTGACATATAAAGATAAAGAAAAACTAGTTAAATTAATTCACTTATTAAAAACTAAATATAAAAAGACTATCATAATAATTACAAAAGATACTAATTTGCCTTATGAAGTGTCAGATGAAGTAGTACTTATAAAAGATGGAAATATAGTAAAATATGGAACTAAAGAAATACTAACTCAAGACAAACTAATTAATAGCATAGGATCTAGTGTTCCGGAAATAGTTAAATTTATTAATATAAGTAATACTATGAATGCTAATTTAACTTATACAAATAATATACTTGATTTAATTAAGGAGGTGTATAGAAATGCAAAGTAATAAATATTTTGGTTCATACTATCCAGTAGAAAGTAAAATGCATAGTTTATCAGTAATAACTAAACTTATAACACTATTCATGCTTATACTTTTAATGATACTAAGTAAAAGTATAGAGTTGCATGCAGTTATACTCTTCTTTATAATTGGACTACTTTATATAAGTAAAGTTCCTTTAAAATTCTATTTTGACATTATCTATGGCTTAAGATACATTTTAGTAATATTTGTAGTTGTACTAGCAGGTAAGGGAATGGAGTTAAATGATGCACTTTTATACTTATCTAAATTAGCTAACATTTTGTTGTATCTAAGTTTGGTATTTTATACAACAAGTACTAGTGAAATGAAGTATGGCCTAGAAAAAATATTAAGTCCATTTAATATATTTAATCTGAATATAAGCACAGTTATTAATAAGTTAGTAACTCTTATTACATTTTTTCCACTTTTATTTATCACTGAACATGAAGTTTTAGTAAATGCTTCTAGTAGGGGATTAGATTATTTTCATACAGATATATTATCTAAAATAATAGTAATAACTAAATCATTAAAGTGTACTCTTAGACTTACATTAGAAAAGTTAAAACTATTAAAAATAGATGGTACATTAAAATTATATTCAACTAAAACTTTTAGAACTAATTATAGAACAAATAAGTTTGGTATAAAAGATATATTATTACTTGGTGTATATTTAATATTCTTTTATTACTATTTATTAGAAAGTGGGTTATTATGAGATATAAAGTATGTATAAGTTATGATGGGACTAATTATTATGGCTTTCAAAAACAAAAAGATAAACTTACAATTCAAAGTGAATTAGAAAGAGTACTAAGTAAAATATTTAATGAAAGTATTAATGTAATAGGTTGCTCACGAACAGACAGGGGAGTACACGCAAATAATTTTTATTTTCATTTTGATACTGAAAAAGAAAAAGATACTGCTGAGTTAAAAGTAAGCATGAATAAACTACTACCAAAAGATATCTACATTAAAAGTATAAGTGAAGTAAGTAATGAATTTCACGCAAGATACAGCGTTATTTCTAAAGAATATATTTACTTAATAGATACAGGTGTGTATAATCCTACTTTAAGAAATATTGTGCTAGAATATAATAAAAATATAGATGTTTTTAAGTTAGAAGAAGCTAGCAAGTATTTAATTGGTACACATGACTTTAAATCTTTTACATCTGACGAAAGAGAAAACACTGTTAGGACTATTAACTATATTAAGTTTGAAAAAGATAAAGATATACTTAAAATAAGAATAAATGGAGATGGTTTCTTAAAATATATGATAAGAAATATCGTTGGGTTGTTTTTGGAAATTAACGAAGGAATAAAAAGTGTGAGTGATGTTAGTAGAATACTAGAAAGTAAAGATAGAACTAAGTTAGGGAAAAAAGCAGAAAGTGCAGGATTATATTTGAATGAGGTAAATTATGAAAGATTATAGTAATGAAGAAAATGAGTCAAGTTATATTTTAAAATATGAAATTGATGCGAAGAATGATGTAATAAAAGTGAAATATGCTGATAAAGAAATAGTAAGTGTTCCACTTACACAAGAAAACTATGATAAAATAGTTGATAAAATGGATGAGCAAATAGAAAGTAGTTGTGATTTAATTAAAAGTAGTGATACAGATAGTTTAATAGCATATGAGAAAATAAAAAATGAGCTATATGTGTCAACTCTTACTATTGGTGGAGTTACAGGATTTAGTACTGCTATTTTACCATCACACGCTCCAATTATTATTGGGACTTTATTTGGAGGAATAACTCTTACAATTGCCACAGTGTATGATATATTATCTATTGCAAAACGAAATAAAAAAGATGATTTAGAAAAGAATTTTTTATATTCATTTTATAAAGAACAAATAAATGCTCTATATATGAGTAATTTTGCATTTAAAAATATACTAGATAATTCTTTTGGAGAAAAAGAAAACTATACAATTAAAACTGATTATCTAGATGGAACAACACTTGATAAATACACTTTAAAAGATTTAAAGAAAATGAGTACTATTTTAAAAAGAGAAACTGAACTTAATTTTGATTATTCTAAAAAACTAACAAGATAATAGACTAACATCTATTATTTTTGATATATAGGAGGTGCACTTTATGTTAGATATAACAAATTATTCTAATTCATTAAATACTTATGGTGGAAGTGAAACTAAAAGAACTTATTATATAGATGGAAAAAAATATATGATAAAGTTTCCAGTACCGATAAGTGGAAAATATATGAATAATCAATATAGTGAATTTATTGGTTGTAAGATTTTTGAACTTTTTGGTATTGATGTTCAAAAAGTTAACTTAGTAAAATGTAATGTTGATGGTAAATATAAAGTAGCTGTAATGTGCGAAGACTTTTTAACAGAAGACGAAATGTTAATAGAATTTAAAATACTTTCATATAGTTTGAGTACTGAAAAAATATATACCAATGATATAAATGATATTTTTGAAATGATAAGTATAATAACTAGTATGAAAGATAGAAAAGATTTTAAAAGTAAATTTTGGGACATTTTTATAGTTGATACATTAATTGGCAATGTAGATAGACATTTAGGCAACTGGGCAATAATCGCGTCTAATGATACTTCTAGACTAAGTCCAGTATATGACTGTGGAAGTGCTTTACATCCATTACTTAGTGAAGAAGATGTTTTAAATGTAGTTAAAAATAAAGAAATAAAAAACATAAGTATTAACTTAAAAACTGCATATAAATTAAATGGTAAAACACTTAATTATATAGATGTATACGAATTAATGCCAAGTGAATTAGCTAGCTCATTAAAGAAAATGTATCCGTTAATTGATTTAGAAAAAATTAAAAATATTATATTTAGTATTGATACACTAAGTGATACTATGAAAGAATTTTATTTTAATACTATAAAAATAAGAAAAACTGAAATATTAGATAAATATTATAACAAGATAATAGACTAGCATCTATTATTTTTTTCTAAAATATGTTAAAATATATATGCGGAGGTAACTTATGGACAATAAACTGGGAATTACAAATCAAAGTGAACTTGCTAGAGAAGAAGAAAGAATTACAAAATTAAAAGCACTAGAATTATTTGATAGTAAAAAAATAAATGATTTTGAAGTAGGAACATTTAAAGGACTTTCTCAAATTCATAGATACTTATTTGAAGATGTTTATTCATTTGCTGGAGAAATTAGAAAAGTTAATATTGCTAAAGGTAACTTTAGATTTGCTTCAGTACTATATTTAGAAGATATTTTAAAAAAGATAGATAATATGCCACAGGATAATTTTGATAATATTATTTCAAAATATGTAGAAATGAATGTAGCGCATCCTTTTAGAGAAGGTAATGGAAGAAGTAGTCGTATTTGGTTAGATATGATACTAAAAAATAATTTAAATAAAGTAGTAGACTGGAGTAAAATCAATAAAGAAGATTACTTGTTAGCTATGGAAAGAAGTCCAATTAAAGATACAGAAATAAAATTACTTATAGAAAATGCTCTTACAGATAAAATAAATGATAGAGCAGTTTATATGAAAGGTATTGATAAAAGTTATGAATACGAAGGATTCTATACGTATAAAATGGAAAATTTAGATAATGAGAAATAATAGACTAACATCTATTATTTTTTTCTAAGATATGTTAAAATATATATGGAGGTAAGAAGTATGAAAGATATAATTAAAAGAAAAGAGATAGAAAGTATATTAGTGAGTATTTTATTAATTGCGCTTAGTGTATTTTTAATAATGAGACCTATTGAAATAATAAATACTTTAATTAAAGTAATAGGTATGATTTTATTAATATGTGGTGTGTTTGATTTTACTACTTATTTTGTTACTAAGAAAGAGGATACATTATTTGATTATGGACTATTTAAAGGAATTATGGAAATAACTGTAGGTATACTATTTATATTTAAGTATGATTTATTAACAGATTTATTTCCATGTATATTAGGTTTAATTATTGTGTTCATTAATATATTTAAATTACAAACTTCACTTAGCTTTAAAGAATTCAGTTCTAGTTATATGGCAGGAGTAATTATATCTAGTTTATCTATAATACTTGGTATAATAGTACTATTAAATCCATTTGAAACACTAAGAGTTGTTATAATAGTAAGTGGAAGTGTGTTATTAATTAGTGAGTTATCTAATATAATATATAGTGTATCAGTACTAAAGTTTTTTAGAAAAACTGATAAAGTAGTAAAAGATATAATTGTTAAGGAGGAATAATATGAAAGATTTAAAAATTATGAAGTGTAGTTTATGTGGTGGTATAGTTTTAGGTATTAAGGAATGTAGTTGTGAAAACTGTGTTACTTGTTGTGGTAAAGCCATGGAAGAAGTTCCTAGTGTAAATGAAGAAAAAGTAAGCACTCATAAACCATCATATTATAGACAAGACAACAAACTAATCATTAGAGTTAATCATGAACAAGATATAGAACATTATATAGAAGCAATTATAATTAAGACAGATAATGAAGTATTAGTACATAAATTTACTAATGAAGAAGAGCCCGAGCTTATAATGGGGTATGAGCAAGATATGGAAATATATTCTGTTTGTACTAAAGATGGAATATGTAAAACTATAGTAGAATAGTGTTAAAACTGTAATAGTTTTAATGCTTTTTTTATTTATTGTGTAGACTAATAAGATACTATGTGGTAGAATATTTTTGGAGGCAAGTTATGAAGAAAAATAACAATTTAATTTGGGGTTTAATGCTTATAGTATTAGGAATTATATTTGGTTTGAAAACACTTGGAATATGTGATATTAATGTATTCTTTAAAGGCTGGTGGACACTTTTTATAATCGTACCATGTTTTATAGGACTTATTAAAGATAATGATAAGACAGCAAGTATTATTGGTTTAGTTTTTGGTATAATGCTTTTATTAGATGTTAGAAATGTAATTGATACTGATTTATTTTGGAAGTTGTTCTTACCTTTAGTACTTATTATAGTAGGACTTAGTATAATATTTAAAGATACTTTAAATGAAAAGATTAAAAAAGAGATTAGTAAGGTAGAAGTAAGTGATAATAAGAAATATATTACTGCAACATTTGGAGAACAAAAAGTAGACTATGACAAGGAAGTATTTGATGGAGTTACTATTAATGCTATTTTTGGTGGAGTTAAACTAGATTTAAGAAATGCTAAAATTAAAGAAGATGTAGTAATTAATACAACAAGTATTTTTGGTGGAGTAGATATTTATTTACCAGAAAAAGTAAATGTTAAAGTAGTTTCTTCTAATATATTTGGTGGAGTAGATAATAAAGTTAAGAATGAAATGAGTGATAAACAAAAGACTATTTATATAAATTCAACTAATATATTTGGAGGTACTGATATAAAATGAATACGTTTCAAAAAGTAGTAAAATATATAGCTCTTGCACTAGCGCTTTCTATAATAGTCTCTATAATAACTCTTGCTTTTAATATAATAAATGAAGTATTCTTGTCTTTTCATGAGGAAAAGCTAGAAAATACTGAGTATAAGTTTCAAAATGAAGTTATTAATAGAATAGACATTGATATTAAGGGTGCTGACGTTAGTATCATTTATGGAAGTGAATTTAAAATAGAAACTAATATTAAGGATGTTTCTAGAAGTGTTAAAAATGGTGTGCTTAAAGTTAAAGATAATTCTAGAGGATATAATAAGGATAAAAAGATGGTTATTACTATACCTGAAAGTAATGTTTTTGAAAGTGTTAAAATTTCTTTAGGTAGAGGAGTAAGTACTATTAGTTCTTTAAATGCAAAAGAAGTTGATTTTGAAATAGGCGCAGGGAAAGTAGTTCTTAATAATTTAAATATATCTAATAAAGCGGAGTTTGAATGTGGTGCAGGAAAGCTTGAGATAAATAACAGTAGAATTAATAATTTAAAGTTAGATATGGGTGCAGGAGAAGTAAGTGTTAGTAGTATACTTACTGGCACTAGTGAGTTTGATGCAGGTGTTGGAAAACTTAGTATTAATTTACTTGATAGTATAGATAATTATAGTTTCACTATAGATAAAGGAATTGGTAGTATTAAATTAAATAATGAAGATGTGAGTAGTGATGTTACTGTTGGAAATGGAGTTAATGCTATAGATATTGATGGTGGAATAGGAGAAATTATTGTAACTACAAAATAAAAATTCATAGTTTTTTATAAAAATGCACAATGACTGTGCAAAATAAGGGTCTGAAAAGCCAAAAATGCACAATATTTTGAAAATATTGTGCATTTTTTAAAAAATAACTATAATTAAATGATATAAGAAATATTTAATATTTAGTTGAAAAATTATTTTGTCACTTTGTAGTCACTTTGAGTGTTGTATAATTAAGTTACTTGGAAGGATGGTATTTATGGAAATATTAAAGGTTGAAAATTTAACTAAAGTTTATGGAAGTGGTAACAATAAAGTAGTTGCCTTAGATAATGTAAGCTTTAGTGTGGAAAAAGGAGAATTTGTTTCTATAGTTGGTGCGTCTGGTTCAGGAAAAAGTACACTTTTACATTTACTTGGTGGAGTAGATAGACCAACAAGTGGTAAGGTTCTTATTAATGATACAGATATATTTAAAATGAATGATGATGAGTTAGCAATATTTAGAAGAAGACAAGTAGGATTAATATACCAGTTTTATAATTTAATACCTATATTAAATGTTAGAGAAAATATTACTTTACCACTTGAGTTAGATAATAAAAAAGTAAGTGATGAAGAAGTAGATAATCTTATTAAAATGTTAGGATTAGACAAGCGTAGTAAACACTTACCTAATGAGTTATCAGGAGGAGAACAACAAAGAACAAGTATAGGACGTGCTTTAATTACAAGACCAGCAATTGTTTTGGCTGATGAACCAACTGGAAACTTGGATACAAAGGCTAGTGAAGAAATAGTATCACTTCTTAAAAAGTCTAATAAAGAAATGAAACAAACTATTATAATGATTACACACAATTTAGAACTTGCTAAAGTAGCTGATAAAATTATTGAAATAGCAGATGGGCGTATTGTGGGTGAAGAAAAATGAATATTTTAAAAAATATTGCATATAAAAACTTACAACTTAACAAAAGAAGAAACATAGTTACAATAATTGGTATAATACTCTCGGTTGCTTTAATAACTGCTCTTAGTTCGCTAGTTGTTAGTTTTAAAGAGAGTATAATAAATTTAGAAAAACATATAAATGGGGACTTTCATTATAGTTTTCGTGATGTTCAAAGTAATGACTTAAGTATTTTTGAAAACAATAGAAGTATAGAGAATTTTTATAAAGTTGGTGCTTTAGGGTATGCTAAAATAAAGACTGAAAATGAATATAAACCTTATGCTTATGTAATGACTATAGATAAAAATGATTTTGATAGTGCTTTAATTGAACTTACAGAAGGAGAGTTACCAAAAAACAGTAATGAGATAATTATACCAAGACATTTAAGAAACAATGGTAAGGTTGACTTGAAGGTGGGAGATACTATTACATTAGAAGTAGGTTCAAGAATGAGTGAAGGTTACGCTTTGGGTCAAAATAATCCATATGAAGAAACAAACAACGAAACTATAGAAAATACGGTTTCAATTACTTATAAAATAGTGGGAATATTTGAAAGACCTTCAACTTCTTTAGAGCCTTTTTCTTCTCCTGGGTATACATTTATAACAACTAATGCTAGTGGAGTAAAGAATTATATAGTATTTGCTAGATATACAAAGGATGGACTTAAAAATCAATATAAAGTTACTGCTGGAATTTTGGGAATAGATGCTAGTATTTTTGAAAAAGGTATAGAACTTGACCCAGATTACGTAGATAAATATCAAACAGAACTATCAAAAAGTAAGTATACATTTGATACAAATAGATATTTGATAATGCTAGAGACAAATGCATATAGTGATAACTCAATGAAAGCACTTTTAGTGTTAAGTACTATTGTGACAGTGATAATTATAGTAACTAGTGTATATTGTATTAAAAATAGTTTTAATATCTCAATAACAGAGAAAACTAAAGAATATGGAATACTAAAAAGTGTAGGTGCTACAACTTCTCAAATCAAGAAAAGTGTTTATTATGAAGCATTTTTACTGGGGTGTGTTGGTATACCTATTGGAATACTTTCAGGGGTATTTGCTAGTTTCATATTAATACATGTAGTTAACTTCTTTATTAGAAGTATGTTTGTAGGTAATGAGTACTTAATCTTTAAAATAAGTTATTTATCTATACTAATAAGTATTATACTTAGCATAGTAACAATATTTATGTCTAGCAAGAAAGGCGCTAAAATAGCAAGTAAGACTAGTCCGATGGTTTTAATAAGGGGAAATGATGATATTAAAGTTAATAGTAAGAAACTTAAAACTCCTAAATATATTAATAAACTATTTGGTATAGGTGGGGTAGTGTCTTATAAAAATATTAAGAGAAATAAGAAAAAATATAGGACAACTATAGTATCAATAGTAATGTCTGTAAGCGTTTATATTGCTCTATCATATTTTGTTAATACTGCATTTGATGTAGTTAAAATGGTAAAAGGAGATTATACTTACAATTTAGTTTATACTTCATATACAACAGATTATAATTTAAACTATAACAATGTTTTAAATTTTAGTAAGCATGATACTGTTAAAAAGTATTCAATTGTTAGAATGAGTACAATAACTGGTAACTTTAAAGCAAGTAAGGATTTTAAAAAATACAATGCCTATACGAGTGAAGAAGAGCCAATACTTAATTCTGTTACATTAATATCTGTTGGTAATGAAGAATATTTAAGGTATATTAGTAAACTTGGACTTAACTATAATAGTGTTAAAGATAAAGGTATTTTAATAGATAATAATATTGGGTATGATACAGAAAAGAAACTTGAAGTTAGTTATAATATGACTGATAATAAGAAAGGGGACGTAATTAACTTTACTAGTATGAAGGAAGATAAAACCTTTGATATGGAACTTGCTAGTGTTACAAATATTAGACCATTTGGTTATGAAAATAATTATGGATCACTTGTAATGGTGGTAAGTGATGAGTATATGGAAAAACTAGATAAATTAGAAAATGTTAGTTTGTATGTAGAAAGTACAGACCCTGATAAATTACAAAGTGATATTGATAAGATGTGCAAAGATACTGAAGGATGCTATGTTAATAATGTTGATGCGATTGTTAAACAAATGAAGTCTATTTATACAGTTATTGCTATATTCTTATATGGATTTATTATAGTTATCTCACTAATAGGTATTACTAATATATTTAATACTATAACTACTAATATGACTTTAAGAAAGAGGGAATTTGCAACATTAAAAAGTATTGGTATGACTAGTAAAGAATTTAATAGAATGATTTTCTTAGAGAGTTTCTTCTATATATTTAAGTCATTATTAATAGGTATTCCTATTGGAGTATTACTTTCATATTTAATATTTAGGGGATTTATTAATCAAGTGTTATTTAGTTATAAAGTTCCATTTAAAGGAATTATAGTAAGTATAGTAATAGTGTGTTTACTTATAGTATGGCTTAATAATTATAGTTCTAAAAAAGCAAATAAGGGTAATGTAATAGAAACTATTAGAAATGAGAACATTTAAAGTGTTCTTTTTTTCACAAGATGACGAGTGAAAACGTAACAATTCGCCGAGTGAAATTCCAATAATTCGCCGAAAAGCAAAAAATATGGTATAATTTAGAAGGAGGAAATATGGATATACTTTTAATTGAAGACAACTTAACAATAACAAAAGCACTTACATATACTTTTGAAACAAACGGGTTAACTGTTAAAACTGTAAATAATTTAACAGATGCTTATGATTTAACACTAGTTGATTATAAATTAATCTTACTAGATGTAAGTTTACCTGATGGAAGTGGGTTTGACTTTTATAAAGATATGCTTTCTAATAAGGATATTCCTACGATATTTTTAACTGCAAAAAGTTTAGAAGATGATGTGGTAAAAGGACTTAACCTTGGTGCAGTAGACTATATAACCAAACCATTTAGTACAAGGGTATTACTTGCTAAAATTAATAAATATATAAATAAAGAAAATGTAGTGAAAGTTAAAAATATTACTTTTGATTTTGATAAAATGGAAGTATATAATGATGGTAACTTAGTTAATTTAACTAGTTTAGAAATTAAAATACTAGGCTTACTTTTTAAAAGTATTAACAAAGTAGTAACGAGAGACTACATAATAAATTATATTTGGGATATTACTGGAAATGATGTAAATGATAACACTCTTACAGTTTATTTAAAAAGAATAAGAGAGAAAATAGGGGTAGACTTAATTAAAACAGTCAAGGGAGTAGGTTATAGAATAGATGAATAAGAAGGTTTTAGTTTATTTATGTGGTTTAATATTATTTATTAGTGTTTCTTTAAATATATTTTTTATAAGTTATTCAAATAATGTTAAAAAAAGTACAAATTTAATAATTAATAATATGGTTAATTTAGTTGAAAAAAAGTACTCAGTTGTAGTTGTTGAAGATATAATAAAAGAGTTAAATAGTAGTGAATTAAAAGAGACAAGTTTAAGTAAATACGGAATAGATATAAGTGATTTTATTAGTTTAAAAATGAAAAATGATAATTTAAAATACTTAATAATTTTGAATATTATAGTAACTTGTTTATCTTTGTTTATAATAATATATAATTTGATATTAAAGTCATATAAAAATAAGAAAATAAAAGAGTTGACTGATTTAATTAAAGAAATTAATAATAAAAACTATGTGTTAGATATGAAAGATAATCTAGAAGACGATACTTCTATACTTAAAAGTGAATTATATAAAACAACAATAATGCTTAAAGAAAGTGCAGAGAATTCTCTAAAAGATAAACTAAGTATAAAAGAGTTTATAGAAGATATTTCACATCAGTTAAAGACACCACTTGCATCTATTAGTATAATACTAGATAATTTAATAGATAATCCTGATATGGATACTGAGTTAAGAGAAAGTTTTTTAAAAGATATAAATAGAGAGATTAGTAAAATTAATAATTTAGTTAATACTATGTTAAAGTTATCTATGTTTGAAGTAAATGCTATTAAGTTTGATAGAAAATACAATAGTTTAAAAGGTATACTTGAAAAATCTATTGAAAATGTAAGCATGATAATGGACTTAAAAAATGTTAAAGTTAACTTGGATATAAAGGAAGACGCGTTAATTAAATGTGACTACAATTTTGAAGTGGAAGCAATAAGTAATATATTAAAAAATGAAGTAGAGTATTCTAAAGAATTTGGTAAAATTGATATTACTGTAAACGATAATAAACTTTATACAACGCTTATGATAAAAGACTATGGAATAGGGATTTCAGAAAATGACTTAAAAAACATATTCAATAGATTTTATAAGGGAGACAATAGTAGTTCTAATAGTGCAGGAATAGGTCTTTCTCTTGCTAAAAAGATAATTTTAATGGATAATGGTAAAATAAGTGTGGAAAGTAAGAAAAATAAGTATACAATTTTTGAAATTAAATATTTCAAATAATAGTTTACTTTAATACTAATATTGTGTATAATTAAATACAAGAAAGAGGGATTTATATGTTAAATGATATCATTAAATTTTTAAAACCAATATTTGAAGAATTAGAATTAGCTGACTACTTAAAAGTTTCTAGTAGTGATAAGGCTGACTTTCAAATCAACAGTGTCTTTTTGATAGCAAAAGATAAACACGTTGCGCCTAAAGAAATTGGAGAAATGTTAGTTAGCAAAATTAATGAAAATGATAATGTTAGTGACTATTTTTCTAAAGTTGAATTTGTTATGCCTGGATTTATTAACTTATTTGTAAGTGATAAACTAATTAACAAACACATTAACGAATACATCACAAATGGTTTTGTTGAAAAGACTACAAGTAATGACGTGTATTTCTTAGATTATGGTGGCCCTAATGTTGCTAAACCATTACACATTGGACACTTAAGACCTGCAATTATTGGAGAAAGTATTAAGAGAATTTTAAATTTAAAGGGATATAAAACAATTGGCGATGTTCATTTAGGGGACTATGGCTTACAAATAGGTGAAGTAATTTATGGACTTAAAAAAGAGAATATTCCACTAAGTGAATTAAATATAGACTTGTTAAATAGAATATATCCACAGATGAGCGCACTAGCTAAAAGTGATGAAGAAGTATATAATGAATGTAAAAGAATTACAAGTGAATTACAAAAAGGTAATGCTGAATATAAAGAGTATTACAAAGTAATAAAAGAAGTTAGTGTTAATGATATTAAAAGATTATATGACTACTTAGGAGTAAGTTTTGACTTATGGCTAGGAGAGAGTGATAGTGAGCCTTATATTCCTAAGTTAATGAAAGAACTAGAGAGTAGAAACTTGGTTGTAGTAGATCAAGGTGCTAAAATAGTTAATATTAAAAGAGACACTGATAAAAAAGAAATGCCACCAGTAATAGTGGAAAAAAGTGATGGTTCAGCAATATATGCTACAACTGATTTAGCTACAATAATGGAAAGAGTAGAAAAGTATAACCCTAAATACATACTATACGTGGTAGATGCTAGACAAAGTTTACACTTTGAAGGAGTATTTAGAATAGCTGATATGCTAGGATATACTAATAATTTAGAACACATTGCATTTGGTACTATTAACGGAAGTGATGGTAAACCATTTAAAACAAGAAGTGGTGAAACTTTAAAATTAGATGAATTAATAAATAATACTAAAGAAATATTCTTAAGTAAACGTGAAGAAAATAAGAATATGAGTAGTGTTGACTTAGATAAAATAGTTAATTCAATTATTAAATATGCAGATTTACAAAATAACAGAGAAAAAAGTTATAACTTTGATATAGCTAAATTTAGTGAAGTAAGTGGTAAAACTGGTCCTTATATCCTTTATAGTGCACTTCGTATTAGAAAGATACTTACAACAAATACTTTTAACAAAGGTAATGTAAGTGATACTATTTATAATGATATAGATAAGAATTTAAGACTTAAACTACTTGACTTTAACAAATATTTAGACAAAGCTATAGAAGATAGATTACCTTCTGTAATAGCTGAGTATGTTTATGATTTAGCTGACTTACTAAATAGTTTCTATCAAAACATTAATATAAGTAAGATAGAAGATGAAACAATGAAAAATGATTATTTAAATATATTAGATTTATCATTTAATATATTAAAGGAATGCCTAGACTTACTAATCATAGAGCTTCCTAGCGAAATGTAAGAAGCTTAAGGGCTTCTTTTTTAGAAGATAAGGGATGCGATAATATGGAAGAGTTTTATTTAGAAGTACCGTCTATGAATAGAGAAAATGAAATAACAGAATATTGTAATGAGCTAGTTAAATATAATTCTGATATAAACGGTATAGAAGTATTAACTAGAATACTACATGGCTATACATTTTCTGATACATTAGATTATTCTTTAAGATTAGGTACAGAAGAGTATGCAAAGAAATTAGGAAAAGCTCAAGTAAAAACATATTTATTAGTTAGAAAAAACGATAATGTAGTAGTTGGTGCATCCAATATCCGCTTTAATTATCCATGTGGTATTAGGAAGTTTGACGGTAATATCGGATATGGAATTAGACCAACTGAAAGAAGTAAAGGCTATGGTAAAGTTCTTTTATATTTAACTTTATTAGAATGTAAAAAATTAGGACTTGAAGAAGTAAAGTTAGTTTGTGAAAAAAGCAATATAGCTTCAAATAAAATAGTTTTATCGTTATGTGGGGTATTAAAGATATCTGAAGTTGACCCAAGTGATAAAATATTAACAAATGTATATAGTATTGTTTTAGATAAAATAAATGAATAATGGAAGAAGAGAAAATTAAAGCTTAAAAAACTACAATTTGCATTATAAGTAAAAGTGTGCTATAATAAGTACACTTTTTATTAAGGGGGAAAGTATGAAAGAAGAAATAACTAATTATCCATCAAAAGAAAAACCATGGCTAAAATATTATGATTATGATACTGAAAAATTAGAAATTCCTAATATGTCAATTTATCAAATGGCTAGTTTATATAATAAAGATAGACTTGATAATATTGCATTAGATATTAGAACAGGAAAAAATAATTTCAAAAAAGGTGTTACTATAACATATCGTGAATATTTAAAAAGAATGAGAGAATTTGCTAAGTCTCTTAGTTTGCTTGGAGTTAAAGAAAATGAAATTATAAGTTTAGTTCTTCCGAATATAATTGAAAGTAGAGTGTCTATTTATGGCTCTAATATTTTGGGTGCAACTCCTTATGCAATTACACCACTTTTGGCACCAGAAAAATTTAATACTATAATAGAAGAAAATAATATACAAAATATTTTTATGTTTAGTATGTTCTATGAAAAATATAAAAATGTTTTAAATATTAGAAAATATAAAAATGTTATATTTTTAGATGGAATGGAAACTATGCCAACATTCTTAAAAGCATATTTAAGATTTAAAAATAACATTAAAGTACCTACTGGAGATAATTTTATATCTTATGAAGAATTTATAAGAGAAGGAAAAAAATTAAAGAAAGAAATTACACCTTATTATGAAGAAGATCATACTGCTATAATTGTAGGTACAAGTGGTACTACTGGAGTTCCAAAAGGAGTATGTTTAACTGATAAAAATTTAAATGCTGCAGCAACAAGCCATATTAGTACTGGATTATTTGAAGAAAATGATGTATTTTTAGACGTTTTACTTCAGTCGATTGCGTATGGTGTTTCTGCAATGCATTATACTACATGTGGTGGATTAAAGTCAGTATTGATTCCTGAGCTCGTAAGTGATAAACTTGCATATTTGTTAAAAACGATAAACCCTGATCATTTTCTAGGTGGGCCAATTCACTGTTTAAATATAGCAAAAAGTGAAGAGTTTAAAAGAGGAGAATTAAAACCAATTAAAAACTATGTTTCAGGTGGAGCAACTTTAAAGAAAGAACTTGAAAAAAAACTTAATAAAGTTGATGAGAATTTTAAAGAAAATGGAACTAGAAGTGACTTGTTTGTAAGACAAGGATTGGGTTCAACAGAAAATACAGGTGGTGGTTTATATCAAATGCCAGGTTCATACAAATTCGGTAGTGTTGGAATTCCACTTCCATTAAATACAATTGGAGTTTTTACTCCTGGAACAGATATAGAACTCCCATTTAATACTATGGGTGAATTATGTATAACTGGTCCATGTGTAATGAAAGAATATTTGAATAATGAAGAAGAAACAAACAAAGTTCTAAAAAAACATAGTGATGGTAAAGTGTGGCTTCATATGGGTGATATAGGTTATATAGATGAAGATGGATGTTTTTTCCATAAGCACAGATTAAGTGATATATTTATGAGAAGAGGATTTAATGTACATCCTGGTAAAATAACTGAGTTATTAAATACAATTCCTGAAATTAAAGCAGTTGGAGTAATTGTTGTAGAACATCCAATTGAAGAAATGGTTCCAATTGCGTGTATCTCATTATATAATGAATTTGATAATGATAAAGTAAAAGAAAAAATAGAAAATATTTGTAAAAATAATTTAGACGATATGGCGATTCCTTATGAGTATGTTTATATGGAAGAATTACCATTAAACGCAGGTGGAAAAGTTAACATACCTTTACTAAAAAGTATGTATGAAGAAAAAAATAGTTTAAAACTTAAAAAATGAAATTAATAGTTTCATTTTTTTTCTTAGTATAGTATAATTGTATCATAAGGAAGTGCATAGAATGAGTATAGTAAGTTTTTCAATTTGTAGTTTTATATTCGTATTAATGTTTATAATATTTTACTTTTCAAAAGAAAGATTAAATACATTAGATACTAAAATGTATTCATATATTTTGGTGACAAATATAATTGGAATAATGATAGATGTTTTTGGCTATTTCATTTTTAAAATATATGGTTCAGAGTCTTTTATTAGTATATTGATATCTAAGTTTTATTTGGTTTATTATTTTTTATGGGCGTACTTCTTTCTTTTATATATATTTGTTATATCTTTTAGAGAAAAATCAGAATATTTATTACAAAAAAAGTTTACAAAGCCATCAATTATTTTAACATCAATATTCATTTCCCTTATCATATTAATAATGCCAATTCAAATAACTTATGAAGATAATGTTGCTTATTCAAGTGGATTAAGTGTAAATATGGTTTATGGCTTGTGCTTTATAATGGTAGGTATAATGCTATATTGTTTGCTTAAAAATTTAAAGAAAATCAGTACTAAAGAGTATATTCCACTTTTAACATTTATGGTTTTATCCACATTCTGTATGATTATTCAAAAGACTTATCCAGAAATTACACTTATGTTAATGTGTCATTCAATAGTAACAAGTTTAATGTACTTCACAATAGAAAACCCAGATGTTAAAATGGTTAAAGAACTAGAAGTAGCTAAGAATGAAGCTGAGAAAGCAAATCATGCAAAAAGTGAATTCTTAAGTAGTATGTCTCATGAACTTAGAACACCACTTAATGCAATAATTTGTTTTAGTGAATTATTAGAAAGCAAAGATGGGTTAGATAATGAAGGTAAAGATTTCGCAAAAGATATAGTAAGTGCTAGTCATAACTTGTTAGATTTAGTAAATGGAGTACTAGATATCAGTAAAATTGAAGCAGGTAAGATGGAACTTATAAATAAAGAATATAATTCACAGGAGTTATTTAATTCACTTAGTACAATGGTAATTCCTAGAATTGGGGATAAACCAATTGATTTTAAAACTGTTATAGCAAGTGATATACCTCCAGTACTTAAAGGTGATACTGGTAAATTAAAACAAATAATATTAAACTTACTTACAAATGCAGTTAAATATACTGATAAAGGTTTTATAAAGTATAGAATAGAGTGTATTAATGACTTTAAAAACAATCAAACTAAATTAATAATAACTGTCACTGATACTGGTCGTGGGATTAAAAAGGAAGATATTGATAGATTATTTAAAAAGTTTGAAAGACTAGAAGAAGACAGAAATACTTCGATTGAAGGAACAGGCCTAGGGCTTGCAATAACCGAAAGTTTGGCTGAATTAATGGGTGGAAAGATAACTGTTATTTCAGATTATGGTAAAGGGTCAACTTTTAAATTTGTAGTTGTTCAAGAAATAGTAAATAAAGAAAGTAATTTAATAGTTAATGAACAAACAATTTTAAACTATGAAACATTTGATGGAAAGAAAGTTCTTGTAGTAGACGACTCAAAACTAAACTTAAAAGTAGCTGAAAACGTTTTAAAGAATTTTAAGGTTACTACTGAAACAGTTACAAGTGGATTAGAATGTTTAAGTTGTGTAAATAGTAAAAAGTATGATATAATATTTATGGATATAATGATGCCTAATATGAATGGGGTAGAAGTATTGAAAAAGCTAAGAGAAGAAAAAGTAAATATTCCAGTAATCGCTTTAACTGCTGATGCGATAGAAGGGCAAGAAGAAAAATATATAAGTGAAGGATTTGATGGTTATTTATCAAAACCAATAGATAAAACTAAACTTAAAGTTATATTAAATAAGTATTTGAAAGGAGAATAGTTATGAATAGTGAATACTTAAAAAGTGCAGGTATTAATGTAGAAGAGGTACTAGAGTTTTGGGGAGATATTGATGCTTATAGTGAAAATCTAATTGAGTTTTTAAACACTATAGATACAAGAATTAATGAACTAAAAAGCTATAAAGATAATAAAGAAATAAGTAGTTATACAATGCTTTGTCATAGTTTAAAGAGTGAAGCAAGATATTTGGGCTTGAATGAATTATCTAAGGTATTTCTTACTCATGAAGAAAAAGGAAGAGAAGGTAATACTACTTATATAGAAAGTAATTTTAGTGAAATAGAAAATGCTATAGCTAAAGTCAAATCAAAATTAAAAGACTATGTTAATAGTGGAAATATTAAAAAGAATTTACTTGTAGTAGATGACTCAAATATTATAATTAATTATATAGAAAATATAGTAAAAGAAAATTATAATGTAGTAAGAGCAAATAATGGAATTGAAGCAATAAACAAATTAAATGAAAATATCTATGCAATGCTTCTTGATATAAATATGCCTAAGAGTAATGGAATTGATGTATTAAAATATTTAACTGATAATGATTTGATGGATAAAGTTCCTGTGGTTATTATAACTGGAAATGATACTAAAGATGCTATTAAAGAAGTACTTGGATATAGTGTGCTTGATGTTTTAAATAAGCCATTTAGTGTAGATAATATTAAAAGAGTTTTATCATTAATTGAGAATTTTCATAATAATTAGTTAATGTAAATATATTTCACACAATTTTCAAAATTGTGTGGATTTTTTTTATTTAGTGTGATACAATTAACAATAGGAGGGATAGAAATGAAAAATTTCAAAAAAGTAGTTTTAACAATCTTGTTAGGCGTAGCAGTAATTTTGCCATCATCTGTATATGCTTTAACAGAAGTTAAAAACGAAGAAGAATTAAAAAACGCTATTAAAGATGGCGGAGAAATAGTTCTTCAAGACAATATAACATTAACTGACATTATAGAAATAAAAGATGGTAATGTTATAATTAATATGAATAGTAAGAATATTACTATTGAAAAAGGTGCTTTTAAGATTTTTAAAGGCAAAGTTGAATTTACTGGAAAAGGAACAATCAAAGATGTACGTGAAGGTAACTCATGTACAGTTTGGGCATATGGTTCGACTAATTTAAAAGATAGTGAGTACACAACTTTGAATATAGGTAAAGATGTTACTATTGATACTACTCAATGGGGTGTATGCCTTGGTAATGCTGTTAAAGAAAATAAAGTTGCATATGGTTTAACTTTAAATTTTGATGGTAAAATTATAAGTTCTGGTATTGAAAGTGGAGGAATGACAATTTTTGGTAATGTAAAAAATGGATGTTCTTATGACAAAAAATGTGATTTAACAAACGCTCCAGTCATTAATATTGGAAAAACAGCAAATATAAAAGCTTATGGTGATGTAGCTTTGTATGGAGCTGGAATAGGTATTTGGAATATTAATGGCGGTTCTTTTGAAAGTATGAGTGTTATTGGTATTAAAAGTGGTAAATTAATTATAAATGATGGCTTATTTACTGCTACAGGGGATCCTAAAACTGGAAAATTGTATGGTGATGGAATATATTCTACTGGAAGTTCAATTCAAATTGAAAATAACAAGGGATATGCTAGCAACATGGAAATCGTTATTAATGGTGGAACATTTAATTCAAAGAAAGGCTTAAGTATTTATCATTATCCACCAACTGATTCAAATAACGCTTTAAATTCTATTGTAATTAATGGTGGCGTGTTTAATGCTAAATTTGAATTATTAAAAAATGATAATGTAACTATCGAATATGGTAAGTTTGCAAGTGAAATAGTTGACTTATTAAAAAATGGTTATGTTCAATTATTTACAGATGGTGTTTATACACCAAGTAATATAATAGGTGGTTCTGCTGGACTATTAATCAATGGAAAAACAACTATTGATTATATCAAACCAGGAGAAGAAGTTACTATAAGTACAATGGGTATGTATGAATTAGAAAGTTTAGACATAACAACATCTGATGATGAAAAAGTAACTGTTAAAGATAACAAATTTATTATGCCTAACAAACTTGTTAGAGTAAATGCTAAGACAATTGAATTATACGAAATACTATTTGATCCAAATGAGAATGTAAAAGTTACTTTTACAGTTGATGGAGTAGAAAAAGATATAGCTAAAGAAGGAAGTAAAGTTAAATTTAATTATACTGTAAAAGAAGGTTATGTTGTTAAGAGTATTTCTTTAGTAAATACTTATACTGATAAAGAAGTAGAAGTTAAAGATAATACTTTCACAATGCCTGATGGTTCAGTTGAATTAAAAATAGTTACTACAGAAAAAGGCGAAGTTAAGGAAGTAACTAAACCTATAGAAGTTAGCAAAGATGTTGACAAAGAAATAGTAGAAGATTTATCTAAAGTAAAACTTGATAATACTAAAACAGGATTATTAGAATCAGTTGATACTTCTAAATTAGAAGGTGTAACAGAAACTGATAAAGTAGAAGTTTCTATTAAAGCTACATTAAATAGTTATGATAAAGAAAAAAATACTTTAGTATTTGATATTAAGCCTTTTTATAGTATTAATGGTACAGAAAAAGGAATTATTCCTAATAATCTATTAACTAAAACTATAAAAATTGAATTACCTGTTCCTAGTAGTGTTACTGATACTCATGTTAAAGTAGTACACAAATCTGGAGAAAAGGTAATTGATACTAAAAATTACGAAATTAAAACAAGAGGAGATAGTAAGTATATTACTATTGAAACAGAAAGTTTCTCAACATTTGAATTAAGTTTCTATACACCAAGCACTGTAGAAAACCCAACTACAGGTGATGGTAGTATTGGTTATATCTTACTTACTGTAATTTCATTACTTGGTTTAGCAAGTGGATATGGTTTACTTAAACATTCAATGAATAAATAAGTAAAATATTAACAAAGGTACTTGAAAAAGTATCTTTTTTTTGATATTATTATAATGTAATAGCGAGAGTAACAAAAAATCTCAAGCTTTAAAAAATAAAGGAGAGATACACATGAAAACAAAAAATGCTGTAAAACCTAGTATGGGGGGGGGGTATATTAAGACTAATAATTAATCTTAATGGTTTTTCATGTGCAATAAAATGGATAGAATAATTCTACCCATTTTTTCGTGTGTAAGAAAAGAGGTAAGGTATGACAAATGAAGAATTAAAAAAAATTGTTGGAAGAAACGTAAAAAAGTATAGGCTTATATATAACGCGTACAACAAAGAAAAACTTACTCAGAAAGGCTTAGCTGAAAAGATAGGTGCAAGAACTCCTCTTATAGGTGCTTTGGAGAGTGATAACAACAACATAGGAGTAAGTATATATAACTTATATATGATAAGTAAAGTATTAAATGTACCAATAGAAAAGTTTTTTGAGGAGGAATAAAGTATATGAAGAATAAAAAAGGAATGATATATGCAATATTATTAATGACTTGTTTAGTAATAGGTTTATCTTATGGAGCATTTATATTTAGTACAGATAAATATAGAAGTAGTGAGTTATTAATAAGTAAGTTAAACTATAGTATAGATATACAAGAAGATGGTAGTAGTAAAAGTACTATTAATGGAAGTTCAGTTACAGTACCAGCTAGTACTAAAGTATATTTAAATATTACACTTACTAGTGTAAATGAAATAGATAGTAAATATACTTTAGCATATAAAACAAGCACAAACGCTAAAGTAGAGTACTCAGATAGAACACCATGGAACACACAAGGAGTAATAAAAGGAATAGATAGTAACACTTATTCAAAAAAGATAAGAGTAGTTATAGATAATACAGATATCTCAACACCTTCAATAGTAAACTTTCAAGTATATGGTGGATACTCATTTAACTCATATGCAAATATAGAACTAACTGATGGATATGTATCAGTAAGTGGACCATACACAGAAGTTGCAACAAACATAGGAAATAGACTAGTAGATATAATAGAAAGTGATACAAGTTGTTTAACAAGTAATTCTAACACTTGCTTGTATGGTGGGGAGAACATAAAAAACTATGTTCAATATCCTGAAGACAATGACAAAACAAAGAACTTATGGAGAATAATAGGAAGTTATCAAATAGACGATCAAACACTCCCAAAGTTAATAAGTCAAAGTACAACTAGTACTAGTACATCTACTTTAACAACAGACTTAACAAGTTTCTATAACACATTAGAAGATAAAGAAGTATTAGTGCAACAAACAAATAAATTTAATTGTTTCACTAATACTTGTACTGAAAGCACATACAACAATATTGGACTTTTAACAGATTATGAATATAATCAAATAGGTGGAGTAAACTCATACCTATCAACTACAGAAAACTATTATATAAATACTTCAACAGCAATAAAAGAAGTAACAAGTAGTGGAATAACAAACCCAAGTAGCACAAGTGGACTAAAGCCAACAATATATTTACAAACTGGTGTACAAGTAACAGGAAGTGGTACAGCGAGTGACCCATACATCATAAATCCAGCAAGTGATATAAATTTAGTTGCTTATACATTAAATGGACAAGCAACAGATAAAACATATGCAGAGCTATTAAAAACTCATGCAGTAAGTAGCGTAACTTGTAAAAATGGAACGGTAGCAAGGTGGGACAATGCTACAAGTTCAATAAACTTGAGCAGTATTAAAACACCAGACTATTGTACAATAGATTTTGGAGATGGGTATAGCGTTAGTTTAACAGCAACAAATGGAACAGTTAGTCCATCAAATATAACAGTAGGTTATGGTGGAAGTGCAAGTTTTACTGTAACACCTAACAGTGGATATATACTAGAAATAGATAGTCATACATGTGGCGGAACACTTTCAGGAAATACATATACAATAAGTAATATAACAAGTGGTAAAAGTTGTAGTATAACATTCAAGTCTTCTACACCAACATTATATGCTAAACTGCTTGCTGATAAAACAACACGTCCAGGAGCAAGACCAAGTTTTAGTTCAGTATTAACAACAGATAATACAAAGACATTATATACGGGAACAGAGAATGGAACAACAGTATACTATTTTGCAGGAAATGCAACAGACAACTGGGTACAATTTGGAGGATACTACTGGAGAATAATAAGAACAAACTCAGATGGAAGTGTAAGACTACTATACCACGGAACAAGTACAACTGCAACAGATGCGGTTATAAACACAAGTACAGCATTTAATACAACATATAATAACCCAATGTATGTAGGATATATGTATGGAACAAGCGGTTCATTAGTAAATAATAGAACAAATACAAATAATAGTACAATAAAAGGAATAATAGATACATGGTATGAAAATAATCTAAAAACTAACTATACAAAATACTTAAGTACAACAGCAGTATATTGCAATGATAGAAGTAACCCAGCAGGTGGATATAACACTGGAGGTACAACATTCTACTATGGTGGATATACACGATTAATAACAAATAAAACACCAACATATGACTGTACAGACACTAACGATAAATTCACAGTAGACACAAGTACAGGAAATGGGAAGTTAACATATCCAATAGCATTAATGACAGCAGACGAAGTATCATTTGCAGGTGGACTATGGGCAACAAATGCACAAACATGGTATTATTATAATAGTGCAAAGGGTAGCTCAACAGGATCAACCTGGTGGTGGTTGTTGTCTCCTAACTATTGGGATGGCAGCTTCGCTTACGTGTTCGGCGTGCGCGGTTCGTCCTACCCTGGCCGCTTGTACTTCAACTACGTCAACGGCGCGAGCGGTGTGCGTCCGGCAGTTTCTCTCAAATCTTGTGTCAAGACAAGTGGTGGAGATGGCTCAGCAGGCGCACCATACACAATAGAAGAAAGTACAAGTGGGTGCTAAACTGTAGATCTGAAATACCGTCCGAAAACCCTTTCGGACGGCTCCACCGACTGTAAGTTGGTGGCTAGAAA
>CAKOIS010000004.1 GCA_934087065.1 uncultured Bacilli bacterium
GAGATAATGTCTATATAAATTATATAGGCAGTTCTAATACAGCAATGTGTCCACGAGGTGATGGTAGCAGAAGTTACCCATAGTGTTTTTTATGCTCCATTCTATGTAGCACTTAATAATAATTATTTTGAAGGTTTAGAAGTTACTAAAACTCTAACAAGTGGGGCTGACAAAGTAGCAAGTGCAGTATTAAGTGGAGACACAGATATTGGCTTATCAGGTCTTGAAGCAACTATTTATGTTTACCAAAATAATGCTAAAGACTATCTAAAAAGTTTCTCTTCTCTTACAAAAAGAGATGGACAATTCTTATTTGGAGACTGCAAGTATAAAGACAATTTTAATGTTGATATATTAAAAGGAAAAACAGTTTTAGCTGGTCGCAGTGGTGGTATGCCATCAATGGTGTTCTTATATGCTCTACACAAAAACAATATAAATATTAAAGACGTTAACGTTGACTTATCAGTTGACTTTGCAAACCTAAGTGGAGCATATATTGGAAAACAAGGAGACTTTGTTAACTTGTTTGAACCAAACGCATTAGCTTTAGAAAAAGAAGGTTATGGATGTGTACTTTCAAGCATCGGACTTATGAGTGGAGAACTTCCCTATACAGTATTCCATGCTAAAAAAAGTTACATAGAAAACAATAAAGATACAATTAAAAAATTTACTAAAGGTATTCAAAAAGGTTTAGACTTCGTAAAAAATAATGATGCAACTAAAATTGCAGAAATTATAAAAAGTGAATTTACAAGTACTAGTTTTGAAGTCTTAGTAAGTGTTATAGAAAGATATAAAAACGCTGACAGTTGGTGGGAAAGTACAGTTATCACTGAACGCGCATTTAATAATTTACTTGATTTAATGGAATACAATGGAGTGTTAGAAAGTACTGTTAATTATAACGACTTGGTTTATAATGAATGAAATACTAAAAATTAAACACTTACACAAAACATATAACAGTATATCAAACGAAACACTAGCAGTAAGTGACACATCATTTACTGTATATGATGGGGAGTTTGTCTCTATAGTAGGCTCAAGTGGATGTGGAAAAAGTACCATACTAAACATAATTGCAGGACTAGATAACGACTACACTGGCTTAGTTAAATTTAAAAGTGGCACAACAACAAGTTATATGCTACAAGACGATACCTTATTTCCTTGGTTAAATGTTCTTGACAATGCATTACTTGGTCTAAAAATACAAAAGAAACTAACTATAGATAACATTAACTATGTTAAAAACTTACTTACTAAATATGGTCTAAAAGACTTCATGTACAAAAAAGTGACAGACCTAAGTGGCGGTATGAAACAACGAGTAGCTCTAATTAGAACAATTGCTACAAAACCAAACCTAGTACTACTAGACGAACCCTTTAGTGCACTTGACTACCAAAACAGACTAAAAGTCAGTGTAGACGTATATAACATACTAAAAAAAGAAGGAATAACTACAATTATGGTAACTCATGACTTATCAGAAGCTCTAAGCATAAGTTCAAAAGTAATAGTAATGAGTAAAAGACCAACTAAAGTAAAGAATATCTATAACTTAGACTTTGACAAAAACCTATCTCCTTTAGAAAGAAGAAAAACTAGTATATTTAACGAATACCTAGACTTACTATGGAGGGATATAGATGAGTGATAGTAGAAAAAAATTCCTAAGATCCTACCGAAAGAACAAACTAATTATTAAACTATCCCAAATATGCCTAGCATTATCTTTCTTACTAGTTTGGGAAGTATTAGCTAAATATGAAATAATAAACTCATTCATAACAAGTTCTCCTAGTAAAATAGTAATAACAATAGTAAACTTATTTATAAAAGATAATCTAACATACCATATATTTGCAACATTATCAGAAACACTAATTGCTTTTATTATAACCCTAATAATAAGTTTGACTTTAAGTATACTAATATATAAAAGTCCTACATTAGACAAAATAATAGACCCATATCTAACAGTAATAAATAGTTTACCTAAAGTAGCTTTAGGACCACTTCTAATAATATGGGTAGGGGCTAACTATAAAAGTATAATATTGATGGCTATTTTAATAAGTATAATTGTAAGCATACAATCAATTAGTATAGGCTTTAAAAGTACTAACACAAATAGAATAAAACTACTTAAAAGTTTTAAAGCTACAGATAAAGACATACTAAAATATGTAGTAATACCAAGCAACTATAAAATAATAATAAATAGCTGTAAAATAAATATAGGGCTATGTCTTATAGGTGTAATAATGGGAGAATTCCTAACAAGTAAAGCAGGCTTAGGTTACCTAATACTTTATGGAAGTCAAGTATTTAACTTAAACCTAGTTATGAGTGGAATAATAATACTCTTAATAATATCAGTCATGCTTTACAAGATAATCACTACAATAGAAAAACACTTAGATGTTTAAAACGAAGATAGGCGCGTCCGCCTAAAGGCGGATTATCTATCTCCGTTTTTTTCTTAATATCATATTATATAAACTATAATTTAACCCTTAGATTACTTTATAGTAATTATATTAGTAAATTAATCGTTAGACACAGTTAAGTTAATGGGATCGTTTAGCATCCACTTGAAGTTTCAACTATTTCATATGGTGTATCTGATGTCCCATTTCCTGTACTATATAGAGTGCAAGATTTGAGAGAAACTGCCGGACGCACACCGTACGCGTTGCTGACGTAGATGTGGCTCAAGCGGCCAGGGTTGGACGAACCGAACACGAAGAACACGTAAGCGCGGCTGCTATACCAAGCGTTAGGAGACAACAACCACCAGTAAGTTGAGCCTGTTGAGCTATAAGATGCATCTGTACTGCTAGAACTTGTTGTTAATGTTCCTTCCTTTGCATTCCTAAAATACCATGCATTTGCATTATAGTTTCCGGATATTCCACCTGCATAACTTATTTCATCTGCTGTCATTAATGCTATTGGGTATGTTAACTTTCCATTTCCTGCGCTACTATCTACTGTGAATTTGTCTTCTGTTGCTGCACAGTCATAACTTGGTGTTTTATTTGTTTCTAGTCTTGTGTCTGCTGCATAGTTAAATGATGAACTTACACTATATGTTCCATCAGTTACACTTCTATCATTACAGTATACTGCTGTTGTACTTAAGTATTTTGTATAGTTAGTTTTTAGATTATTTTCATACCATGTATCTATTATTCCTTTTATTGTACTAGAATTTGTTTGATTTGTTCTATTATTTGCTTGTGAACCACTTGTTCCATACATATAGCCTACGTACATTGGGTCATTATATGTCTTATTGAACGCTGTACTTGAGCTTATATATGCATCAGTTGCTGTTGTGCTTGTTCCGTGGTATAGTAGTCTTACACTTCCATCTGAGTTTGTTCTTATTATTCTCCAGTATAAGTCTTGATTACTTGCATTTTTTCCAAACTTTACCCAGTTTGTTGTTACGTTTCCAGCAAAATAATATACTGTTTTATTATCTTCTTTAGCTGTATAAAGTACTTGGTCTGTGCTATCAAATGCTGCGTTAAATGTTGTTCTATTTGTTGTTGCTATTCCTCTATCTGATAATAACTTAGCATATAATGTCGGTAAGACTTCATATACACTACATATAGTTCCTTTTTGAACATTACTAAATTTAAGCGTACTTCCTGATACAGTTGGTGTTACATCATTAGTACAACTAATTGTTAAATCGCTTAAAGTTTTAGATGTATTAGTTGGTGTTACTGTAAATTCTACATCTTCTCCCTTTAAAACTTGTTTTACATTCTTGTCAGCTGTAGCGTCTTTTAAATCTAACTCAATAGTTTTTAAATTACTATCAACATCACTACTGCTTCCACTAGGTAAGTATTCCCCTCTAGCACTTATTTGTGTTACAAAATATTTACCTTGACTAGCGTTAGTCGCGTCACTCTTAAGCCAAGCATATAATTTAAATGTTTTAGTTTCTCCTACAGCTATTAGTATATTTGATGCTATTTTATGGTTACCGTCAGCATCAACATTAGCGCTATATAAAGTTGTTGTAGGAGTACTACTTCCTTCCCCAATAGCTATTTTAACTTCATCATCATTTACAAACTCACTATATTCTACCCCATCAGATATTATAGTACCTGCAGTTGGGTCTTTTTCTAAATATAAACTTACATATAATGGAATATCTCCATCATTAGTTAAAGTAAATATATAAGGCTTTAAATTACTCCAGTCACTTGCTGTAGATGGGTCACTTACGGGATATATCTTACTATAAACAGTATTACCATTAGCATCTTTTTCAGTTCCTATAACATTACCTATATCACTTATAGTACTATTACAAGTACTATCTTTACAAAAAGCTAAAGAAATATCTCCAAACTTAATTGTATCAGTACTTCCTGTAGTATCTACTTTAAAAATTGCATAACTCATTGCAATAAAAACCAAACTAACTATAGCTACAACACCAATAGTTATTTTAATTTCTCTATTAATCATACCTTTTAGTCCCATTTATATCACCAACTTATTATCTTCTAATATAATAATTATAAAATAATTTTTTAATTTAATCAAGTAGGTATATACAAAAAAGAAATGTTTTTTATTACATTTCTTGAATATTAAAAGATATTTCTACATTATTATATAAAGTTATACTATATTCTTTAGTTTCTTTTTTATTGATAATATTATTATCTAATATATAATAAGTAATATTATTAGATTTATAATTATCTAAATTTTCTAAATAAGTTAAGTTATCTAAATATTTTATTTTTAAGTCGTTTTTATTTAAGTTATAACTATCTTTCACTCCTAAATATAAAAGATATTCTTTTTTATTTACATCGCTATTACTAACTTCTAAAGTTACACCTTTCTCATCTTCTTTTAATATAACTTCTAGTCCTTCTCCATTATTAGCATATCTACTTGCTATAGTAGAATATTTAGACAAATCAATTTTACCCCACGCTATATATGTTAGAACAAGAATAACTAACATAAATGCTATTTCTGAAACTAAATAAATAATTTTTTTATTGATACTTTCAACCATAATACCACCCTTATTGATTCTATATTGTATATTGCTAACTAAGAAAAGTCAAGAAAAAAAACGCCCATCGTGCGTTAATTTATTTTCTTAGGTCTACCTCTTTTAGGTTTAGGTTTCTCTTCCATTTTTTCTTTTCTTCTTCTAGTTGGTAAATCATCTTCTTGTTCTTCTTCTAATTCTTGCATTTTATTTCTTACTTTAATTAGTTTTAATAATTTCATAATATCATAGATTATTACACCCATCGCAGGAATAAGTATTACAGTAAACCAACCAAACTTACTAGCTAAGAAGAATTGTACTCTTCCAAGTTGTGGTATTACAAATCTAACTTTACCTATAACTTGACTTTGGTCAATCATCTCGTTATCCATAACAGGGTTAGCATCTCCCTTAGTTCTAAATACTATACCATTATTAGTAACATGTTTTTCAACAACTCTGTGTGTTATTGGAGTTGAACCAAAGAATGAATTAGTACTATAATATGATATAACATCATTTATTTGAATATCTTCTGGATCCATTTTAGCTACAAACACAACATCATAAACTGCTATATCAGGTGTCATACTAGGACTTATAATAGTATATAAACCAAGTGGTTGCCTTTGTCCCTTAGCCTGCGCTATTTTATTAATTGCAATATATGACAATAAAAACGCACCAATTAAACACAAAATAGCCATAACACACCAAGAAATAGTCTTAGCTATTAAATAAATTACTCCCCTTTGTTTTTTCTCTTTCATATCTTCCACCTACTATAATTTATTATATAAGATTTTCTTTATTTATACAAGGTAGTTTTTACTATATTTGACAAAATATGACAAATATTAGCAATAAATAGTACTCGTAAAACACAAAAGTAAATTTATTTTACAAGTAATACATATTTGCAAGAGGAATGATACATATTTATAATATACAAAAACAAAGTAAGCTTACTTTTGCTCACTTTGTTTTTTACTATATATACATCCACAATAGTTTTGTCTATATAAGTTATATTTTTTAGATAATTCCATAGATAATTTATATCCTTCTTTTTTCTTAAAGTCTGAATATAAGAATTTTACTTTTGTTAATTCTTCTATATCTTTTCCAATAGCATTTAACACTTGACTATTTTTATATGGGCTTACTGTTAAAGTAGTACCGAAATATAGAAAGTTATTTTCTTTTGCAGTAAGTGCAGTTTTAATTAGTCTTAATTCATAACATTTATGGCATCTATAACCACCCTCAGGTAAATCTTCAAGTCCTTTTGACATGCTTTTAAACTTTTCATTCTCATAGTCACAGTCTAAAAACTTAATGCCAAACTCACTAACTATTCTTTTTTGTTCTTCTTTTCTTTTTAAGTATTCTTCTAATGGTTCAATATTTGGGTTATAGTAAAATATTGTTACATCAAAATAATCTTTTAATCTTGTTATTACAGCAGTAGAGCATGGTGCACAGCAAGAGTGTAAAAGTATAGAAGGCTTACGCCCATTTAACTTGGTAATTATCTCATCCAATACTTTATCATAATTAGTTTTCATAATTACCTACTTTTGTTTTTTAGCATCTTCTTTTTTTCTAAGTTCAGTATTTAATATTTTCTTTCTTAATCTAAAACTCTTTGGAGTAACTTCTACAAGTTCATCAGTATTAATATAGTCTAATGCTATTTCTAGAGTTAATTGTCTAGGTCTTTTAAGTACAACAGTATGGTCTTTACTAGCACTTCTTGTATTAGTTAAGTTTTTAGCTTTAGTTACATTTACTGCTAAATCGTTATCTCTATTATTTTCTCCAACTATCATACCTTCATATACTTCTGTACCTGGTTCAATAAACATGATACCACGGTCTTCTAAAGCACCTAAACCATATGCAGTAGCTTTTCCGTTTTCCATAGATACAAGTACACCTAGTTTTCTTTCTCCAACTGGATTAGGGTTAACTGGTCCATATTCTTTAAATGTATGATTTATTATTCCGTAACCTTTAGTTAAAATTAAGAATTCGTTAACAAAACCAATTAAACCTCTAGATGGTACTAAGTATTCAAGCTTAGTATTAGTTTCAAAAGATTTCATGTTAATCATTTGACCATCACGACTTGCCAAACTTTCTATTACTGCTCCCACAGTGTCTGTTGGTGCTTCTATTAAAACTTCTTCGTATGGCTCACATTGAACTCCATCTATTTCTTTTACAATTACTTCTGGTTTTGATACTTGAAGTTCAAAACCTTCTCTTCTCATGTTTTCAATTAATATTGATAAGTGTAACTCTCCACGTCCACTTACTATCCAGTTTTCTGCATCTTTTTGTTCAACTCTTAAAGATACATCTTTTTCTAGTTCTTTCATTAATCTTTCTTCTATTTTTCTAGCAGTAAGTAGTTTACCTTCTTTACCAGAGAAAGGACTTGTGTTAACTCCGAATGTCATTTTTAATGTAGGCTCTTCTATTCTAAGGACAGGAAGAGCGTCTTCTTTTCCTATTTCACAAACTGTTTCACCAACTGAAATGTCAGGAAGTCCAGATATACCAACTATTTCTCCAGCTGATGCACTTTCTATTTCTTCTCTTTTTATTCCAGTAAAACCAAATAATTTTTGTATTCTAAATTGTTTAATACTACCATCTAATCTTACACATGAAACCATTTCTCCAGTTTTAACTGTACCATTAGCAATAGTACCTACACCAATTCTTCCAACATAATCGTTATAGTCTAAAAGTGCTGGTTGGAATTGTAATGGGGCATTCACGTCTCCCTTTGGTTCAGGTATAGTGTTAATAATTGTTTCAAATATTGGGTCCATTGTGTGTTTTTGTGTTGATAAGTCTTCATTATAACTACTAGTTCCATTTAGTGCACTTGCATAAATTATAGGAAAATCTATTTGCTCATCACTTGCACCTAAGTCAATAAATAACTCAAGTACTTCATCAATTACTTCACTAATTCTTACATTTTCTCTATCAACTTTGTTAATAACTACTATTGGTTTTAAATTAGCTTCTAATGCTTTTTTAAGAACAAATCTTGTTTGAGGCATAGTACCTTCTCTAGCATCAACTAGTAAGATTACACCATCAACCATATGCATTATTCTTTCAACTTCTCCACCAAAGTCAGCATGTCCTGGTGTATCAACTATATTAATTTTATAATCTTTATAATGTACACCAGTTGTTTTGGCTAAAATTGTTATTCCTCTTTCTTTTTCTATATCATTTGAGTCCATTACTCTTTTATCATGTGTTTCATTTTCTCTAAAAGTTCCACTTTGATTTAATAATTCGTCTACTAATGTAGTTTTACCATGATCAACGTGTGCTATTATTGCAACATTTCTTAATTTCATACTTCTTTCACTCCTTAAAAACCTAGTGTATTATATCACTAAATAGGTATTCTTGTAAAGAAAAATGTAACAATTTTGTTACATTTAATGTCCAAAGTGTAAAAAATAAAATGTCAGATTTTCACCACATAATACCAATATACGGTATTTTATGGTGAAAATCAAGTGTTTTTTTATTCTTTTACAGCCTTTTTCTTTAACTCACTATCTAAATATTCTAGTCCTTTACTTTCAGCTAATGTTTCTTCACCGCTATATAAATCAACTCCAAAGCCAAGTTTATTTCCTTCGATACTAGCCCCTATACTAGATAATATTGTAGGATACATATCATAATTAGTAAATACTCTATTTTTATTATTAGATATCTTTTTACCACTATTTATAAACACATTATAAATACTTCTTTTATCACTATCATATCCATTAAAATAACTATTTTGCATAGTATAATGGTCTCCTAGTAATACAATAGTAGTATCTTTATAAAAATCTTGCTCTTTAACCCAATTAACAAACTCTAATATCTGTTTACTAGAACAAGCATAAACATTAGATAATTGATCTTCAAACTCCCTATTGCACTCGCCATCTAAATATCCATCTTTAAAATGAGTATCCATTGTATACATAGTAACAGCAAAAGGTTCACCTTTTTTAAAAGTTTCTAATATCTCTTTTTTAGATATCTCAAACATCTTCTTATCTTCAATACCCCACCACTTTAAATAACCTTTAGGAACATAACCCTTTTTAATCATTTCATTATAATCTACTATTTCATAATCTCCATGTATTTTATAATATTGGTCAGTCGCTGAAAAATTAATATCAGTTCCTTGAATAACTTTTAAATTATAGCCGTTTTCTTTTAATATATCCCCAAGTGTTTTAACTTCCGGCATAATCTTATTTCTCTCATTATATCCACCAAAAAACTTTATATCAAGAGGTGTTCCACTGGAACTTGCTACTAAACTAGCCATTGTAAAACTACTCACTGTTAAATTTTTCCCACCACCTAATTTATCTGTATTAGAAAAGTTATCATTTTCTAGTGCTAAAGTTTCTAATTCTAATATTCTTGATTTATTAAAGAGTCCACCATTTTCTTTACTCATCAAACTACTCTCAACACTCTCTAAATATATAAGAATTAAATTCCTCTTTTTACCTTTAAAACTCACATTAACTTTATTAGTATCTTTATAATATTTATAAATATCACTATTTTTACTTTTATTTATTACATAATCATCAAACTGGTAACTATGTAGTGTTAATATTACACAAAAACAGAATAAACTTATAGCATATATTTTAATGAATTTCTTAAAAGAAAACCACTTAAAATGCTTAACTAAAATTATAGGTAAAACCGTTACAATTATAGAAATCAGAGCAAAAGGAATGCAAGTTATTATTGTATCAATAACAACTTTAAAACTTCCACTTCCTGCTTTCCCATTAAATAAATAATATGTTAATTGATAAAAATTAGAGTTAAGCATAACTTTCTTAACATAATAAACTGCACTCAATAAAACATTTGAAATAATAATTAATACTACAAATACTGCCATAAACTTCACCTTTTATACACTATATTCTATCAAATTTCACACAAAAATAAAAGAGCATTATTTAAATTGTGTATTATTTAAGTAATTCACATAAATAATGTTCTTCCTTATTATGTTTCTTTTTTATTCTTTTATATTCACTAATATTATTAACTAAATTATTTACTCTCTTTTCATAATAATTGATAAGAAAATCAGTTGACTGGTCATATTTTCTACCATTAAATTTTATATTCTTAAGTGCATATTGTTTAGGAGTTAACCCACTTTTATTATAGTCTTTTAACATTCCTTCATTAATTATAAGTAATATTTCTAACTCCGGCTTTGTACAGAATTTAAAAATTCTAGATTTAGATACATAATCTTTTAAATCTAACGGTACTTTAACTTCGTCACTCTGTTTATCTCCAATTCTGTACACAATAATTTCATCATTATAATGCTTGATTTCTGTTTTAATTACTGGATGAGTTAATTGTCTTACATTGTAAGGTTTTCTACCAATTAAATCTTCCCTAGTAAGAATTAATTTATTATTATCTATTAATAAATTCACAAGTGCTTCTTCATTTTTGCCTTCACACATTAAAAGATATTTCACATTAACTCCTTCTTAAAATTCATTAAATATTCATAATTTAAATTTGTTCCAAATAAATTGTTATAAAAACACTTGCTTTTTAATAAATCAGGTCTAACTTTATAATTCTTATACACATTTAATAATTCAATTTTCTTATCATAATTAGTAACATAAATATTATCAAGTCTCTCAAATAAATCAAGTAACTCAGCATAATGTGTAGTAAATATTAAAGTGGCATTATACTTATTAACACTTTTATCTTTATATAAGTTAATTATATTTTCAACTAAAGTTTTATGAAAATGATTTTCTATCTCATCAATTATTAAATCACACCCAGTTTTTAAAGAATAAATTAAATTAGAAAACAAATCTATACCTTTATTAGTACCACTAGATAATATTTGATAAAGCTCATAGTAAGTTACTTCCTTTGTAATTTTATCAGAATAAGTAATTCTACATTTATCATTATCAAATTTTTCAATATTACTAATATGCGCATCAAATAATTTTAATGTACTCTTTAATGTTTTATTGTTATCATTTAATAATTTAAATACATTAAGTGCGTAAGAGTGAGTTGTGTAAGATAACTCATTACTTGTAAAAAATATACCTCTTACATCAATAGACTTCAAAACATAATAAACTATAGAAGTATCAAGTGGCATTTCTTTTTTGATATTCATAATTTCATACTTACTAAAGTCAAATATATCTCTAATACTTTTAGTATATTTTCTTAAATAAATCTCTTCATTTTTAAACTCAAAAGAACCATTATTTTCATTTTTACTAATTTCAGTAATATATCTATATAAGTTTCCTTCGTGATAAAAAACAATTTCTATTTTTAAGTGAGTATCAAATATCTCAAAAAATCTTTTAGAATAAACTATTCTAAAATTACTCAAAATATCATAAGCAATATTTATTAAACTCAAAACTGTAGTCTTACCACTCGCATTTTTTCCTATAATTGAAGTAGTGTTAAAGGTAAATAAATTTTCTTCTATCTCGCCAAGTTCAAATTCTTTATCGTCTAATGTTTTCTTAGAAACGGGAACTAGAGAAAAACTTAAATCTTCTTTACACAAATTAAAGTTATTAAATTTAACATTTAATAGTTTCATACTTTTCACCTCTTTCCATAGTATATTATACTACACATTTTACAAAATAACCACATTTTTCGTTTAAAATGTAAAAAAATACCTAAATAATTAGATATTTTTACTTTTTAATTAAAAATTCAAGAATACTTGTCTTATCTTTATTGCCACTTATTATATCACTTACTAAATCAATAATAGGCATTTTAACATTTTCTCTTTTAATTAATTCTTTAATAGACTTTAATGTATATAAGCCTTCTACAGTTGTATTATTTGCATACATATTAGCTTCTTCTAACTTACCTTCGCCTATCATTTTACCATAAGTATAATTTCTACTATTTGAGCTAGTACAAGTCATTAAAATATCTCCAAACCCTGCATAACTTAAAATAGTATTCTTGTTACCACCTAAAGCATCTATTAACTCTTTAATATCATTCAAAGCTTCAGTAAGAAAAAGTGCACGTGTTGAGTCTGTCACTCCCATTCCACCAAGCATACCAGAGACAATTGCCATAACATTCTTAATTGACCCACATACTTCTACTCCAATTAAATCTGCTGTATCTCTTAACTTAGTTATATCACTCACCATTAACTTTTTAACTAATTCTTTAGTGCTAGAATTTAATGTTGCAAGAGTAAGTCCAATTGGTACTTCTTTAACAATATCAACTGCAAATGTAGGTCCACTTATAACAGCAATTTTATTAGTATTCAAATTCTTCTCAACCACATCATTTAAAAACGAACAAGTATCATTTTCTATACCCTTAGTTGCAATTAAAATATGCATATTTTTTGTTAAATAATTACTAAGTTCTTTAGTTACAGAACTAGCAAACTTTGCAGGTACAGCTATAACAACAAGACTTGAGTCGCTCACTGCACTCTTGATATCAGTAGTAAATTCTATCCTCTCATCTATCTTATAACTAGGTAATTTATCACTAATTCTAGTACTAACTAACCCGTCTATTTCATTTTGATTATTGCTATAACACACAACCTCATTATTATTCTTTATAAATCTACTTGCAAGAGCAAGTCCATATGCTCCACTACCTAATATACAAACTTTCATTTCTTCTCCTTATTTGTAAATATTACATTAGTTTTAAACACTAAGAATAAAAGTATAAACACAAGTAAAATATAGAATATTATCATCTCATCTTTATATCCAATTGCATAAAACACAGTAGCAACACTAAATATTAAATCTACTCCATATATAGTAAGAATAGTCTTTCTTGTACTAAGTCTTTTCAATAGTTGATGATGTATATGTTCCTTATCAGGACTACCAATAGGTTTTCCATTTATAGTACGTCTAATTATTGCAAATAAAGTATCCATTATTGGTAAAACTAGTAATACTGCTGGAATTAATAGTGATGTTAAAGTAACTGTCTTAAACCCAAGTAGCATAATAACACTTATCATAAGACCCAAGAAAGTACTTCCAGTATCCCCCATAAATATCTTAGCAGGTGGAAAATTAAACACCAAGAAACCTAAAGTCGCACCAAGCATAATGAAAGACAATATTATGTCTAGACCACCCAATTGATTTAAGATAAGCGCAATTACTCCAATTGTTAAGAAGTATATTGAAGAAATACCCGCACATAATCCATCTAGTCCATCTATTAAATTAATAGCGTTTATTATACTAACAATAATTAAAATAGTTACAGGACTAGCCATAAAACCAAAGTCTACTTTAAAAGAAAACATTGTCGCATTAGTAAGTTTTAACCCTCCATAAAATACAATTATACTTGCAACTAATATATGCACAATAAATTTGTACTTAGCAGGTATCGGTTTAATATCATCAAATATTCCTAAAAGTAAAATCAAAAACGATGCAATTAAAATAGATATCATTAAAGCATTATGGTTTCCAAACAACATAAAGCCAAACAAGAAACCTAAAAATATACCTATTCCACCAAGTAGCGGTGTTGGCTTAGTGTGTGCACTCCTTGCATTTGGCACATCTAATATACCTGTATGAACTGCAACCAACTTTGATAAATAAGTAAATACCACACTAGCAGCAAAAGTAGCTAGTACTATCAAAAAAACATTATGTCCATTTACTACAAAATTCATATAATCAACTTCCTTCAGAATTAATTGTACCATTTTTTAAAGCTATTTTAAACCCCTAATTAATATAAAAATTAAAAGCAAAACAGAAAACTTGTTTAAAGCTCCTATTTATAGGGGTTTAAAATAAATTTTTGCACTTTTGTAAAGTTTTTGCAACCTATTTTTGACACTTTTGTATAGTTTTTTTAGTAATTTTTCGCACTTTTGCATACTTTTTAACACCTGTTTTTAGCACTTTTGTAAAAAAACGAAGTATCTCTACTCCGTTTCTTCTTCACTTACATCATTATTAACGTCTTCACTTTGACTAGTTTTCTTAATAACAGTAATTGTAATATTACTACCAGCTTCTTCAGCTAAAACACCTTCATGAACACTTTGACTTGTTATTTGACCGTCACTATATTCTTCACTTTCACTAGTAGTCTCATTAACGTTTATTGTTATTCCATTTGCACTTCCCCAACTCTTTGCTTCACTTACACTCATTAAAGTAAAGTCAGGTATTACTTGCTTTCTTGTTTCATTATAATAAGTTTTGCCAATTACTTCTTTCTCATAAGGCTCATTCAAATCAAAAGTAAACTCTTTAATTTCTTCCTTTTTCTCTTTACCTAATGTAATATTCATAGCCTTAACTATATCTGCTAAACTCTGTTTATAATATTGGAAAGTATATGTTTTACCACTTCCATTATAAACATACAAATCATATCCTGTTAAATAAGTCTTAGTAATATTTAAATTAACATCCCCACTTTTAATTAACAAGTTCTTAGCTACATTATAAAATGATAACATCTCATTAGTACTCATATTAGTATCTATATTATTACTTATTGCATTCAATATAGAATAAAAATCATTAACACTTCTAACACTTTTCATACTTTGTATCATAGCTTCCACTATCATTTGTTGATGTTGCGCTCTTTGAAAGTCTCCAAGTGGTAAAGAATGTCTATGTCTTGCAAACGCTAAAGCTTGTTCACCATCAAGTTTTTGTACTCCAGGCTCCAAACATATCAAAGCATCTCCAAACTCTCTATTGCTATTCTGTTCACAAAAACTAATTGGCACATCTACTGTAACTCCACCTAAAACATTAACTAAATCAACTACACCCTTAAAATTAATCTTAGCGTAATAGTCAACATTTATACCAGTTAAATCTTGAACAGTTTTAACCATACATGATGTCCCACCCCAACTAGCTGCATTAATTTTATTTAATCTTCCACTACAAGCCATTTTTACATAAGTATCTCTTGGAATACTAAATATTGTAGCATTTAATGTAACCGGGTCAAAACTAACAAGCATAATAGTATCTCCATTAAATGAACTTGATTCCTTTATACCTTGTCCTTCACTATCAATACCTAAAAGTAATATTGTAAAAGGCTTAGTTACCTCAGTCTTATCACTAATAGTATCCTTTTCAACATGAGCTTTTTGGTAATTCTTTTTATAAACAGTTATTTCATAAAGTTTAGTATCTTCAGTATACCCTTCTACTAAAGCAAACTTAGATTTATAATCATTTGATATAAATATAAAGTCAACTTCATCATTTATAAGTGCACTCATCAAAGTAACTAAATCGCTATACTCGACTATCTCGTTATTAGTTTTTAAATTATTTTTATCTATTACTTCCATAGGCAAAATATAGTTACTTATGTCTTCCTTATCACTTATTACACCAATTTTTTTCCCGTTAATCAAATCAAGCTTAGCTTCACTCTTAGAAAGCATAATAGTAGTATATGTAAGTTCATCCTTATTCATATTATCTAACTCTTTATAAGCTTTATAAATAAGACTAGAAACTACAAACAATATAACACTCAGTAGTATACTAATAACACTAGATATAATAATCTTTTTAACCTTATTATGTTTAGCACCTTCAATTAAACTATAACCTAAAAGTATACTAATTAAAACTAATAACAAGCTACCCATAACCCTGTAAAAAGTCTCAATTTTACCAAGTAAAGACATATTATAAATAAGAAAGCCTAAGCTTATCAAAAGCATAACTAAAACTATATAACTTATTATTTTATAAACAATACTGTTTTTCATTTATACACACCTCATTATAGTTCTAAAAAATTATATCATTTCTTTTCTTCTTTATCAATATTTTCTTCACTTTCTTCTTTATTATTATCTTTCTTATCTTTTTCATTCATTTTATCTAACATAATTTTCTTTACTTTCTTTTTTCTTCTACTCTTTCTAATCATATTAAGAACAAGCACCATTAAAAGAATTAAAGTCTCCACTCCTAAAACTATTATAATAAGTAAATAATTATCTACTCTCTTACTTAAATCATTTATAATAGTTTTATCATATTTAACAAAAGAATTATTAGTTGTATCTAACTGATAAAAACCTTCTACATTATTTTCTATATTCACTCCATACACTACATAAAAGTCTTTACTATTTTTATATCTATATGCATTTATTTTTTCTTCATTTAATGTAATAGTCTCTTTAACAAACCCTTTTAATTCTTCCTTACTTTCTTTAGGAAATAAAGTAATACCACTAGTTTTAATCTCTCTATATAATGTATAAGTATCATTCATTTTATCAAATACATATAATTTAGCTTCTCCACTACTATTTTTTAAACCAACTAAAACATAATTAGTAATACTACTTTTAAAAGCAGGAACTTCTATACCATTAATGGTTTCTTTAGTCTCTTCATAAGTAGAAGGACAGACTAATGTACTAACTCTTTTAACAACAGTATACTTCTCATTATCAATAACTACTTCAATAGGATTTTTGTCTTCTACATTTACTTTTACTGTATAAGTTTTAGTACTTCCATTTTGCGCTGTTACTTTAATTTCAAACTTGTTTTCCCCTTCACTTACCTCAAACTCTCCAAGTCCTGTTGCGCTTGCTGTATTATCTTCAACACTACCATTAATATTAATCTTAGTAACATCACTCGGTACACTTACTACATACTCTAAAGTATCTTTATTAAATTCACTTTCAAATGTATACCCTTCTACTTCTAAACTCTTAAGATTATTATTTTTACTATAACTAGCTTCCAACTCTTCCTGAGTAATTGCATTAATTCTAACACTACCTGCACTAATAGATAACTTACTTTCATCAAACGCATACCCATTATAACTACTAATACTTACACTACTACTACCTCTTGCAATTACTTTAAATGTATACTTGTAACTTGCACTCTTTGTACTAGAATTAGATGCATAGTCAACTATATGCGTATCTCCACTTACTAACTTTAATTTAGAACTATCATAACTCAAACTATACTCCCAACTTCCTAGTGCACTACTGCTACTTACATTGACAGTTACAGTAATTTGATTTCCCACAATTGGACTACTTTTACTAGTACTAACTCTAATATTAGCACTTGCTGCACTTAAACTTAATACTCCCATAAAACTCACTATTACAGTAAGTATTATTTTCTTAAACATTCCCTTCATAATTATTCACTCTCCTTAAAATGTTATAGATTTTAATATATATTTTTGTACTCTAAGTAAATCTAATATTGTTACTTCCCCGTCTGCATTAGTGTCTCCACTTATTAAATATTCACTACTTAATTTAGAAGAACCAAGTAAGTGTTTTTGAACCTTTAACAAGTCAAGTATTGTCACTTCTCCGTCTCCACTCACATCTCCTATGATGCTTATTACAAAGCTCTTACTTTCTCCAGATGGAGTAATCATCTTTATTGTTTGTCCAGTCTTTAAAGTACTTCCACTTCCTACTCCAACACCATTACTTTCATTAATTGTAACAGTTGTACCAGCACTATACTTATTTATACTGTTTATTAGTGTCCCAGCATTAGTATTAGGACTAATATTATATATTACACTACCATTAACTTTAACACTTAAATTACTTATTATATCATTAATACTTGTAGTATCATTTACTTTTATAATAGTTAACTTATAAATTCTAACATCTCCGTTTTCACTAGTTACCTTAATTTCATGAATAGTCTTATCACTAGTTAAATCTAACTTACCCGTACCTTCTACTTTACTAGAAGAATCAGTAAGTACTACACTTAAATTATATTCTTTATCATTTTTATTAACATACACATTAAATTCTAGTATATCTTTATCAAAATTACTTACATTCTTCCCATTAATACTTATACTTTCAATTGTATTTATTTTACTTACATTAGTTGGTAAACTTACCACTTCAGGCATATTTAAAAATACTGGAATATCAAATAAGAATGGTTCATCTAGTAACTTCATTTCTTGATATGCTATATATGCGTCAGCCCCTTCACTTGCAGGCGCTAAGACGTTAGTTTGATATGAATGAGTATACAATGTAGCACTTGTATTATAAGCTGGGTCCACATTAAATCTTTGTAAATATTGTGTGTGTTGTCCATCAGCTATATACCCTTCAGCTATTATTTGTGCTCCACCATAAATTGCTTTTTCTCTAGTATCCCACGGTTTATAATATTTATCATCTCCACCACATTTACTACCACACGCATACTTTAACCCATTTAACACTGGGTTTGGCCATCCTGCTGTTTTATAAGCATTAATATTATAAAAGTTATAATACCCTTTTAAATTAAGTCCATTATACAATTCACTATATGTTCCACTTACAGCAACGTAACTCTCATTTGTTGCTCCTTCTCCATGTGCACGAGTTGCTAAATGCACAGGACTCACGTTATGTGTAAACCCTGCTCCAATAAACATATATTTATATTCATCAGTATTCAAAAATGACCCACTAAACACACTACTAATAGTATTATAATATTTCTTAGTTATCTCACTATCTTTATTTAAAGTATCCTTATTATCACTTCCATAATTATATTTCAAACTTTCAAACATAAACACAAACTTTTCAGTTAAAAAGTTTCTTGGGTCTAAATAAAATGCTGTCACTTCAGGTTTAGCTCTATACCAACCACTCCCATCAACTGAATCATCATCATTCACTCTATATAAATCATTTGCATAGTTTATTAAGTTTGTCTTACTTGTTACTCCACTTACTACTTCACTCCAATGTAAATTTGTAATAATTGGTTTAAAAGTCCATGTAGGATGCAACTTATGTAACTTAGTTAAATACGGAATATAACTTTCAGGAAATCCTAGTTCACTCAAATACTTAGCATATTCTGTATCCGTATCCACCATTTCACTCTTTTTAAGAACAAACTTAGAACACACATATCCTATACTATTCTTATTATATTTTATTTTATAAAATCCTTCACTACATCCACTTCCACTTATCTTGTCTCCCATAATTGTAACATTAGTTCCAGGTAAAAGTGTAGTAATTAAACTAGAATTATAACTATTACTTTTCATTACTTTAATATTAACACCATTTATTCTAGCTTCAAAAGTATCAGTGTTGTATGAAACGTCTTCTCCCCCAGTCACTTCTCCAATTGACACATATAACCCACACATATAAGCTTCAGTATTATTAATTTTAATCTTATACCATCCACCACTACAGTTTACATCATCTTTATTATATAACTCATCACTCACTAGATCTAACACAGTATTTTTTTCATTAATTTGTCCTAATCTTTTATAATTCGTACCAGGTCCTTCTCTATATCCAACGTATGTATTAGTAGTGTATCCACTAAGCGCATTTACTTTGGTAACCATGAAAAAACTTACAAATATAGTTATAACTAAAAACATTATTTTTTTCATAACACACCTCCTACTAATACTCTATCTATATAATTATATCATATGTTTTAAGTATATGTCTAAAAAAAATACCATTTTACATGGTAATTTATACAAAATATATATTTTTCTTTATCCCAAAGCTACATCCAAAACCATCATAATCGTGAATCCTATTAGCACTAAAAGTGTTACTAAATTTTTACGTTTATTCATCAAGCACTCTGGAATTAACTCTTTAACGACTACATACACCATAGCACCAGCTGCAAAACAAAGGAAAAATGGTAGTATTACTTTAATTTTAATAACAAGAAGCGCTCCTATTACTCCACTAATTGGCTCAACTAAACCAGATAACTGTCCATAAAAGAATGAACGCGCTCTAGTGTATCCGTCTCTTCTTAAAGGCAAGCTAACTGCTGCTCCTTCAGGAAAATTCTGAACAGCTATACCTAAAGCAAATAAAAACGCACTAGCTAAAAGAGTTGTATTCATGTTATATGCTAAACTTCCAAACAAAACGCCAACAGCAAGCCCCTCTGGTATATTATGTAACGTAATCGAAATAATTAATAAGATACTTCTTTTCTTATCTGTTACTCTACCCCTAGTCTGAGTAATCTTTTTAACAATTAAATCTCCCAAACACAAGAATAATGCTCCGCTTAAAAAACCTAATGCCGCAATTAACCAAGGTGTTTGATTTAAACTTTCAGCTTGTTCTATTCCAGGCCCTAGTAAACTATAATAACTTGCACTAAGCATAACTCCACTTGCAAATGCTAAACACAAATCCATCACTAATGCATTAACCTTCTTAAAAAATATAACAACACCAGCTCCCAATAAAGTAAATAGCCATGTAATAATAGTAGCAAAAAGTGCTAAAAACACTGGCTCAACTTGAATTAATTTATCCATAAATCTTAAACGCCCTCCATTTTATTTTATGGAAAACTTAAGAATATGTATAGGCACAAAAAAAGAAATTAAATTTCTCTTTTCACTTCCCCATTAACTCCCTTAATTAAAAACTCTTTAATCTCTTCGGTAACTTCTTCTTTTCTCTTACTTCTAAATATATCATGGTTTATCCCCTTAACTAAAAGTAATTCTTTCTTCTTACTTAATAAATTCTCATAAACATACTTAGCACTACTAAAAGGAACTATATTATCTTTACTCCCTATAATTATCATAGTCGGCACTTTAACACTTTTAGGAGTATCATAGTTTTCACTAATCAAATTCATAAACTCACTTAAAGCATGCCTAGGAAGCAAAAACATTCTATTTAATATAACATCTGCTTTATACTCTTTAATTACTTCAGGACTAAATTTCAAACTCTTAATTATATCAGGTTTATTATCCTTAAATTTTAAATAATGAAACGCCGGTGCAGCTAACACTAACTTCTTTACTTCTTTATACTTGCTAGCTAAATAAGTTGCTATTACTCCACCCATAGAATGCCCTATTACATAGATAGTTTTATACCCATGATTAATTAAATTTTCTAAGTGTTGAGAACTACATTTTATCCAGTCTTCTCTAGTATACTCTCCAGGCATAGTATCATGTCCCGGCAAAGTAAAAGTAAACACATCGTATCCTTTAATAAACTCTAATTCAGTAGACAAGTATTCTTCATCATACACTCCCCCACCAAAACCATGCACTATAAGTATTGCTTTCTTCATAACTTCCCTCCATTTTTAATAATTATATTATAACACATTTTAGTTAAAATAAAACTCTATAAAAAGAATTTATTTCAAAGTGCAAAATTTGCACTTTGAAATTGCACTTTGAAATAAAAAGTTTACACTTTGCTAAAATTAAATAACATATATTTATAAAAAAGTGATATAATATGAACATAGGAAGGTGTTAAAATGAAAAAAGAAAATTTAAAAGTAATGGCCGCACTTACAGGTGGAATTGTTTTAGGTGGAACACTAGGAGTATTATTTGCACCTAGAAAAGGTAGTGAAACAAGAGAAAAAATTAAACTAACCTTTGTAAATTTAAAAAATAAAGTATCAAAAATTGAAGAAGAAGACGTTAGATATTACATAGAAAAAAAGCTAAACGAAATAGACGACGACATAGAAGTATTAGAAGGTACTTTAGAATTCAAAAAAGCTAAAAGACAAGCAAAAAAAGTAATCAAAAAAATAAATAAATTAATTGATTACACTACAAAAAAAGGCTATGAGGAATTTGAAGACTTAATAACGGACCTAAAAGAAAAAGCAAGTGAGATAAGCGAAGAAATACTAACTAATTTAGAAAAATAAATACCGAATTTTTAACTTTCGGTATTCTTTTTATTTTCAATTTTGTTTTTTATAATCATAGCTATAATAAACACTGGTATTAATATAATTATTGATAAAAATACTGTCATTATTAAAGTATCATTTCTATAATATCTAGTTAATACTTCATCTATTGTATCAACTGTTGACCCACTTTGATAATACTCAATAAAAGCTTTCTCTATATTTTCATTAATATCTTCTTTATAAGTAATAAAGTAAGTCGATCCAATTACTATAAAAGGTGTCGTATTAACATCAGTTCTTAAATAATCAAAAGTATTCTTCATAAGTAACATATTATCTTCATTACCACTTACTTCAAAACTTCTAAGTTTAAAGAACTTTCCATATCTAGCATAAATACTCTCTAAATACTTTAAAAAGTCAACGCTCTTACTTTCTCCCTTAGTTCTAAAAAAGTATATTGTAGTTTGATTATCATTTTCTTCATAATCAATATCGCTTTCTATCCCCTCATCTTCTAAAGATTCCACTAAATTCATGCTCTTAACTTCAGCATTCATTACCATTGGTAAAAAACAAAATAAACCAAATAAAACAACTAAATATTTTTTCATATCATTTCCTCCTGTATACCTGTATATTTTTCTAATAACTGATTAACTAGTTCTTTCATTCCATCACTATTTTCTATCTGCTCTATTAAATAAGTAGCATCCTCTTCATTAAATTCGCTTATCTTCTTAACGTTACTCAAGTCAAGCTTAACTTCTTCATAATCAGTTTCTTCCTCTTTGAAGTTTAAACTAACAAGTAAACCAGCACTATCATATTGAATTATAACTTTATATTCATTATCTTTTACTTCAAATACAACTTTAAATTCCGACTTTTCATTAACCATATAATCAAAACTAACTGTATCTTTTAATATTCCAATAACTAAATCTTCTTTATCTTGAATTATATCAATTTGACTAAGTACAATTTTATAATTATCAAATTTGTAAGTAAACACTACTTTTTCAGGTTTAAAGTTTTTCTCACTAAACACATCTTCATAAGTTAAATCATATTCACTTAAATATTCTTTAAATTTAATACTCTCTAAATTACTTTCAAGTCTCTTATAAAATTCGTCATCCAAGTTAACCGTTATAACTAAATTATCTTTAGTAACCTTTCTTTTTAAATCGTCTTTATTTAAAGTATTGCCAATTACTTCAACAACTTTTTCAAGCATAGAACTTTCTTTACTTTCAGAATTTAAATACGGGATTAATTCCTTAATATATTTTTTATACTCTTTATAATTCATTTCATCTTCTTCTAAATCTTCATTAAAACTTTCTTCATCTATCAAATATATTCTATCAAAAAATTTAACATAAAACTCATCATTATAAAAATAAGCACTGACTTTATAAGTTTCTTTATCTTCATAATTTAAATAAATAGTTTCCTCTAGATTATCTTTTAAATTACTATTAGATTTAAAAGAAATATTAAACTTATTAAAGTATTCTAATATTTCTTGAGCTTCTTTATTTTCAGTATAAATATTATAACTAAATTTATAACCAAAACTATAATTATCTCTTATTTTATTAGCAGTATACTTAATTTCACTAAAAGTATCCACTAGAATTACTTTAGGAGTAAGTTTATAATAAACGTAACTTCCTGCCGCACATAAAAGAAGTACTAAAGCTAAAATTACTATCCATTTAAACCATCCACTATCCTTTTCTTCAAAAAACACATCATCTTTACTCATAGTTTTTACCTCTTACATATACATTTTATCAGATTTTAAAAAAAATTACCACTAAATATAGACATTTTTCATTTTTTATGATTAAATAAAATTAAGGTGGTTTTATATGAAGAGAGAATTATTAGAATACATTGAAAGCGATAAGTTTGAAAGTATAAGTTTTAACGGAGTAAAAAAATATCTAGGGGTATCTAAAAAACACATGAATGAAGAATTAAAAAGCATTCTTAAAACTTTTGAGTTAGAAGGTCTTTTGTATGAGGATAAAGATGGCTTATACAAAAAAATGCCTTCTAATTTTTTAGTTACAACAATAGACGAAACAAAAAAAGGCACAAAATATTACGAAACAAATAATATAAGATGTATACTTCAAAAAAATAAATTAAATGGCGCTCTTTGCTATGACAAAGTAATAATTGATACAAACACAAATGAAGTAGTAAAAGTACTTGTTAGAAATATGCCTAATGTAGTTTGTGAAGTAAGAATGACTCCAGAAGGTTTTAAATATTTATATCCAGTTAACACAAATAACAACTTGAAAATAACTATTGGAACACAAAATATGAAAAAATTAATTCCAGGTTCAAGAGTTCTTATAGAAGCAACAAACGAAATTTATGATAACATGTATGTAGGAAAATATATTAAAACAATAGGTTTTATTAACGAACCAGATATAGACTACAAAACAATTGTCTACAATTATGGTTTCAATTTAGAATTTCCTAAAGAAGTGTTAGAAGAATTAAAAAAATTACATGATGAAGTAACTTATGAAGACAAAATTGGAAGAGTAGACTTAACTGATGAAAGAGTTTTTACAATAGATGGAAAAGACTGTAAAGACATGGATGATGCGATAAGTATTAAAAGAAAAGAAGATGGTGGCTACATTCTAAAAGTACACATCGCACATGTAAGCCATTATGTTAAATTTGGTAGTGCCATTTTTGAAGAAGCTGCTCGTCGTGGCAACAGTGTATATTTTCCAGATTCTGTTGTAGCAATGCTTCCAGAAAGACTATCTAATGACTTATGTAGTTTAAACCCAAACGTTGAAAGATTAACAAGAACTGTTGAAATAGAATTAGATAAAAACGCTAAAGTTACAAGTTATAAAACATACCGTTCAGTTATAAAATCAAAATTAAAAATGAACTACGATGATGTATTTGATATAATAACAGGTAAAGAAGCAAAAAGTGAATACAAACCATTTGTTAACGACTTAATGATACTTAAAGAATTATCAGAAAAACTAACAAAGATTAAAATTGAAAGAGGATATACAAGTTTTGATAGTGAAGAATTAAAATTCGTAATGGACGAACTAGGTAACACAAAAGAAATACTAGTTGAAAAAGATAACATCGCGCATGAAATAATAGAAAACTGTATGCTTTTACCTAACGAACTTGTAACACACTTATACCCTGGTTTTCCATTTGGCTTTAGAAATCATGAAATACCAAGTGCTTATAAAATGTATGATTTAATTGAGACATTAAAAGAACTAGGTTATCCAATTAAAAACTTAAAAAATATGAAACCTAACTTCTTAATACAAAGATTATTAAATGATTTTAAAGGTAAAGAAGAATATGTAATAATTTCAAGAATTATATTAACAAGTTTGAAACTTGCATACTACGGAACTGAAAACAAAGGACACTTTGGTCTAGCACTTCAAAATGGTTATACTCACTACACTAGTCCAATTAGAAGATTAAATGATTTAATTATACACAATTTATTAGATATGTACGAAGATGGAACTTTAACAAAAGAAAAATTAATTGAAATTGATAATATGTTAGAAAAACTTTTAGAACACGCTTCTCGTATGGAAAGACAAGCAGAAAAAGCAGAATATGAAGCAGATAAATTACAAGTAATTAATTACTTAAAACAACATATTGGAGAAGAACAAATCGCATACATAGAAAAGATAACACCTGAATATATTAAAGTAATCGTACCAGGTTTAATGGACGGAATTATAAAGTTTGATGATATGCCAGAAAGAACTTATATGTTACCATCTGGAAAACTAAAAGGTGTTGACACTGGAAGAGTTTATAAACCAGGTCACAAAGTATTACTTACAATTAAAGATGCAACTTATGTAGACAAATCAATATATTATAACTTAGTAGACAACTTAACTTTAACAGAAAGTGATAGTAATAAACTAACTAGAAAATTATAGGAGTATTTATGAATAACGAAAAAAGAATATTTGCAAGTGGTTTAGGCTTTGATAAATTATTTATTATATTCGTAATTGGTTGCCTATTTGGTAACTACTATGAAATGATACTAAATTTAGTCAGACACTACTTAAGAGATGGTAGTATATTTTGGGAAGTAAGACGCGGGGTCATTTATGGCCCTTTTAGTCCTGTTTATGGAATGGGTGCTGTTTTAATGACAAAACTCCTAGCAGATAAAAACGATAAATGGTATATAACACTAATTAAAGGTGCTATACTTGGGGGATCTTTTGAATACTTAATAAGTTTCTTACAAGAAACATTTACTGGTACAACAAGTTGGAATTATAGAAAAAAAATACTAGACATAAATGGAAGAACTACAATACCAATTATGTTTTTATGGGGACTACTTTCTGTAGTATTTATCCACTTTATTTATCCAAGGCTTTCAAAAAAAATAGAAAACATTCCGTACAACATTGGAAAACCAATTCTTGTAGTATTTATAGTATTCTTATCTCTTGATATGTTTATATCTTTTACAGCTGTAATCAGACAATCACTAAGAAGAGAAGGTTACCCAGCCTATACATACTTAGACGAATTTTATGATAAAGTTTATACAGATGAAAGACTAAAAAAAGCTTATCCAAATATGAAAGTGAGAAGTAAAAAATGATTAGTAACATATTTATAATAATTGGTATAACTTTATTTATATCAAAGCTAGTGTTAACTCTATTTAATAAAAACAAACCTACAAAAATAAATGTTGATAACCCAAACTACTGCATTCTAGTGCCTGCTAGAAACGAATCTCACGTAATTGAAGACTTACTACACAGTATAAAAGTTCAAACAAAAAAAATACCATTTGAAAACGTTTATATTATTATAGAAGACAAAAGTGACCCTACTATAGAAATTGCAAAAAAATATAATGCAAATATATTAATAAGACAAAAGCTAGAACTAAAAAGAAAAGGATATGCTCTAATGGAAGCAATAGAATTTATCACAAAAACAAAAAGTTATGACGCATACTTTATATTTGATGCAGACAACATACTAGATAAAAACTATATTAAAGAAATGAACAAGTCATTTATGAGTGGCTATGACATAGGTATTGGTTATAGACTAATCAAAAATAAAACAAACAGTATTGCCACTTCTAGTCATTTAATATTTACCCTAATAAATGAGTTATCTAATAAAAATAGAAGTAAACACAACATAAACTGTAACTGTTCTGGAACTGGTTTTTATATAACAGGAAAACTTATAAACAAACTAAAAACTTACCCATTTCACTCACTTACTGAAGACTACGAAATTTCACTATTCGCTTGCATTAACAACTTAACAACAACATATAACAGAAATGCTTTATTCTATGATGAACAACCAACAAACTACAAAACATATTTAAAACAAAGAACAAGATGGGTAAGTGGTTACTTTGAAGCAAGAAAAAAATATACAAAAAACTTATTAAAAAACATAAACTTTAAAAACAAAAACTTTGCTTCAAACTATAACTCCTTTATAGGTATATATGACTTGATTTTCTTACTTATTGGCTTAATACTCAATATGTTAAATCACCCACTTTTAATACCATTAATAGTTTACTTAGTTCTCATGTTACTAACAATTTATCTAATACATATAGAAAAAAACTTTAAACTAAACACTTCACTTTATATAAAAACTATACTAGTGCACCCACTACTTCTTCTTAGTTACATACTCTGTTTAATAAAAGTACTAACTAGTAAAGAAATAACATGGGATGTTATAGAACACAAAGAGACTTTAAATAAATAAGTCTTTTTTAATAACAAAAAAGCATTAATATCTGTACATATTAAATATTACTTTATACTTATACAATCACATTAAATTCTGGCTTCTCTTAACCATTTTAAACTAGAAGGTTACTTTTTTTCTAATTTTAGCACTTAAAATTAAAAATGTAAATTTATAAAAACCATTAAAAAAAATAGACAAAAGTCTATCTTTTCTTAACACCAATTTTCTCTCCACACTTAACTCTAGTTTCAATATTTCTAACTGAATTATTAAGAATATCCTTATCAATATCAATAACATCTTTTTTAATAAGTAACACAATAGTACTTCCTCCAAACAAGAACATTCCCTTTTCTTCTCCCTTTTTAAACTCATAATTATCATGCTTATTCTTAATCTTTCCAACAAGTGTTGCTCCAACTTCAACCTCGACTATATCTCCAAAATTCTTAGTATGAAGTGTAGTATACTCTCTACTGTTTCTCTTAAAAACCTTACACTTTCTATAAGCAATTGGTCTAACTGTATTTAAAACACCTCTTACAAAATAATTATCTCCTTGACTGCCATCATCAACATAATGATATCTATGATAATCGTCTTTACATAACCTAAACACAAGAGCTTTCCCATCAATATAATCTTTGTAAATCTCATCTTCATTAAGTAAATCTCTTACACTATAAAAAGAATTCTTTATCTCAAAACAAGAGTACTCATTAACATCATAAACAGTTAACTTAGCATCACATGGGCTTATTAAAACATCCTTATCCTTAATAAAATCAATTTGTTTTTTCTTTCTAATAAAAAACGAATTAAAACTCTTATATTTAACATCTTCATAAATACTCATATCTATATTATTTTTCTTAATAAATGGCTTAATAAAAAGCTTAGAAAATCTACCACTCAAAAACAAACCAATTAATTTAGAAATAAAAGGCAAACTTAAAAACTTAATAATAAACCTACCAACAACATTACCATAAAGAAAATTAACTAACTTACCCTCTTTATCATAATCTAAATTATCTTCTCTATCTTTAATCATATACAACATAATTTATACCTACTTTTCACTAAATTCTTCTAAATTAGTAAATAATTTTACTATATTCTTTTTAGGCACAAGCATATACATTTCTTTATTAATAGTAAAAACAAACTCATTTGTATCATGCCTATACTCTTCTCCATCAAGCACCCAACTACCTGGATGTTCTTTAAACTTAATCTTAAAATTATTAGTTTTATAATACTCTAAACCCGGCATACTCTTAACTTCACCTGCAAGTATCTTAGTAGCAAGAGCGATTAACTCTACTTTAGTTTTAGCACTAATCATAAGCACTTCAAACATATCGTCATCAAGTTTTATATCATTATAAATATGACTTATTCCACCCATTCTACTAGTATTAGTTACAAACACAAATGAATAAGTTCCACTCTTTTTAACACCATCTATTTCATAATCTAAATCGAATAATCTAACTTTCCCAGTAAATTCATGAAGTGCATTAAAAATATAAGCTAGTCTTCCATACTTTTTCTTATACGCTCTTGGAGTATTATAACTAACATCAACATAACTACCAATACACGCAACATAAACAAATGGAGTATCATTAATCATACAAATATCAACATTCTTTTTAACTCCACTTACAAGCATCTGAACATTAACTATCATATTTTTAGTATAACCATACATTGTACCAACATCATTCATAGTACCAACAGGAAGTTGTGCCATAACAAGCTTATTCTTTCTCATTAAATTACCTGTTATGCCTTCATTTAAAGTACCATCCCCTCCAGCACAAATAACTAAATCAACATCATCTTCTAACTCACTTACTATTCTAGTCGCGTCTTTTGCAGCCTTAGTTGGACACATAACAGTCTCATACTCATTAACTTTCATAATATCAGGAAGTTCTTTAAGATTTTTCTTATCAACAGGTCTTCCACTTTCAGGATTATATATAACTACACATTTTTTCATATTTTAAACGCCTCATAGATATTGTACCAAATTCCTAACTAAAAGTCTATACAAAGAAAAAGAAACAATACCGTTATTTAAAACAAAAAACAAGTGTATTTTACATTTTGAGAAAGTTTTGTTTTACATTTTGAGAAAAAAAGAAAGTCTTAACTTAAAACTTTCTTAATATTATTTATAATATCATTCATATCTAATTCTTCACTAATAAACATATCAACATAATCTATATTTTCTTGATTACCTATAGCTATAATTTTAATATTACTAGATATATCTTCTTTTATAGTTTGTAAGTTACGAGAAACAACAAAAGAAAAAACTAGGACTACTTGCTTCCTAGTTTAACCTTCAAATCAACTGTCTTACCATTTCTAATAACAGTTATACTAATTGTCTCTCCTACTTTATGACTATATAATTGATACCTAAACTCAGCTACATCACTTACTTTATTATCTCCTACTTTAATAATTACATCTTCACTTTGTAGTCCAGCTTTACTTCCAGCACTATTCTTTTCAACATCAACTACAACTACACCCTCAGTAATATCCTTATCAAGTCTAATTCCTGCATAAGCAAGTTGCATTGTACTTGTAGCATTAAGCATACTAACACCTATATAAGGTCTACTAATTTTACCATCTTCTCTTAAACTATTTGCATAATTGATAGCGTCTTCTATTGGAATAGCAAAACCAATGCCTTCAATAGTGTTCTGAACAATTTTCATACTATTAATTCCTATTACTTCTCCATTAGCATTACTTAAAGGTCCCCCACTATTACCTGGGTTAATCGCAGCATCTGTTTGCATAACATTCATAATCCAGTCAGCACTAGAGCCATTTATACTAACACTAACCATTCTATCTTTTCCACTTAAAATACCTCTTGTTACAGTACCTCTAAAGTTTTTTCCCATTGGACTACCTATAGTAAACACAGTATCTCCAACTTTAACTTCAGAACTCTTTCCAATAGTCGCAACACTTTTAATTGTATTTTTATCAACTTTTAAAACTGCTATATCTGCATACTCATCACTTCCTACAACCTTTGCTGTAGTCTCAGTATCATCACTATAAGTAATATTTATAGTTTCAGCTCCTTCAATAACATGATGATTTGTCATAATATATCCATACTCGTCATCAGTATCATATACAAACCCAGTACCAGTACCAGCTAAAGTATTCTTTTGATAAGTTTCAATTACAACAACTGAATCTTTAACCTTATCAACACTCTCACTAATACCAGTATCAGTAATATTCACGTTCTTTTCACTTATTGTCTTAACTACACTATTATTAGGAAACAAATACATTGCTCCTACAACAGCACTTACACCAATTAATAAGCCTATAATTACAGTAACAACATAACTTATAAACTTTCTCATTTTTACACCTTCCTTAATCTAAATACATTATATCTTTATAATTACTTGGAAATCCCATCTTTTCTATTACATCATCTATCTTAATAGAATTAAGTTTACCACTAAGTCTATCTAACTCATAATTAATTTCATTCATCATCATCTTAAAATCAACATCAGTCAAAAGTCTCTTTAGAATAATTATCAAAGCAAATATATCATTCTTACCATTTATATACTCCCCATCTATCTTCTGAATATTCAAAATACTATGATATTTTGTATCTGGTATCATCCTCTGAGTAAAATGATCAAACGTAACATCCTCATGCGCACATAAATTTCTATAGTTTGCTAGTATTGGTAAATAAGTTTCCATCTCTTCAGGCTCTATTTTATAAACACTTGAAATACTAAATTTATCTTCTTCTTTTAAAATACTAAACATTTCACTAATCAAACCAAAACTAATAACCTTAACACCTATCCATAAAGGAATGTATCCATAATTATCCATATAATGGCTTGTCGCACCATGCTGTTTACCATTAACTCTAAACTGTCTTTTAACCTTTCTTAATAAATCATTAATTTGTCTAGCCTTTTCCTTATCATTATCAAAATTACCTGGATTTAAATAATTCTTTTCTTTAAAACCATAATTCTTACTTAATATATAACTAAATATAGATTTATAGTTATTCTCAACTATTAAGATATTTTTAAATATAATATTCCTAAACATTCTATCAAACACAAATAAACTATACACCTCATCAAAAGTAGTCCCATCTATAAACTTTCTAGACGCATCTTTCTTCAAAAACACATGTCTATACCCCATAATAAAGAAGTAATTCTCTCTAAGTAAAACTTCTTTAGTATAAGCTTCATCATTTATAATAAGTCCCTTTTCCTTTAATATATTTATTTGTTCATCCAGAGTTTTAAAAACTTTTGCTGTACTCATCCTCACATCACCTAGAATAATTTTATCACAAAGGTTAAATTATTACCACTTTTTTCACAAACTTTTCGTTTTAGTTTACCTTTTTAATAGGTGGTTTAATAGGCATAATTATAGTTGCAAGTATATAAATAAGTAATCCACTTCCATAAACACATGACAAAATCACCCATAATAATCTAATTAAAGTAACATCTATATCTAAGTATTCACTTATTCCCATACATACACCACTAATCATTTTACCTTCATTAACTCTATATAATTTCTTATTTTTCATACTCTACCTCCACATAAATATAATTACTTCTTATATAGTTACTAACCTTATCATTTAAAGTGTGCATATACCGATTTAACAAGCTAACTATATAATCACTTCCATACTTTCTTACTACCATTAATTCTACCACATTTAGCTTTCTAAATAAAGAAAAAACTTTACTTTAAATTAAAACTAAAACAAACACATTTTTATTTAAATACTATAATATTAATTAAGTATTAACTACTAACTCAAATATATTTAATAAATTAATTTTATAATCATAAACACATTACCTAAGTAACTTATTAGCATCTATATATATTCCATAATAACCTACAATTTTTAAACATTTTATATTTCCAACACTTCAAACCGAAAAACTTTACATTTTCACATACTTTTTCGGTAAAAAGCACAAAAACTTTGTATATTTAGAAACTTTTTATACTTAAAGGTATATTAAAAGGAAGTGGAACAAATTCCCCTTCCTTAAATAAATTACTATCTCTTACTGAATTGTGGAGCACGTCTAGCTTTCTTAAGACCATATTTCTTACGTTCTTTAATTCTAGCATCTCTAGTTATCATACCAGCACCTTTTAAAGTAGGTCTATAACCTTCACTATCAACTTCAATTAAAGCTCTAGCAATACCTAATCTAATAGCACCAGTTTGTCCACTAAAACCTCCACCTTTAACAGTAACTTCAATATCATATTGACCATCAGTTCCTGTAAGTACAAGTGGTTGTTTTAAATCCATTACTAAAGTATCATAAGGCATATATTCATTAACATCAACACCATTAACGATAATACTACCTTTACCACTAGTCATTCTAACTTGAGCTACACTTCTTTTTCTTCTTCCTGTAGCTGTATAAACTTTCTTATCTGCCATAATTCCTCCTATAATTCAATCTTTTCAGGCTTTTGAGCTTCATGATTATGATTTTCTCCTTCATAAACAAATAACTTCTTGTACATTTGTCTACCAAGTCTATTCTTAGGAAGCATTCCTTTAACAGCTCTTTCAACCATTTCAACTGGATATTGTTCTTTCATAACCTTAGCAGTTCTTTCTCTTAATCCACCTGGAAATCCACTATGATTATAATATACTTTCTTATTTAATTTGTCGCCAGTTAAATTAACTTTACCAGCATTTACTATAATAACTGCATCCCCACAATTAATATGAGGTGTAAAAGTTACTTTATGTTTACCACGTAAGATATGTGCTGCCTTAACTGCAACTTTACCTAAAGTTTCACCCTCAGCATCAATTAAATACCATTTTGTAGAAACATCTTCATTTCTTAACATAAATGTTTTCATATAAATTCTCCTTCTTAATTTTCTATCCTTATATATAAGACTTCCCACATCCACATACAAAGATAATTTATAAAAATGTACCAAGAATAATTATACAATAACACATATGAAAAAATCAAGCATAAAATAACACTTTTTACCTAAAACTAGCAAAAAAAATAACCATTTTAACTAAATTTACCCATTTATACAAAACTTTAGTTGACAAACACCAAATAAAATAATAAAATTATAATAGAAAAGAAGAGTAAAAATTGGAGGAATTAAATATGAAAAAGAAATCAAATGCACTTGTATATATACTTTTATTTTTAATAACTATATGTTTAGCTGGAGGAATTGTTGGTCTAATGGCAAAGAAAAGCGGAGTAAATAATAACTCTGATACAAAAAAAGATCCGAAAGACTTCAAAATAACTTACAAATACTACTTAGATGGTGAAGAAGTAAGCGAAATGATTAAACAAGACACAATTCAAGTAGAAAACTCAGAATTTGAAGGTGTAATGGATAAAAAAGATTTATACACATATGATAAATACACTTGTACTAATGAAGTAACTGGTTCTTGGAATAATGAAGAATGGACATTTACTCCAGAATTAACTGCTGACACAACTTGTAGACTATATTTCTTAAAAAACTTCCATGAAGTAACAGTAAACACTACTAATGGGTTACTTCCAAACAATACTAATACACAAAAATTCCTAATAGAAAGAAATAACTCAAAAATAACAAACGTAATTCCAACTGAAGGATATAAAATAGACACGACTAACTTAAAGTGTACTAACGAAGTAAATGCTGTATATAACGAAGAAACAAAAGACTTAACAATATCTAATGTTAACAAAGATAGCATTTGTACTGTACCTTTTGCAATAAGAGGCTATGAAGTAGAAATTCAAGTTTCAATGGGAGAAGCTAAAGAAACTAAAAAAACAGCTAACTTTGGAGACACAGTAACATTTGAAACAACCCCACTTGAAAATTACATATTTGATACAGTTAACTGTACTAACAATCAAGTTGCAGAATTCGACCAAGTAAGTAACATACTTTCAATAAAAAATTTAAATAACGATACAAAATGTGTAGTACAATTTAAACAAAACAAACATCAAGTTAGCCTAAAAGTTGTAGGTGGAGCATTAGTTAATGTTAAATCACCTTTATCAGTAGACAACAATGGAACAGCTGTGTTTCCAATAGACAAAAACGAAGGATACAAATACACTGGAGCTAAACTAACATGTGATGGAGTAACAGTTGAAAGTGAATTAAGTAGCAACATCTTAAAAATTAAAAATGTAACACAAGACTTAAACTGCACATACACTTTAGCAGAAGATACAACTGAAAGCGAATAGCTTAATAAGAAGTAATTGTTGAAATTGCTTCTTTTTTATATTATCAAATTGTATGTTTAATACAACTTATTTAAAAGTATAAAATAGACAATAATACAAAAAATAGAAATAATAACATCGAAGTAAAAATGCAAAATAACACTATTTGGTTAAATCAAGAACAATTAGTTAAATTATATAATTCAAGTAAATCTAATATATCTAAATATATATTTAAAGAAAGAAAATTCAGTTGTTCGGAATTTCCGAACAACTGAAAATGAAAGTATTAGAAAATAAAAATTAATATTTCAATTACATATTGATTTTTATTATTATCATAATAAACAATAATTTACATAAGCTTTTAAACTTATGTATTTTTTATTTCAAAAACCTTAAATAACTTTTATAGACAAAAAGCCAATAATCTGTTAAAATTAAACCATGACATGGAATATTAAAAATGTAAAAATTAGTAATAGAATTGTATTTGCGCCTATGGCAGGAGTGTCTAATATTAGTTATAGACAAATCATAAAAGGTTTTGGTGCTGGTTTAATATACTCTGAAATGATAAGCACTCTAGGTATTAAATATAATGGAAAGAAAACAATAGACTTAATTAACTTTGAAGAAACCGAGCGTCCAATTAGCATTCAAATATTTGGAAGTGATATTACTTCTTTCGTAAGTGCAGCAACATACATTGAAGAAAACTTCCACCCTGACATAATAGACATAAACATGGGTTGTCCTGTTCCTAAAGTAGCAATAAAAAGTCAAGCAGGAAGTGCCCTACTAAAAGACCCAGATAAAATTTATGAAATAGTTTCCGAAGTTGTAAAAAACACTAACACTCCTATCACAGTAAAAATAAGAAGTGGATGGGATAACGACCACATTAACGCAGTAGAAGTTGCAAAAAAAATAGAAGAGGCCGGTGCTTCAGCAATTGCTATTCACGCAAGAACTAGAAGTCAAGGATATTCTGGAAAAGCTGACTGGAACATAATAAAACAAGTTAAAGAAAGTGTTAACATTCCAGTAATTGGTAATGGGGATATACTTACAATATATGACGCTAAAAGAATGCTTGAAGAAACAAAATGTGATGCAGTAATGATCGGGCGTGCCACTCTTGGTAACCCATGGTTTATCAAAGAATGCATAGAATATGTAGAAAATAATCGCATCATCGATAAACCAACTGACATAGAAAAAATAAACATGATAACAAAACACTATGACTTATTAAAAAAATACACTAGTGAAAAAACAGCACTCCTAGAAATCAGAACACATGCTCTATGGTATCTAAAAGGAATACCTGGTATTAAAGAAATAAAAACTAAAATATGTCAGGCTAAAACAGAAGAGGAGTTTATGTCTATCATAGACGAATTAAAAAATAATATAAATAAATAAGGAGAATTGGATGAAACGTGAATTGGAACTGGTATTAATATAAAACTTAAAAAATATTAATATTGGAGAAAAAAATGAAAATAAGATTAGAAGAAGAAAAAGACTACAAAATAGTAGAAAACCTAACAAGAGAAGCATTTTGGAATAAATATAGACCAGGATGCATGGAACACTTAGTTGTTCATAAATTAAGAAATGACTCTAGATTTATAAAAGAACTAGACTATGTCTTAGAAAAAGATAACAAAATAATAGGAAGTATATTCTATTCACTTGGTTACATAAAAACCAAAGATAACAAAGTATTAGATGTACTAATCTTTGGACCAGTCAGTATAGACCCTAATTACCAACACATGGGATACGGAGAAGCTTTAATAAATTACACACTTGCAATTGCAAAAAAACTAAACTATGATTTAGTACTCATAACTGGAAACCCAGACTACTATAAAAAGTACGGTTTTGTTTTGTCTAGCACTTATAGCATATATTACGAAGGATTAGAAAATGAAGAAGCTCCATTCTTTATGGTAAAAGTACTTAATGAAAAGAACATCACTAAATACGAAGGAATATATACTGACCCTGAAGTATTTAATGTTACCGAAGAAGAAGTGAGTGACTTTGATAAAAACTTCCCACCTAAAGAAAAACTAGTACTTCCTGGACAACTAAATTAGTGATACAAAAAGCATGAAACTTGTTCATGCTTTTATTCTTTTTAAGATTTTTCTAATTTCTTCACTACCAAAATTAAGCACCCACACCTCATTATTAGACTTTCTCAAATCTTCTTTAACTGTTTCTTATAATATGTAGAATTCACAGCTTTTTGAATATCTATAATATAAAACTCACTTCCATTTTAGATAACATAAATTGACCGCTGACCATTCAAATTACACTTACTTATAATGCTCTTTATATGTTCACACACCATAATTCTCATTATATCTATTATGTAACACTTCATAATTTCCCAATTCCGAATTTTTGACAAATGCGTACTTTTTCCAGAGTGAGTTTTTAACATAACTTACTATTGACAAACCATAATTAATATAGTACAATAACCACGTAAATCGATGAAGAAGACGAGTAGCATTATATACTGTTAATAGAAAGCTAGGATGATGGAAACTAGCAACAAGCCTAATGTGAATAAAAACTTCTAAGTGGCTAACAAGCCCGGATATATTCCGTTATAAATAAGAGATAATCAGTTAATGATTAAGAAGGGTGGAACCGCAGGTATCTTACTATGCCCCTTTAGTCATTAACTTTTTTATTTAAAAGAAGGAGGAAAAAATAATGGAAAGAAATTTTACAGAACAAGAATTAGTTAGAAGGGAAAAACTAGAAAAATTAAGAAGTCTTGGACTTGATCCATTCGGTGATAGATTTGATAGAGACTCACTTGCAAATGACATAAAAGAAAAATATAAAGACTTAACTCATGAAGAATTAGAAAGCATGGATGAGCACGCTAAAGTTGCAGGAAGAATTATGTTCATAAGAAAAATGGGAAAAGCATCATTCTTCTCAATTCAAGACAAATCAGGAAAAATACAAATTTATATCTCAATAAACGATATTGGAGAAGAAGATTACACTTTATTTAAAACTGCAGACATCGGAGACATCGTTGGTGTTGAAGGTAAAATAATGAAAACTATGACTGGAGAAGTTACAATAAAATGTTTAAAATATACTCACTTAGTAAAAGCATTAAAACCACTTCCAGAAAAATTCCACGGCTTACAAGACAAAGAAGAAAGATATAGAAGAAGATACGTTGATTTAATAATGAACGAAGAGTCAAAAAGAGTTGCTTTCTTAAGACCAAGAATTATAAGATGCATTCAAAACTTCATGGATAATCGTGGATTTACTGAAGTAGAAACTCCAGTACTAACTACTCTACTAACAGGTGCTTCAGCTAGACCTTTCGTAACGCACCACAATGCTCAAGACCTAGATATGTACTTAAGAATTGCACTAGAACTTCACTTAAAAAGACTACTTGTTGGTGGAATGGACGCAGTTTATGAAATTGGTAGACTATTTAGAAATGAAGGAATGGACTTAACTCACAATCCAGAATTCACATCAATGGAAGCATACCTAGCATATAGTGACTTAAACGGAATGATGGAAATGACAGAAAGTCTACTTAAAGAAATAGCAAGCAAAGTATTTAACAAAACTACATTTAACTGGAGAGGTCATGAAATTAGTTTAGATGGTAACTTCAAAAGAATAACAATGACTGAAGCAATTAAAGAACAAACTGGAATAGATTTCAGTAAAAACTATACTAATGAAGAAATGATTAAACTCGCAGAAGAACACGATATAGAACTTGAACCACATGAAAAAGTATTCGGTCATATTGTTAACAAATTCTTTGAAAAATACGTTGAAGAAACACTTATACAGCCAACATTCTTATGTAATCACCCAATAGAAATAAGCCCACTTACAAAAAAAGACCCAAAAGACCCAAGATTTGTACAAAGATTTGAATTATTTATTGGTGGAAAAGAAATGGCTAACGCTTACACTGAATTAAATGACCCAATTGACCAATTAGAAAGATTTGAAGCCCAATTAAAAGAACAAGATTTAGGTAACGAAGAAGCAAACGACATAGATATGGACTTCGTAGAAGCTTTAGAATATGGAATGCCACCAGCTGGAGGTATTGGATACGGAATAGATAGACTTGTTATGTTTTTCACTGAAAACGAGTCAATTAGAGACGTAATCTTATTCCCATTAATGAAACCCGAAACAAAAGAGAAATAACTTTCTCTTTTTTCTTAACCAATAATTATAACATTTTAAATGAAATTTTTGATATTTACTTGTAAAACTTTACATTTATATTGTATAATTAAGTAGGAGGTAAAAATTATGAAGAAAAAGAACACATTGTTCAAATCAATTGCAATTATGTTCTTAGTACTAGTCGTATTATCATGGATAATTCCAACTTCAAGAGTAAGTGGAACTGACGTTATATCTTCTGATTTAGCAAGAGTTTCATTACATCAACTATTTGAATACCCATGGGCAGGACCTCAAGCAGCTGCTAAAACAGTATTATTTATACTAGCAGTAGGTGGCTTCTATGGCGTACTTGGAATTACTGGAAAATACAGAAACTGTCTAGAAAAAATTGCAAAATCTATGAAAGGAAAAGAAGAACTATTCTTAATTATAGTATCACTAATATTTGTACTACTTAGTAGTGTGTTCGGTTTAGATATATTATTATTTATATTTATACCAGCAATAATCAGTATCATATTACTAATGGGTTACGACAAAATGACAGCTTACCTAGTTGCATTCATGTCTCCACTTATTGGTATGATAGGTTCAACTTACAGTGCATACTTAGCTGGTTACACTAATCAAGTACTTAGTCTAACATATAAAAATGGACTACTTACTAAAATAGCTTTACTAGTAATATGCTTTGTTGTATTTATTGCTTTCACACTAAAACACGCAAGAAAAGCACTTAACAAAAATAGTGATAAAGAAGAATATGCTTATCTAGGAGAAAAAACTCAAAGTAAAAAACCTAGTTGGCCATTATATGTAATATTTGGTTTATTACTAGTATTACTAATCATTGGTTACACTGATTGGGAAGGTGTTTTTGGAATTACTTTCTTCACAGACTTGCACAAAAATATCCAAGAATTCACAATCAAAGATGTTACTATACTAAAATACCTATTTGATGGAACAGAACAATTAGGAAAATGGACTATTGACAGTTATACATTTATTCTAATACTTGCTACATTTATAATAAATCTAGTATACAACATCAAACTAGATGACTCACTAGAAGCATACGCAAAAGGTATTAAGAAAAGCCTAAAATCAGCAGCATTAGTTGGTTTTGCTTACTGTGTAGTATTTATTGCATTCTATCATGGATACATTGTTACTATATTAAATTTCATTTCTAACACTTGTGGTTTTGGACTTGCTAAACTAGTTAACATCACTTGGTTACAAGAAATAATACACTTAATATTTGGATCACTAAGCATGATAATTGCAACAGCTATAAATATAGACTACCTATATGTAGCATCTACAGTAGGAACATTCTTATCAGTTGCATATGCTGACTACACACTATTAATAAGTATTATAATGCAAGCAATATATGGTTTAACACTTTTCGTAGCACCTACTTCAACATTATTGATTTTAGGTTTAACAAGCTTAGACATCAACTACAAAGACTGGCTAAAGAAGAGTTGGAAACTAGTACTTGAATTACTTCTTGTAATATTTGTTGTAATAATACTTCTAGTAATAGTTAAATCTCATATATAAAATTAGAACTTTCACAAAAAAGTTCTTTTTTTGTATATTATTTTATAAAAACACTCAATATATCATATATTATGAAAGAGGTGTATATGAATAACTATACAGAAGAACTAAAAAGAATACTAAAAAATAGTGAATTAATTGCAGAAAATCTTAACAGCTCTGACATCAACTCTATCCATTTTTTAATGAGCTTACTTAAAAACTCTAACTCACTAACTCCAGTACTAGAAAAACATAAAATAGACTATGAAGAAATAAAACGTTTCCTAACAAACAAAAATGAACCAACTAAATATCTATTCTACAGTAAAGAACTACTAAGCTCTATTGAAGGGGTAATACTATCTCTAGAAAATATAGATGACGAAATAACACTAAACTTACTATTTAATGAAATACTTTCAAATAAAAACACTTTGTGCTATAAAACACTCATAAAAACTAATACTGACATAGAAAACCTAAAAAAAGACATTAAAACAACTAACACAATTTCTAGTAACAGCATACTAAAGTCTATCGGAAGAAACCTAAACGAACTTGCAATAAAAAAAGAATTTGACCCAGTAATAGGAAGAGAAAAAGAAATAACTAGAATTATTGAAGTACTAAAAAGAAAAAACAAAAACAATCCGCTTTTACTAGGAGAAGCAGGCGTTGGTAAAACGTCAGTAGTAGAAGAACTAGCAAGTCGTATTACTAAAAACTTAGTACCAGACTTCTTAAAAGGAAAAACAATATATGAAGTAAACTTATCTTCAGTAATCGCAGGCACTAAATACCGTGGAGAATTTGAAGAAAAACTTACAAAACTAATTAACGAACTAGAAACAAACAACAACTTAATACTATTTATTGACGAAATTCACACTCTAGTAGGTGCCGGTGGTGCAGAAGGTGCTATTGACGCATCAAACATATTAAAGCCTGCACTTGCAAGAGGAAAGCTCTCTTTAATAGGTGCTACTACATTAAAAGAATACACTAGCTCCATAGAAAAAGACAAAGCTTTAGATAGAAGATTTGAACCCCTATTAATAAATGAACCAAATTATGACGAAACACTATACATTCTAAAAAAAATAAAACCAAATTATGAAAAATATCACAACGTTAAAATACCTAATAACATCATAGAATTAACTGCAAAACTATCAGACAAATACATAAAAAATAGAAATAACCCAGATAAATCAATAGACATACTAGATGAAATATGTGCTATAACATCACTTGTAGAAAAGAAAACAACTAACACAAAAATAGAAAACAAAATAATATCACTTACTGAAAAGAAAAACAAATGCATTCTAGAAAACAACCTAACAAAAGCACTATCTCTAAAAAAGGAAATAACTTCACTAGAAAGTATTCAGAAAAAAAATAACACTCTAAACATAAAAAACACAGTAACTAAAGCCATATTAAAAGAAGTACTAGAAACAAAAACAAACTCTAATATCTTTGAACTATCTAACCCATCATACTTTACAGATCTAAATAACTACCTAAAACTAAACATCTATGAACAAGACCATATAATTGACAACATAACAAAAAAACTTATATGCTTTACTAAAAACAATAATAAGTTACCACTAACTATCTCATTAAAAGGTCCAACTGGAACAGGCAAAACTTACCTAGTAAAAACTTTATCTAAATACTTAAAAACTCATCTTATAACATTAAACATGAAAGACTACGTAACTAGTACTAGTATAACAAAACTAATTGGTACAACCGCTGGATACGTTGGTTACGACGAAAAAAACACACCATTTGAAAGCCTAAAACACCACCCTATTTCAATAATTCTTCTAGAAGACTATAATTATACCCACCCTTCCATAAAAGCTCTATTTGACACTATTTCTACAACTGGAAAACTCACACTTAACAATAATGAAATAATTAACTTTGAAAACACTATAATAATTAAAACAACAAAAGAAGATAGTAATCATTCCATTGGTTTTATAGAAAAACCAAACAAACAAAACACACTTACATTTAACTCACTATCTGTTTGTTCAATAAAGAAAATAATAACTAAACAAAATAATACACTTACTGATGAACAAATAAATAAAATAATAGAAAAATCTAACTACTTAGAACAAAACGCAAAACAACTACTTAACCTAATAAATGAAAACTTAGTGAACATTAATGAAGTTATACCAAATTTATGATATAATGTTACCAGGGAAGTGAAAATATGGAATTAATTTTAATAATACTTATAATAAGTTTACCTCTTATATCACAGTTATATATATCAGTAACTTATAAAAAAACATCTAACATTGAATTTAGAAGTGACACTACAGGATATGATGTAGCCAGAAACATACTTGATAAAAATGGTTTAAACAACATACTAGTGGTTGAAACAAATGGCACACTAACCGACCATTATGACCCAACTAGAAAAGTAATAAAACTTTCAAAAGACATTTATCACGGTAATTCAGTTGCAAGCGCATCAGTTGCAGCCCATGAAGTAGGACACGCTATACAAGACAAAGAAGGCTATACATTCTTAAGAATAAGACACGCAATATTCCCAGTAGTAAGCTTTTTAGATAGAATATCATATATAGTAATATTCTTAGGTTTCTTACTTGAATACATGAACTTAGTATACTTTGGAATATTCGCAGTAGGTGCTGGCGTATTATTTCAAATAATAACTTTACCAGTAGAAATAAATGCATCAAAAAGAGCAATAAAAGAACTAAACGAACTTAACCTAACAACAGATAGAACAGAAGATTTATCAAAAAACATGCTAACAGCTGCAGCTTTAACTTATGTTGCTAGCACACTTGCTGAAATATTACAACTTATAAGACTAATCGGAATTGTAAAAGACAACGATTAGTCTTTTTTTATACAAAAAAAATAACACATAAGTGTTACTTTACAAATGGAATTAATCCCATAAATCTAGCTCTTTTAACTTCTCTAGCTATATGTCTTTGATGTAATGCACAAGCACCAGTCATTCTTCTAGGTAAAATCTTACCTTTATCATTAATGTACTTAGTTATAATAGGCACATCTTTATAATCAACGCTTTTTCCAGCACACATTTGACATATCTTCTTTTTTCTAGGATAAAATTCTTTCATTTTTTATTCCTCCTTTACTAAAATGGTAAATCATCATCACTAAGTGACACTTCACTACCAAAATCTTTAAAAGGGTCGTCATTACTAACATCTACTCCTGTTTCAGGACTTGGTTGATCCATATAAACAGAACTTGTTGTATCAACATAAGCATTAACTGGACTACTCTCATTATTATCTCTTTTAGAACCCATTAACTCAATTCTATCAGCAATAACTTCAGTAACATATCTTTTACTTCCATCTTGAGCATCATAACTTCTAATTTGAATTCTTCCATCAATACCTATTTGACTACCTTTAGTTACATACCTTTGAACAACATTAACTTGAGGTCCAGTAACTTGTACAGGTATAAAGTCAGCTTCAACAACACCTTCTCTATTCTTAAATGTTCTATTAACAGCAACTGTGAAATTAGCAACAGAATTACCATTAGTAAATGCTCTAATTTCAGGGTCTCTTGTTAATCTTCCTACAAGTACTACTTTATTCATAATACTACTCTTCCTCCTTAATGATTAAATGTCTTAAAATTCTTTCGTCTATTAAAGCTTTTCTATCAAACTCTTTAACAGCCTTACTTTCACATTCAACATTAAGTAAATGATAATAACCTCTTACTTGTTTCTCAATTTCATAAGCTAACTTCTTTTGACCTAAATCTTTACTATTTAAGATTTTACCACCCATATCAGTAATAATACTTTCAAAAGACTTAACTACGTTAGCTACTTCTTCTTCAGCGATATCAGCTTTTACAATGAACATGATTTCATATTTATTCATTTCATTTCACCTCCTTATGGTCTATTGGCTTCACATGAAGCAAGGAAGATTTCTCTTCTCACAAGTATTCTACCACAACTTAAAACATTAATCAATAGCATTTTAAAAGAAAAAGCAAGCTAGTTAGCTTACTTATACCTAATTATTAAATATAATACTTAATAAGATCACAAAGTAAAGTACACATATATCATACCTAATTCATTACATATGGATCACTTTGTGTTCCACTTCCTGTTACTGTTATATCAGACTTTAAAGCCATAACTGGAGAATAAGCATTTGCATTAGTCACTGAAGCACCAGCACCACCGTTTCCTAAATACCCTGGTCCATCTACATAGAATACGTAACTAGTATCCGCAGGATTAGGATTTATTAGCCATTGTAATTGTTGAGAACCTTGATATAACCAGTTGTTATTATAACATGCATATATGTTACTATATTTACTTGGCATATTTGTTCTTACACAATCACTCGCTAGTACAGCATATCCATAATCACTTGGATATGTTAACCCTACGCTTCCAATATATGTTGCAGTGCTAGAAGAACTTGGTCCTATGCTTCCTTTACTTTCCAGTACCCTCTCCATTTTATATAAATCTGCTGATGTATATGATGTATATGAGTTTGATGTACCCAAATACATCTTGTAATTCACGGTGTTTTTAAAGTTAGTCAAACTATAATTAATTAATGTGTTTCTAGAAATGGTTGACGTCGGGTAATAATTTAAACTAGTACCTAAATTATACAAAGAAGTTGGATAATTATTTCGTTCATAATACTTTCTTACTCTTATTACATTTTCCCCATTTTCTCCATCTGGAAATAATCCTATAATTCTCCATAATTCTTTAGTTCCATTATTTTCCATATAAATATAGTTATTTGGGTCACTACCTTCATATCTATATCCATTTTCATTTACTGCATTTGTTTGAATTAATGTTGCTAATGATGTTCCATTTTTCTTAAATGTTATTGAACAACTTTTTGCACTTATTATATTGCTTATTGTGTAAGTATTACCGCTTAATGTTCCACCACATGTATCTGTTTCAAGTTCTGCTTTATAACCTGAATTAGGTGCTACAGTAAATTTTGCATCTTTACCTTCTTCAACAAGTACTGTACCTGTACCACTTCCGCTATTAACATTTAAATTAACTTCATAAGTGTTAACTGGTACTGCTTCTATAATATAAGGATTTTCTGCACTTCCATCTCCAGTTTTATATATGTTGCCTCCATTAATTGAAATCACTGGTCTTACAGCTAAAACATTTGATAAAATAATAAGTGGAGATCCAATTCTACTAATTTCTACATTTTTTCCACCTAAGCCATAAACATTCCCGCGATATTGAGTTGATACTCCTTCAGGAGTTAATAACCAGCTCCACAAATCACCAGTAAGATTTTTGCTTAAGCTATTGTTTGAATACCACACTTTTTCATTTTTTTCATGATACAATCCTCCAGCATAAACAGCTTCATCTACTGTCATTAAAGAAATAGAATACTTTAAATCACCATTTCCAGTGTTTGTATTTAAAACGCTAAAACTGTCTTCTTTTGACGCACAAGAATAAGTAGGATTACTATTATTTCCAATTGTTTTTATTCTATCACTAGCAGAAAAGCTTGTATAATTTCCAGGTGTTTTATAATTATCATAAGAACTGTTTACTGATATACTTCTATCTTGGCAATAAACTGATTCTTGACTTATATAACTATTTAATTTCAATAAATGTTTGTTATACCAACTATCTATATAATTTTTAATTACACTTGAGTTTTCATTTGTTCTGTTATTTTCTAAACTTCCTTTAGTTCCATACATATACCCAATATTTAATGGATCAGCTTCTTCAAATTCACTAAACACTGACGTTCCAATATAGCCTTTTTCTGTATCTGAACTTGTTCCTGAATATAATAATCTTATACTACCGTCTTGGTTTGATCTTATTATTCTCCAATACATTGGATCACCTTTTTTAGCAATTTGAACACTTCTACAATTAGCCATTTCGTATTTAACTCCTCTAGAAGTAATCTTATATGAACTACATTCTGCCATTGTAGAAAACTCTTTTTGAGAAACAGTAAACACATCCCCAGTATCTACATTCTTAAAATCACCTAAAATTGTAGTCTTATCTTCTTGCCACTCTCCAAACTTTACCCAGTTATTTCTAGCATCTCCTGCAAAGTAATACACATCAGTATTATTTTCTTTTGCTTTATATAGTGTATTTACATTACTTTCAGTGTATATGTTACTAAAGTCTGTTCTAGTTTTTATTGTTGGGTTATCAGCTAGTAACTTATCATATATTTTAGGTTTCCCTGTACTTTCTTCAATAGCTAAAGTCCCACCTAGTTTCTTCCCCATATCACTACTTTGATCTTCCTCTATACTTACGTATTTAAATTCTACTTGATATGTTTGCTTACTTCCCTTTGGAATTACTACATCATATGCTAAAACTACATCTTTTGATGTTTCTGTTTTAATTACATTTAAATAGTTATCCATATTGTATCCAGTATCACTTGTTATTTTATACTGAAGTGTATTTATACTTTCAAACGTATTAACTAACCCCTTTAATAAAATATTATAGTTAAAATCTTCTTTACTATTATTAGTAATTGTAAATGTTTTAACATTATTCCATCCAGGACTTATTGTTTCATCAGCTATACTGGAAGTATCCGTAAAAGTTATCGCAACATTCTTTGCTACTAAGTTTATATCTTTGGGGTTACCAATTACTCTTGCTGCGAAAAACGCAAGACTACAACTTATTGTAACTATTATTAAAGTTGTTACTATTACTCCTAAATCTATTTTTTTCATATATACCACTTCCATCTATATTATTTACATATTCTAACAAAATTATTATAACATTTCTATGAGATTTTTTCAACATACTTTCTCATAGAATATTTTAATATAACATACATTAAATATTTATGGTATCTTTTAATAGGAAGGTGAGAACATGAAGGATATAATAAAACCAACAAAAAAGAAAAATGAAACAGTTTATAAATCTTTATATATTAAAGAAGATTTAGTTAAAAAGCTAGAAATAATAGCAAAAGAACATGATACATCTTTTAATAATGTGGTTATAAGTTTATTAGAATATGCTTTAGATGAATTAAAAGCTGAAGAAGAAACTTTAATTAAAGAATAAGAATTAGTAAAAGACTCTAATTCTTATTTTATTAAATTTCCCATATTTTCAAGAAAAATCAAGCATATTTACACTGCAAACTTGTTTTTTCGTGCATTTTGCCCGAATTTACAAGTTACACACAAAAAAAATATCAAGTGTTAATAACCTGATACTTATAAACATCAACTCTCTTTAATTGCTTTTAGTTCTTCATAATACATAGTTTCTGCTACATAATAATATGGAAGTACATAAATTATTGGGAATATGAATAAACATAATAGCGCCCATCCAATAAAACTTAATTGAAATACAAAGTAGTCCCATTTGTACCCATACATCATATCTTTACTTTTCTTTATAATAGCCATTGCATCAGTGTCTTCTCCGTCAATAAATATAAAAGTACTCATTGAATAACTTAAACCCGCTATTATTCCAGGTATTACAAATAGTAAACTCCATAAAGCTGTAAATATGCTAATTAATATAGAAAGTAATATAATAGTCCACATTCTTTCTTTATAGAACTTAAATAAATCACTAATGTCAAAACTCTTATCTCTTACTATATTTAAAACATAATAACTTACTCCAGCAGTTAAAGGAATACTAATAAAACCGTAAATCGCGTCCATCACATTATAATAAACATTATTATAAATTTCAATTTTAGCCCCATCAACTAGTCCACCAAAGAAACCAAATAAACTACTAATAGCCATAACTACTAAAAGTGCTTGCCATATATTCCACATATTACCGTTAAGTTTTTCTTTCGCAGCCTCTTTTAATCTAGGTCTATTAATAATCCCATTCTTACTAAATCTAGTTCCTTCTTTATCACAACATTCACATTTACCATTCACTAGTTCTTTTCCACACTTACTACAAAACTTTTCCATAATGTCCTCCTAAACATTAAATCTAAAGTAGCAAATATCCCCGTCTTGCATAACATATTCTTTTCCTTCAAGTCTAGCTTTACCTGCTTCCTTAACTTTAAGTTCACTTCCACAACTAATTAAATCTTCATAGCTCATTACTTCTGCTTTAATAAATCCTCTTTCAAAGTCACTATGTATAATTCCAGCACACTCTGGTGCTTTCATACCCTTTTTAAAAGTCCAAGCTCTAACTTCGTCACTTCCTACAGTAAAGAATGTAGCTAGCCCTAGAGTATCATAAGTAACTTTAATTAGTTTATCTAGTCCACCCTCTTCTATTCCAAGCTCACTTAAGAATATTTTCTTTTCTGAGTCCTCTAACTCAACTAATTCACTTTCTATCTTAGCGCACATAAGAATAACTTCACATCCATCATTCTTAGCATATTCTCTAACTTTATCAATATACTCATTATTTCCAGTTACTAAATCAACTTCATTAACATTAGCTAAATATATCATAGGTTTCATAGTAATAAAATTAAATGGTTTTAATATCTCTAGTTCATCTTCTTCAAATTCATGATGTCTTAACACTTCTCCACTAGATAAAATATCCTTACACTTTTCCATTAACTCTACTTCTTTTAAAGCATCTTTATCTCTACTAGTTTCTGCTTTCTTCTTTATTCTATCAATCCTATTACTAACTATCTCCAAATCACTCATAGCTAGTTCCAAATTAATTATTTCTATATCCCTAATAGGGTCAATATTTCCTTCAACATGAATAATATCTTTATCAACAAAACATCTTACTACATGTATTACTGCATCAACTTCTCTTATATGACTTAAAAACTTATTTCCAAGTCCTTCTCCACTACTAGCGCCTTTAACTAGCCCAGCTATATCAGTAAACTCATACTGTGCACCAATACACCTTTCGGGCATATACATTCTCTCTAACACTCCAAGCCTTTCATCAGGTACTGTAACAGTTCCTAAATTCGGATCTATTGTTGCAAAAGGATAATTAGCTGCTAATATATTTTTTTTAGTAATAGCATTAAATAAAGTACTCTTCCCTACATTAGGCATACCTATAATTCCCGCTTTTAAAGCCATTTTCAAAACCTCCTTAATATGTTAATGTTGGATAACTTCCAATACCAATAGGTAACCCTGTAATATAGAACCCTAATATTAAAATTACCCACATAACTAACATCACTACTAAATAACTTCTTAAATATTTAAAAGTTCCAAACAATGTTACTTTATCATTCTTATCATATTTTATTAAAAGAGCTAAATATATAACAAAATAAGGTGTAAGTGGCGTGAATGCCATACTTATACTAGAACCTGCTACATATATTATTTGTGCAAACTCTGGACTAATACTTGAATTCATTAATGCTGGTACTACTGTACTAGACATAATCTTCCACTTACTTAAAAGTCCAGTATATATAAGTCCACTTAATATACATATTACAAATAATAACAAGATTAACCCGATTCCACTAAATTTAAACACATTTATTAAGTTAGTAAGAAGTGCTACAAATACAAGTCCTATATTACTTTTATCAAATGTATTAATAAATAAACTAGCTACAAATATTAAAACTAATATATTACCAATACCATCTAAACTATAACTTAAACACTCACTTATTTCCTTATCCCCCTTAACTGTTTTAGCAACACTCGCATAAGTAAATCCAGCTATTATAAACAAGAATGTAACTATAAACACAAAACCTTGATTAAATAAACTATTACTTCCAAATAGTTTATCAATATAATGTGTTTGACTTGCATCCAACAAGCCTCCACTTAAAGGTAAACCAGGTATTATCATATAAATAATGATTAATATGTATAGTATAGATGCACCCATACTACATACAAATCCTCTTAATTCTCTTTTACTAAAATTAACGTTATCTAGTGTTTCTACTTCATCAAATTCATACTTACCCAAACTAGGCATTATTGTTTTTTCTGTTACTCTAGTAAGCAAAATAGAACCAGCTATTATTGCAACTAACATAATAAATAATTGAAAGAATATACCTATTTCATAAGTACTATCTATGACTTTAGCACTACTTACAGTTAATGTAAGTAAACTACTTTCTATACTAGTTAAAAACACATTTATTCCAGTACCAAAGCAAATACCTGCAAAACTAGCGATTATTCCTCCCAAAGGATTTCTATGTCCATATTTAAACAACATCGCGCCTATTGGAAGTAAAAGCACAAACCCAATATCTCCAAATAAACTTGATATAATACTTAGTAATATTAATATATATGTAATACTGTTTTTCCTAAAACTTTGAGTTATCAAAGTAAAGAACGTTCTAGCTAAACCTGTTTTCTCTAACACACCAATACCAATAAGAATAATTATTAAATTACCTAGAGGTGCAAAATTAACAAAGTTATTTACTGTACTAGTAAGTATATACTTTATTCCATCAAAACTAAACAAATTCTCTACTTGTATTACATTATTCTGAATAGTGCTAGTATATTGATTAACCGTACTATATTCAGCTTGAAAATTAAATAAAGATAACACAAAGCTAAGAAGCATTACTCCAATTGTAAGCAATATAAACACAAAAACAGGATTTCTCTTATTTTTCATTTTCCACCACTTTCTTAAGTTTCTTTTCAAACTCTAATCTATCCATCATTATAGTTCTACCACAATTAACACATTTAAGCTTGATATCAACACCAAGCCTAACTATCTCCCATAAGTTAGTACCACATGGATGCGCTTTTTTCATTATAACTATACTTCCTATACCATATTTCATAGTTAATCCCCTATTTCTATATTTAATATTTCTAATATTCTTTCTAAATCTTTATCACTATCATATGGAATTACTATCTTATTATTATTAATCTTAACCATAGTACCAATTTTCTCTCTCATGATACTCTGTACTATACTGTGTCTTTCATCCACTTGAATATGTTTCTTAATAGGAACCTTTTTAACAGAATTATTATCATTAATTATATCTTCTAACTCTCTTACACTCAAATTCTTATTTACAACATCTTGTGCTAAACTAAAGATTTCACTCTCATCTTCAAGTTTACTAAGACACCTTGCATGTCCCATAGTAATCTTATTATTTAAAACTAAATCTTGTACTTTACTAGGTAATTTTAAAATACCAAGAATATTAGTTATATGACTTCTACTCTTTCCTACTTTAGTAGCTAATTCTTCCTGAGTAATGTGCATAACTTCTATCATTTTCTTATATGCAAGAGCCTCTTCTATTATATTTAAGTTTTCTCTCTGAATATTCTCAAGAAGCGCTATGCTCATCATTTCTTCGTCATTAAAGTCTCTTATAATTGCAGGAACTTCACTAAGTCCAGCCATCTTAGCAGCTATACTTCTTCTTTCTCCAGCAACAATCTCATACCCTTTAATGCTCTTTTTAACAATGATAGGCTCTAATATACCATACTCTTTAATACTACTAGCAAGTCCCTCAAGTAACTCTTTATCAAACACTTTTCTTGGCTGATAAGGATTACTTCTAAGTTCATTTAAATTAATCATTAGAATTTCATCTTTATTTGCATTATCTACAACATTCTTCTCAAACTCTTCTAGGTTAAAAGCTTCTCCACTAAATAGTTGTTCTAGCCCCTTCCCTAGTGCTTTTCTCTTGTTTTCCATTTCTTTCAATCACTTCCTTTGCTAAATTAATATAAGCTAAAGCTCCTCTACACTTTGGGTCATACTCCAAAATTGGTTTTCCATGACTTGGTGCTTCAACAAGTCTAACAAGTCTTGGAATAATAGTATTAAATACCTTCTCTTTGAAGAACTTCCTTACATCTTCAACAACCTCAAGCCCCACTAATGTTCTACCATCAAGCATTGTAAGTAAAACACCCTCTATATCTAACTTTGGGTTAATCTTACTTTGTGTAAGTAAAATTGTATTTAAAAGTTGTGTAACCCCTTCAAGTGAATAATATTCACATTGTACAGGTATTAATACACTATCACTAGCAGCAAGTGCATTAGTAGTAAGAACACCAAGTGCAGGTGGACAATCTATTAAAATATAATCATATCTGTCTCTTATTAAATCTATCTGCAACTTAAGTTGATCCCCTATTATAAAATCACTTTCTTTACTAGCCATTTGAATTAACTCTATTTCTGCTCCACTTAAATAAATCATAGATGGAATAATAGATAAATTCTTAAATTTTGTTTTAATAATAGCATCTCTTATATCTGAGTTATGTGTAATAACATCATAGATACTCTTATTAATATTAGCTTTATTAAGACCTAGCCCAGTAGTACTATTACTTTGTGGGTCTAAATCTATTAATAAAACCTTTTTACCTAAATGCCCTAAAGCACTAGATAAATTTATACTTGTTGTTGTTTTGCCTACCCCACCCTTTTGATTTACAAGTGATATAACCTTTCCCATAATACTACCTCGCTATAGAATATTTTAACACAAAAAACACTAACTTAAAAGAGATTATTAAAAACTTTCAAAATAATTTTTAATAAACCATATAATATTGGTTCACATACCTAAAATAAGAAATCACTTTTTTAACATAATTATAAAAATTAATAAATATATTAATTTATACATTATCTATTTAATAACCAGTCAATAATATTTTTATGAATAATCCCATCTTGTGACATATCTATAGTATCTTCAGAAATTACATATTTTGGATAATTGTCTTTTATATTTTTATATGCACCAAATTCTCTTTTAATAACATTATCATCACTTAATATATAACATACCTGATAATACTCGATTTTACCATTTTTTGTAGCAATAAAATCAATTTCACCCTTTTCCAGTAATCCTATTTTAACATCATAACCTCTTGATATTAATTCATTATAAACAATATTTTCCAAATATGCTCCCATCTGAGGTCTTTTAGATATATTCATTACTTGACCTATTCCTAAATCTGTTAAATAATATTTATACTTACCATTTAATATTCTTTTCTCTCTAACATCATATCTACTAACTTTATTAATTAACATAGCCTTTGACATATATTCTAAATAATTATATAAAGTGGTTTTTGTTAACCCTCTATCATCATTGGTATTAAAATATTTTATTAAATTTTCAGCTGAAAAAGTTTGAGATGGAGTAGTTACAATATATTCTACTATCCTATTAAACAAATCTATATCTTTTATAGAAAACCTCTCTACAATGTCTTTCATCACTATAGAATTATATATATCAGTTAAATAAGTTCTACATTGTTCTTCATCAGTTAATGCAAATCTTTGTGGCAAACCACCAAAAATAATATAATCATCAAAATATTTGACTAACTCATATTTATCTTTATTTATTATTCCATTAAGTTCACAAACTTCACTAAACATAAACGGAAGAACATTAAACCTTACATATCTGCCTGCTAAATGAGTAGCTAGTTCTCCAGACAATAAGTCACTATTTGATCCAGTTATAAAAATTGAAACATTATCTCTAAAATCAGCTTTAAATGAATTAACTGCTTTTTCCCAATTAGAAATATTTTGTATTCTACAAAATACATAATCACACTTTTTTCTAATTTTGTATTCCAAACAATACAAAAAATATTATTTTTAAAAAAATTGAAGATTTTACTCTTCAACTTTATCTTTCTTTTTAGCTTTCTTGCCTTCATTATATTCTCTTACTACTTCTTCAATTTCTTCTTTAGTAATTGTTTCTTTTTCATATAATGTCTTAGCTAAAGCTTCAACTAATCCTTTATTCTTAGATAAGATATCCTTAGCATTCTTATAACATTCATTTATAATCTTTCTAATTTCTTTATCTATTTCTAAAGCAACAGCATCACTATAGTTTTTACTACTATTAGTATAATCTCTTCCTAAGAATACTTCTCCACTTTTATGTTCAAATTGTACAGGACCCAAGTCACTCATACCATATTCAGTAACCATACTTCTTGCTATTTGAGTAGCTCTTTTAAAGTCATCTGAAGCTCCTGTTGATATTTCACCACAGAACAATTCTTCACTAACTCTACCACCTAAATAACTTGTAATTCTTTGAAGTAACTCATACTTAGTAGCAACCAAAGTTCTCTCTTCCTTAGGTAGCATTTGAGTATACCCTCCAGCCATACCTCTAGGAATAATTGTAATCTTATGAACTTCTTCACCATTAGGAAGTTCTATTCCTAAAACGGCGTGTCCACTTTCATGATAAGCTACTATATTCTTTTCATAATCTGTTACTTTTCTACTAACTTTAGCAGGTCCCATAAGAACCCTATCACTAGCTTCGTCTATCTCATCCATTCCAATATCGTCTTTATTTCTTCTAACAGCTAAAAGTGCAGCTTCATTAAGTAAGTTTTCTAAGTCGGCTCCACTATACCCTGGAGTTCTCTCAGCTATTCTCTTCAAGTTGACAGCTTTATCAAAAATTTTACCCTTAGCATGAACATTAAGTATAGCTTCTCTTTCTCTAACATCTGGTAAATTAACAGTAACTTGTCTATCAAATCTACCTGGTCTTAAAAGTGCAGGATCAAGTACATCTGGTCTATTAGTTGCAGCTATAATTATAATACCTTCATTAGCCCCAAAACCATCCATCTCAGTAAGTAATTGGTTTAAAGTTTGTTCTCTTTCATCATGTCCTCCACCTAAACCTGTTCCTCTTTGTCTACCCACTGCATCTATTTCATCAATAAATATTAAACATGGAGCATTTTGTTTAGCTTGTTTAAACATATCTCTTACACGTGATGCACCAACACCAACGAATAACTCAACGAAATCACTTCCACTTATATAATAAAATGGTACCTTAGCTTCTCCAGCTACTGCTTTTGCAAGTAATGTTTTACCTGTTCCTGGAGGACCAACTAATAAAACACCTTTAGGAATTCTAGCACCTAACTTTTGAAACTTCTTAGGACTCTTTAAAAAGTCTATTAACTCTTTAACTTCCTCTTTCTCTTCATTAAGTCCAGCAACATCCTTAAATGTTACTTTTCCTCCTTCTTGATTAAGTTTAGCTCTACTTCTTCCAAAGTCTAGTGTTCCACCTTTTCCATTACCCATCATTGCTCTTACCAAATAAACAGTAAGTCCACCAATTAAAAGTATTGGCACAAAATCTAAAACTATTACTAACCAGCTAACACTTCCTGGGTCTTTATTAATCTTAACATCTAGTTGTTGTTCATTACTAATACTAAGAATGTTATCAATAACACTATCTGTATATGGAACAATCAACTTAAATGTCTCGTTTTTACTATAGTTTTCTAGTTTACCAGTTATCAAATATACACTATCACTATCTTTTGGTGTAACAGTTAATTCCTTAACCTTTTCTCCTTTTAAATTAGTTAAAAACTCATTATAATTCATTTCATTAACCTTAACATTATTTAAATTAAATGTATAGTAAATAATACCAACTACAAATATAAGCATAATATAAGGCATAATGTCTTTAAACATATTTTTCTTTTTCATAATCTCTTCCTTTCTTTAATAGTACTTAAGTATTATATCACACTTTTTACCTTTTTCTACATCAAATTTACTCTTTTTAAGTCCAGGTATCCAAATAATGTTATTTTCTGCATCACTCACAACTGGCCAAACATGTCTATCTTTTGTAGAAATCTTACTATCTATAAATATATCATTAACCTTTTTATGTCCATTCATTCCTTTAACCATCATCTTGTCTCCATTTCTTCTAGTTCTAACATAAAGAGGTAATGTAATATCATCAATATTTAGTCTAATAGTATTGTTACTAGTATCTTCGCAACTACTTACTACTTCAATATTCTTTCCATTAGGTAAATTCACAACATCATTTATCTCAATTTCATACACGTTAGATTCTTCTTCTTCATAATCAAAACTAACTTCATCATAAGCTCTTACCACTTTAACATTATTAGGTAAATGAACCACACTATTAGGAGTTTCTTTATTTATTAAATCAAATATCAAATTAACATGTGTACTAGTAACAATGAATAAATCATCTCCATATATTTTCTCTAGTATACTATAAATAATCTTACTTTGAATTAAATAGTCAAGCTCTTTAAACTTAGGAATATCTAACACTCCACCTTTAAATACTTTAGTGATCACTTCTTTAATTTCTTTATCTATATAATTATTATATAAAAGCAAAGTCTCACTAAACTTCAAAAACTTTTCATGTACTAACGGGTCTTCCTTCTTTAAAAATGGTAGCATATACTTTCTATATCTATTTCTTGTATGTACGTCATCTAAGTTAGTCTTATCTATATAATATTTTACCCCATTTTCTTCACAATATTTAACTAAAGTATCTTTTGTAACACTAATTAAAGGTCTAATAATTGTATACCCATCTCTACCAACACACTTACTAAATCCACTATATCCTTTTAAAGTAGAACCTCTTACTATACGCATAAGAACAGTTTCAATTAAATCATCCCCATGATGTGCTGTCATTAAATATTTAGCATTGTATTCTCTTACTATCTTTTCAAAAAAATTATACCTAACAGTTCTAGCTTCATTCTCAAAGTTATCATCTCCCCAGTTTTTAACACTTAGTCCTTCAAAAATAACTCCTACTTCTTTAGCATAATCTCTTACATAAATTTCTTCTTCTTTACTTTCTTCCCTAACATTATGATTAACATGCGCTACTATTAAAACTAAATCTAGTTCACTTTTAAGTTTAAGCATAATACTAAGTAAAGCCATCGAGTCAGGCCCACCACTTATCCCTAAAACTATAGTATCTCTGTATCTTATACCACTCTTGTTAAGTAAATAATCATATACTTCATTCATATTATTCCCCCACAACAATATACAATTTATTATTATCTTTAATTAAAGTAAATACTTCACTGTTCTTATATCCCAAATCTTCTTGATATTCCCAACTAGCACTAACTTTATATCCAGAATACTCTTTATCTTTATATGTATAAGTAATACTTTCTATATTAGTCACATCAACTTTCTTTACAATAGGTAACTCTTGCACTCTATCTCCATAAATATTAGTTTTAACATGATTATACATAGTATCCCCTGCATGCATTTTAAAGTTCTCTACCATATCACTAGGAATAAATTCAACACCGCCTATATCACTACTAGTAAGTTTATTATCCAAAGTATAAAAATCACTCACAAATAATTTTACTATTTCTTTAGCATAATCTTCATAATTAACTTCATCACTATTTAAAGTACTCTTTAAATCATTAAAATACTCTTTATATAAAGCGCTATCATAATCATCTAGTGTATAGCCATATAACTCTAAACTATCAAGTTCTTTCTTTGTAACCACGTTCTTATCATCTTTAACTAAAAACTCAAAAGTAAACTTTACACCAATTACTATAATAACTATTAAGATTAAACTAATCATAACAAAATAGAATAACTTATTTTTATTTAAAACTTTCTTCATCTTTTTATCCTTTCTAATTTTTCACTCTCCGTGCTTATCAAATTATGCACAATTATACCTTTACTTACCTCAAGTCTCATTTCAGCATATAACTTAATTTGATCAATATACTCACTACTAATAGGCTCCGAAGTCAAAGAAACATATTCATCTCTTAAATTGTTATAAAATACTTTATTTGTAATAATATCTCCATTAGGAAAAACAACTATTTTATCATTACTACTGAAAATATCATTTCCTAAAGGATACTTATAACTTAAATTAAACATGTTTGCTACAGTTGGAAACACATCCCACATTCCCATCACATCTTTAACTTCACCATTTATTATACCATTACTTGTATAGATAATCAAAGGTGTATTTTTAAGAATATCATATTGGTAATTGTCTAAATCAACATAAGTAGGGTCAAGTTTATTCTTATATTCGCCTGATTTTTCATCATAATTATATAACAAATTCAAATTTTTCTTACCTAGTTTACTCTCATGATCCCCATATAACATGAATACGGTGTCCTCGTCTAACCCATTTTCTTTAACAAGTTTAAAGAACTCGCCAAGTGCTTCATCAGCATAATGTGCACTCTTTAAATAGTTACCCATTTCTGTATCATTTAGATACCCTAAATCAATATCACCATATTTAGTAACATCATCAAATGGACTATGATTACTTAACGTAATAATCTTACCCATATACTTAGTATTACTCTCTTTAACATTCTTTAAAATAGGAATAATTTGTTTAAAGAAAGACTTATCACTTAACCCAAGCCCTACTAAATCTTCACTTTTCTTGTCAGTTGGTACTTCAAAATAAGATTTATCAAAATACTCTTTATATCCTAAAGTATTATACATATTCTTTCTATTCCAATAATCTCCCACATTAGCATGCATACTAAATGTGTAGTAGCCTTTATTATTAAAAGCATTCTCCATACTTTCATATTTTCTATTAAAATAATTTACAAACACTGTCCCAGAAGAACTTGGTAAAAGCCCAGTACTTAAAGTAAACTCTGTATCACTACTTGTCCCTATACTAATTTGTGGATAAAACTTACTAAAATACATTCCTTCCTTACTAAGTTTATTTATATTAGGAGTTATCTCTACTCCATTAACTTTTAAATCAATTAAGAAATTTTGAATACTCTCCATATGAATAAATATTACATTCTTATCTTCAAATATATTGGTGTATTTATTTGCCTCATAAGTTCTACCTTTACTATAAAACTCTAAAAACGCATGAGCACTCTCGTCATATCCAAACATCGGACTAATCGCAGGAGTTAAGCTTGTTACCATATCACTTAACATATAAGTATATATTCCAAATCTTTTAACAACTGCATCCCTATTCCATAGTTTAACTAATTTACTCCCATCACTCTTTGTCATAGTAAGTCCTATCATAATTCCAAGGATAAGTGCACACACTCCAGTCCTTCTGAACATCAACTTTCCTTTTTCATCTTTTCCAACATTATAATAATAATTCTTTTTAACAAGAAGTTTATTAACTACTATAAGTGTTATAGGCGCAAATAGATAGACAAAATACTCTAGGCTTAATCTAGTAGTAACCGAATCACTTACTTGTCCAAACATACTCATTGTACTAAGTAAACTTACACTTACATAATTAGTATAAAACATATAATAAATAGAATTAACAACACATATAAGTGTAAAAACTATATTAACACTCAAAAAATACTTAAACTGATTTTTAGGCTTAAACAAATAACCAAAAGACCCAAAAATAAGAATAACCACTAAGTCCCATACAAAAGGTCTAAAATCAAATGTTAACCCCATTGTTAAAGCTCTAAGTAAAGTCCCAATTATTAAAGAGGTTAATAAGTATGTCAAAAACAAAATATTAGTACTATAATACTTTTTAAATTTCTTAACAAAGTTTTTAATAGTATTCTTCATTCTAATCATTCCTCACAACAATATTTTACCAAATTTCAAAAGAAAAGTCATTAAATACACATCATTTTCACAATATTGTCACAATTAAAAAAAGATTAAACATGATTTTTACTCATTTTAACCTTTTCTTCAATTTCTTTTAACTTAATTGCATTAGTTTCTTCTATTTTCTTTTCAACTGTATTATAGTTAAAAGATAATCCTAATACAAATATGAACGCTAGAAAATAGAACCACACCATAAGTGTTACTATTGTACTAAGTCCAGCATAATAAATGTTATATGTAGCAATATGCTTAATGTAATAGCTATACACTAAAGTTACTAAGAACCAACAAACAGTTGTAAACACAGCACCTTTATTAACATACTTACTCTTTATTTTCTCATCAGGCGCTATTATAAAGATTAGTTTTATTCCCAAGTACATCACAAATAATGTAAGCGGAACATTTAATACTGGATAAAGCATTTTTAATACATCAATTATCTTATTATTAAATCCAATATAAGTTAACACTGTAAGTATCTGTTCACCAAACACAGGTACAACTAACATGAATGTAAATAGTAGGAATAACACAAGTGTTAAAACAAAAGCTTTCATTCTTCTAACAAAATAATTTTTATTCTCTATATTAAATATCATATTACTTGCAACTATTATTGCATCAGCACCATTACTAACTATAAAGAATGCAACTAATATATAAACTATAAAACCAAATGACAAACCCTGATTTGTAAGTATAGGCGTAACTAAACTAGCTAGTTCACTACTAAAATTACTCTCCAAAAACTCTGTAATATAACTAGTTGATAAATTAAACTCTGTTGCTATCAAAAGAAGTATTGAAATAATTGGTACAACCGCTAGAACAAAGTAATACGCAAGACTACTAGGCAAAGTAAGCATTTCAGGTTTCATCATCATATCATATAAGTTTTTACAAAATACTTTAAACCTATCTAGCATACTTACTCTCCTTTATTTTCTCTCATTTTAATTAAGGCTTCATTAATTGCATCATCTATAGTAGTACTCTCACTTGTTATCATAAAGTATCCCATACTAGCTCCATATTCATAAGGAAGAGATTTAAACTCCTTCATTAACTTATTAACATAAGTAACTATTTGATTTTCTTCATAACCAACTAAATATATAAGAAATTCATTACCATCTGTTCTAATAATCTCACTATTCTCTCTTTGTGTTTTAATAAGAATACTAGCTGCACTCTTAATCTGTCTATCTCCCTCTTCATGCCCTTTAGTATCATTAATAATTGAAATATTATTTAAATCAATTACTACAACAGCTTGAGGATACACTTTATTATCTTCCCAATAACTTAAATTATCATTTAAATAATTTCTATTCTTTAAGTTAGTCATTACATCTAAATACATCATCTTATCTTCTTTTTTGATCTTCTTAGTTACTTTAACTTTTCTATTAAACTTATAAAGTAAGAATACTACTGCAATAACAAGAAGAACTAAATAAGTAATATTACTTATAATAAACTCAATTAAAATATTTCTACTAGCCATATTTAAACTATTATCAATAGCCATACTCTCAATATTCTTATTACTAGTAGTGCTCAAATAAAAGTTAAATAAATTATTTAAAACTTTATTATCATTATTTAAAAGGAATGTATTACTAACAGTACTCTCACCCATATATTTAATCACATATTTTTTAAGACTACTATTTTTATAATAATCATATGTACTCTTTTCAATTACAAGAATATCTTCCTCAGTCAAACTCTTAAACATTTTTTTATAATTTTTATAAGTATTTATATTACTATTTATACTACTTATATACTTATAAAGTTTAGTATTCCCAACCATTTTAATATTATCATCACTTATTGAAACTAAATTATCAAAACTATCTTTATTACTTTGATGTGCTAAAATTACATACTTAATGCTACCTAAACTTACACTATCAACATAGTTCGAGCTATTTACATCATAATAGTTTACTGCTAAATCCACTTTTTTATTATTTAATGCTTCTATTAATTTATTAACATCTTTGTATTCAATGTATTTATAAGTAGCTCCTGTCATATCACTAAATATACCTAAATACATATCAGTAATACCACTAAAATTTCTATTAAGCTTTCCTTCAAAAGGCATATTATCAACATACCCTACGATTAAATCATCACTTGTTACTCTTTCCTTTTCAACTTCTGTTAAATTGTACGCATCATAATATAACTCTAAGAAATGACTATTAATGCTAGGTAAAATTTCACTTTTCCACATATTAAATGCTTTAGTAAATATCTTACTCATCGTGCTACTAGAGTCATTCATACTTAAAACATAATGAGAGTGTAGCCCATCGATATGATAAACTATATTATATTTGTTATAAACTATAGAATTAATATACTTTTGCATTGGCAATATTGCATATAAAACGCTATCACTCATTTGGTCAGTTAAATCATTAAAATGACTAAAACTAACAATATTCACATTATATTCACTCATATACTTACTAACATAATCTTTATCAGTATCCATAACAGCAACATTTTTACCACTTAAGCTATTTAAATCAACTATCTCGTCACTCAACGTACTAACAACAACAAAGTGGTCAGTATAAAATAGTAAATCATTACTACCTAGTTCATTCTTATTTGCAAATTTATAAGTTCCACTTCCATTAACTTGAACATTAAAAGTAAGTTTAGTATCTCTTTCCATGTAATTAACAAAATCATAAAATACCCCAACACCACTATTACTAAATATTGGTAAACTTCCTTCAACACTTACATCTATTACATTATTTAAGTTTGAATTTATAAAACTCTTCTCACTAAAAGAATAACCGTTTTTCCTACCATTCAAGTACATTAGTAAACATAATATTAAAACAATTAAAACTAAAACAAGCCCACCTATTAAAAAATATTTCTTATTTTTTTTCATTATAACTCCTTAATTATTACTCCAAATTATTTGACTACCTTTAGCCTTTTTAGCACCCGCTATTGGATAAATTGCTTTTTCATCTTTCTCTATCTTCTCATCACTACAAGTAATCAAAAACTGTACATCATAATACTCTAAATCTTCAGATTTAAACTTTTCTAATGCTTTAACAGCATACCCTTCTGCATCTATTTTACTTACTCCATCACTTACATTCATTATAATATAAATAATCTTTCCTTTTACTTCAACACTAACATCACTAACATTTTCTTCATAAATACCTTTTATATCACTAGCAATGCTCTCACTAATTTTATGATTATCTATATCTTTTAGTCTATCTCCATAAGGATTTTTATTATTACCATAAAAATAACTAATTAGCCCTACTCCTATTAAAACTAATGAAATTAATATAATAATAGCTAACACAAATAATGTCCTATTTTCTTTTAAAATTTTCTTCACATCAATCACCTATATAAGATTATACTATATTTTATAGAATATTTCTAGTTTACATTAAGTTATACACTATTACAAGAAAAAATGAGCATTAAAGCCCAGATTTTTCATAAATAACCTTAGTACTCTTACTATCAGTTAAATGAATATTGTCAACCTCATCAGAATTAAGTGGTATAACTATAGTAAATTCTCCTTTGTTATATTTACTAGATACTAAAACATTCTTAATTTCAACATACAACTCTTTTCCAACCAAAGTATATTCGTAATCCTTATATGCAAGCGAACTATTTGTATATCTTCCTACTATAGTTATATTGTTTCCTACTGTAACCTTGTTTACATCAATATCTTCATAACTAGAGTTACCAATTATAAATTTCTTAACATAAATAAATATAAACACCAAAAGTACAACAGCTATACCAATAATAGAATACTTAACAATTTTATTCATAATTCATAATCTCCTTTAATTCACTTTCTCCCCATATAGGAATATTTAATCTAACCGCATCATCATACTTTTTACCAGGGTCACTTCCTACGATGACAACACTTGTATTTTTACTAACACTACTGCTAGTTTGTCCCCCTCTATCTTCAATAAACTTCTTTATATCATCTCTAGTAACAAAATCAAATGACCCAGTTATAACAAACTTCTTACCAACTAGTCTTTCATCACTTCCTAGTTCACTTCCTATATACTCTGTATTAATTCCAAGACTAACTAATTCCATTACTTCACTTAATTTATTAGTATCTTTAAAATACTCTACTACACTACTTGCAAGAATTGGCCCAACATCTTGTATTTCAATTAATGTGTCATAATCTGCTTCCATCAAATTATTTAAATTACCAAATCTCTTAGCAAGCACTTTAGCCGTTTTAGCACCTATTCCACTAATACCAATTGCAAACAAGAATCTCTCTAAACTATTATGTTTACTATTTTCTATCGCATCTAACAAGTTATCAACACTCTTATTTCCAAAACCTTCTAACTCAATTAACTCTTCACGTTTCTTATACAAATAGTAGATGTCAGAGTATCTCTTAATATATCCATAATTATAAAAGTCTTCTATAATTCTATCTCCTAAACCATCAATATTCATAGCATTTCTACTAACAAAATGACATAAACTCTCTATATTTCTAGCAGGACACTTAGGATTAACACAAAAACTTCCTACAATTTCATCACTCTTCTTTAGTACACTCCCACATATAGGACACACTTTAGTCATAACAAAATCTTTTTCTTTACCAGTACGTCTTTCCTTCTTAGCTTCCACCACTTCAGGAATAACATCCCCAGCTTTTCTAATACTTACTATGTCTCCAATTTTTAAATCTTTCATGATAACATAGTCTTCATTATGTAGTGTTGCTCTAGATATTGTAGACCCAGCCACTATTACAGGCTCTAAAACCGCGTTAGGTGTTACTTGCCCAGTTCTTCCTACAGTAAATATAATATCTTTAAGTTTAGTGAGCACTTCTACTGCAGGAAACTTATATGCAGTCGCCCATTTAGGATACTTAGCAGTACTTCCTAGTTCTATTTGTTCACTAACATCATTTACTTTAATTACTACCCCATCTATATCGTAACTTAAGTGTGGTCTCATTTCTCCCTTTTCTTTAATAAACTCTAATATTCCGTCCACATCTTTTACTAGCCTATTATTAGGATTAGTTTTAAACCCTAGTTCACTTAAAAACTCCAGTGCTTCATAATGTGTCTTCAAGTTATAATCTTTTGGATTTGGTATATGATATATAAAAGTATCTAACCCACGACTAGCAGCAACCTTACTATCAAGTTGTCTTACACTTCCAGCTGCCGCATTTCTACAGTTTTGAAACACAGGTAGTCCTTCCACTTCACGTCTTAAATTAAGTTCATGTAACACTTTCTTAGGCATATAGATTTCTCCACGCACTTCAATACTAATAGGTTTCTTAAGTTTAAGTGGAACTGTCTTTATAGTCTTAACATTATTTGTAATATCTTCTCCAACTATTCCGTCTCCCCTAGTCGCAGCACTAACTAAAATACCATCTTCATAGTTTAAACTAACACTTAACCCATCTATCTTTAATTCACATACATACTCAGGATTAATTCCTTCTTTTTTAATCTTATTATCAAATTCTCTTATCTCTTCTTCATTAAAAACGTTACTCAAGCTCATCATAGGTATTTTATGCGTGTGTTTAACAAACCCATCAAGTACTTCTCCACCAACCCTTTTAGTAGGCGAGTCTTCTCTAACATACCCATATTCTTCTTCTAAATTAATTAATTCTCTTAAATACTTATCATACTCCTGGTCAGTAATAGTAGGATTATCTTTAACATGATAATTATAATTTGCCTCATTTAACAAATCTACTAATTCATTTATTCTGTCCATTTTATATCACCAATATAATTGTATCAAAAAACATAACAAATTAAAAGAAAAAAGTCATATTTTTAATACAACTTTCATTAAAAATCTTTCTATTTCCTACTCATATAAACTTTCAAATAATCGCTCTTTAAAAGGAGATTTTTTTTCATTTTCGGAATTGCATTCCGAATTTGTATTTTTTATGCAAAAGAAAAAGCTAACTTTCCAGTTAACTTCATTATATCTTCTTTATACTCTTATGGTTTTTAGCAAGTTGTTTAACACCATACATATACCCAAAAGCAATACTTGCAATACTTCCGTCAATTCCTACTACAACTCCATCGCCAAACTTATCATGGTGTATCTTATCTCCTACTTTCAAATCTTCATTTCTGTCTTCATCATACATATTTCCTACTATAACAGAGCTTGTATTTCTTGTAATACTCTCTTCTTTATCAAGTAACTCACTATCAATTTCCCCAATAAATCTACTAGGTAAATTATTACTCACTTGTCCAAATAAAGTTCTCTTTTTAGCATTCATTAACCACAATTTTTCTTTAGCTCTTGTAATACCTACATAACAAAGACGTCTTTCTTCTTCAAGCTCACTCTCGCTTTCAAAACTCCTATTATGAGGAAAAACTCCTTCTTCCATACCAACCAAGAAAACATCATTAAATTCAAGTCCCTTCGCACTATGAAGAGTCATCAAATTAACTCCGGTTTCTACTTCCTTATACTCATTTCTATCACTAACTAAACTAATATTCTCTAAGAAATCTTCTAAACTAAAAATACCTCTCTCTTGAAAACCAAGAGCTATACTCTTAAACTCTTCTAAGTTTTCAAGTCTTATCTCACTTTCCAAACTATTCTGTTCAAGTAGCTCAGCCTTAAGTCCAGACTTATCCAAAATCGCATCAACTAGCCCAACTAAATCAGTATTTTTTGATATCTCAGTTAACTCAAGTATTAAATTCTTAAAATTAAGTTCCCTTCCTTCATTAATAACACTAAACATACTAGTATCACTTATTCTAGCCTCAGTTCTAAGCCTATCTATAGTCTTATTACCAATGCCTCTTTTAGGAACATTAATAACTCTCTCCAAACTAGCATCATCATTATTATTATATATCAAATGCATATAACTAATTAAATCTTTAATCTCTTTTCTATTATAGAAAAAGTATGACCCTACTATCTTAAAAGGAATATTTTCTTTAAGAAAAGCTTCTTCAAACACACGACTTTGTCCATTTGTTCTATATAAAACTGCTATCTCACTAGGACTTTCTCCACTTTCAATTAACCCCTTAGTAAGTCTAACAACAGTCCCAGCTTCTTCTAGTTCATTATCACATCTAATATACTTAATCTTGTCTCCGTCACCCTTACTACTCCATAAGTTCTTTTCTTTTCTCTCTTTATTATTCTTAATCACGCTATTGGCAGCATTCAAAATATTATTAGTACTTCTATAATTTTCATCTAGCACTATAGTTTTTGCATCTTTATTATCCTTTTCAAAATTAAGAACATTCATATAATTAGCAAATCTAAAACTATAAATACTCTGATCCATATCACCAACTACAAACAAATTCCTATATTTACTACTCAAAATCTTACATAAATCATATTGAACCATATTTGTATCTTGATACTCATCTACTAAGATATACTTATAATGCTCTTGATACTTCTCTAAAACACTCTTATCTTTTTTAAATATCTCTAAAGGCATGATTAACAAATCGTCAAAGTCAACACTATTACTTCTCTTTAAAGCACTTTCGTACATCTTATATATCTTACAAGCAGCTGCGTCAAGTGGAGCCTTAGCAAACTTTTCATACTCTTCTGGACTTAAACCCTCATTCTTTGCAAAACTAATTTTATTTAAAATAATCTTAACAGGATACATATCACTATCTAAATTTAACTCTTTCATAAATCTTTTAATCAAAGTATTAACGTCATCTCTATCAAGTATAGTAACATTATTTGAATATCCTAAAACACTAGCATTCTCTCTTAACACCTTTAATCCAAAACTATGAAATGTCCCTATAAATATTTTATCAGCTTCTACTCCGATACTATTCTCTACTCTACTTCTCATTTCTCTTGCAGCCTTATTAGTAAAAGTAATTGCAAGTATATTATATGGACTTACTCCGTTATTTATTAAGTTTACTATTCTCTCAGTTAGAACCTTAGTCTTCCCACTTCCAGCACCCGCAAGTACTAGACATGGTCCATCCATAAATTCAACTGCCTCTTTTTGTCTATCATTTAATTTAACCATATAACTCACCACTCTTCTAATCTATTATACAACACCCAAAGAAAAAAGAAAACTCTTGACTTTTAAAGTTTTCTTATTTTTTCATCAAAATTCTGATTAAATATACTAATATAGTCATTAGTTAACTCAATATCAAACGTACTAGTATACTCTAGTAAACTAAAATACATCGGTTTCACTTCATAATAACACAAACTCATATAATCAAGTAGTTCATCAAACACTCTCCCAATATAATTAGAATTCCTATTTCTACTCATAATAATAGAATTAACCTTATGCTCTATACTACCTAAATTAATAAGCATCATCTCTCGTATATTTCTAACATTTTTAAATATCTCATCCATATCCATATCTAATCCATCTTAATAATAATTTCCCCATCTTTACTATAAAGAAGTTTCTCCCTAGCATATCTAGCTACATACTCTTCATCTTGAAGTTTATTTATCTCACTCTTTAAAAGGTCTTCTTTCTCTAAAATATCTTTATACTTTGTCTCTAACTCTTTCTTTTCATTAATATTTGTAATAATAACAGACCAATAGCTAAACATTCTACTAACAAACAACACTAAAAGTGGTATCATAATCATAATTAGTAAAGTAATTCTTCTTTTATCCTTCTTAGTCATAATATTATCTACCTTTCCAAATATATAATACCACATCTAACATTTTTTATCTATAAATTTTACTTTACTTTTCTTTAACTTTACACATTTTCTTAAATTTTTATACTTTCCACTAAACAAAATAAAACTAATCAAAAACACTGCCACAAAATAAATGTGAACAACCCCATAGTTAATAACTTTTAACAAAAGAAAATATACAAGCCCAACATCTATACAAAATAATATGTTAATAACTACTCTATACAAGATACTTGTTTTATACAAAAAAGAATAACTAATATTATATAAATAACTCACAATAATTCCATAACTAAAAGAAAAAATAATACTTTGTATTTGTATATCTAACTTCATTTAAATAGCTTAGAAAGCACACTCTCCTCTTTAGCTTTCTTTCCTCCATTATCTATATAATTAAAAGAATTTATCTTTCCCTTAATAGACAAAGTCCCTTCCCAAGTATCAAGTTTAATAAGTTCTAAGTCCTGTCCCTTTATTAAAATATATCCCATCACACTCTCTAAAAAGAATTCCTTACTATCAAAACTCTCTAACTTTTTAACACCACTTACTACTAAAGTCTTTCTCTCATTTATTTCTACTAAATGATTAAAACTACTCTCTCTATCCTTTTTATCCATACATTTCACCCACAAAATAATATGCATAAAAAAAGAAGAATATTACTACTCTTCTGTTGGTTCATTTAAAGATTTTTCATAAGCGTCAAGAATTTCTTTCTCAAACATAGTTCTTACTTCTTGACTAATTGGATGAGCTATATCTCTATAACCACCACTGCTAGTTTTTCTACTAGGCATTGCTATAAATAATCCCTTTGTCCCTTCTATGATTCTAATATCATGTACTGCGAATTCGTCATCTAATAAAACAGATGCAATCGCTTTCATACGAGAGTCTTCTCTATCACTCTTACGTATGCTTACGTTAGTTATCTTCATCTTTCATTCCTCCTCTTGTAACTACTAACATAATTATATAATAACAAGAGTTAGTTTTCAAGTAATTTTGAACATGTTTACACAAAACACTACAAGTTATTTTCTTTTATCTGAACATCCTTAATTAACACATCATTATAACTAAAACTCTTTGTAACACTCCCGACTAGCACTATAAAAACTTTGTCATAAACACTAATTATAACGCCCTCAAATTTCTCCCACTTATTTCTACCAACATTAACCTTAAACAAACATGGTTTCCCTACTAAAGACGATACAAAATCTTTTGTATTTTTTATGTTCATGCTTCACTCCTAGGATACCCAGTATACATAGTTCCTTTACTAATAAGTCCACCTATCCCATCTTTACCATACTTAGTTTTCCCAAGTAAACTCTTTAAATCACAATTCTTATTTCTATCAAGTAAACTAAGACTAGTCGCAATAATAGCTGGGTCTAATGCATGAATATTAATTCTCTTAGGACTACTTGCAAACGTTGCCCCACTCTTTAAAAGAGCTTCATAATCACTTTGACAAGCACCTGCAATTATAATAAGTTTATCACTAGACTTCTCATACTTTCTAGCCTCACTTACAGTCTTACAAAAATTATTACTATTCTTATAAACACCTTTCTTCAAAAACGCATCATGCCCAGTTATAACAAGAATATCAGGATTTACTTCATTTAAAAACTTCCTAACTTCTACACTCATCTCACTTTCCTTAACACTCTTTCCAACTGCTTTAACACTATTCTTTTTATAAAAATCCATACACCTATCTAAATAGGACTTATCCCCATCAATATGTAATATTTTTCCAGGCATATAAAAAAACTCATCTCTATCTAAATTATTATCTAAAGAAGGAAAAAAATCATCACACTTTCCCCTTTCACAAGTAACCAAATCACTTATAGGCGCGTCAGCTAGTAACCTATAATCAATTCCCCTTAACTTACAAATATTCTTTTCTATTCCAATAACCTCAAAAATAACATCATTATTATAACTCTTTCTACTTACATAATCTCCTATTTTTATCATAATACCCCCTAAAGAAATATATGTATAATTATTAATTCTATAACAAAAAAAACACTTAATTAAAAGTGGTTTTTTCAATATATCTCATTAAAAACACTAACAAAATCTTCTAAACTCAATTGTTCTGCTCTATAAGTTAAATCTTTACCTATTTTATTTAAAGATTCCTCTACTTTTTCTAAATCATATTCTTTTAAATTATTTCTTAAATTCTTTCTCTTCTGTTTAAACGCATCTCTTACAAACTTAAAAAACAACTCTTTATCTTTTAATTCTAGTAATTCTTTTTTTCTAGTAAACTTAACAACTATACTATCAACATTAGGTTTAGGAACAAAACAAGACTTACTAACTAAGCAAACTTTTTCAATATCAAAGTAATATTGTAAATAAACACTTAAACTATTATAGTCTTTACTTCCAGGCATACTTTTAAATCTGTCTCCCACTTCCTTCTGAACCATTATAATCATTTCACTTACATCTGTTTCATTAATAACCTTACTAATTATAGGCGTAGTTATATAATATGGTAAATTCGCAATTAAATGAAGTTTCTTACCTTTATATTTAGATAAAACTTGCTTTAAATCAACACTTAAAAAATCATCGTAAATTACTGTTAAATTATCACTTTTTATCTTATCTAACTCTTCCTTAAGTCTTGTATCTATTTCAAAAGCAATAACTTCTACTCCAAGTTTAACAAGTAACTTAGTAATTGACCCATTACCTGGTCCTACTTCAATTATTAAAGAATTATCTTCTATACTAGCCGCATTCACAATCTTTTCTCTAATATTATTATCTATCAAAAAATTTTGACCTAAACTCTTCTTAAAATTAAACTTCTCCATTATTTAAACCTATTACCCTTATATGCAATTTGATTATCACTAAAGCTAGTTACCCAATTACTTCTAAAACTATAATAATTACAGTTTCTTACACCGTTTAAAGCGTCATCCACTACTTCCTTAACAACACCAACACTCTTAACGTTTAGTGTCCCATCTGCATTTAAGAACTTCAAATAATGTCCATCTAAATATCCAGTAAATTGTCCAGGTGCAGTAACTACTTGAAGTGGAGTTTTACCACTGCTGTCACTTCTATTTAAAATAACACTAACAACAGCTAAAACATCATCTTTATTAGCTCTACTTTCACTTGCAACAACAGCTACAAAGGTGTCATAATCAAGCCCATATAAATCATATTTCTTATTATCAGCACTTAGAATAAACCCTTTTTCAGGTAAACTTAAATACTTAGTTAAAACTGGATTTTCAGTTGTATATATCTCTTCTTTATTTTCAGAAATTACATTCTGACTTAAACTCTTTAATTCATTTGTATTCTCTACAGTAATTACATCGTACATAACATTAGTTGTTCTACCAAGCAAAAAAACTACTGCAAAAACAATTACTAATCTTGTATATGTAAACCATTTTTTAGGTTTATATTTTTTCACTTTTACACTCTCCTACATGAATAATTATATCAAATAATCTAGTGTATGTCAAAAATGTCTCTTGCATTATTAGTTGTAACTTCTTCCACCCTAGATAAGTCTTGGCCTAAACTATCAGCAAGCACTTTAGCAATTATAGGAATATTCTTGCTTTCATTTTCTTTTCCCCTATAAGGTTCAGGACTCAAAAAAGGTGAATCTGTCTCTAATACTAAATTTTCTATTCCTAAACTCTTAACTGTCTCCCTTAAATTAGAGTTCTTAAAAGTTAATACACCACCTATGCCTAGTTTATAACCAAGTTTTATGTATTCCATTCCCACTTCTTTAGAAGAACTAAAACAATGTATTATTCCTTTTAAATTATATTCTTTTAAAATGTTAATAGTATCCATGACGGCATCTCTAGTGTGAATAACTACAGGTTTATTAACTTCTTTTGCAAGCTCAAGAAAAGCCCTAAAAACTTGTTTTTGACTTTCCATATCTTCTTTTCCATAATAATAGTCTAATCCTATCTCACCAATAGCCACTACTTTATCGTTTTTCAAAAGTTTTCTAAACTCATCCATTTCACTAAAATTAAAATCTTTCGCGTGTTCTGGATGTACTCCAATACACGCAAAAACCTCGTCATATAACTTAGACAATTCTACACTTGTTATACTTGTTTTCAAGTCTTCACTTGCATTAATAATTGCCTTAACACCAGCCTCGCTTGCATTCTTAACAAAACTCTCCCTTTTTTCAAAAGGTATATGAGCATGTGTATCAATAAACATAAACTTCACCTACTAATCAACTAAATAAAACTTAATTATTAAAGCTGTAATACATACTGGAATAACTATTTCGTAAAACTCATCAACTCCAGTATAAACAAAATACAAAACTACTAACACGCACCACAAAACACACTTTACTGCTTTTTTTAATGCATTAATCCTAGTTTCACATATTTTCATAATTATCACTGAAACTAGTTTACCACAATTTATTATAAGTTTTGTACTTTTCGACAAACTAAGACATAATTTGACACATATTTTTACAAAAAAAGAATATACTTCAATATGTTAGATAAATTATGGTTCATATTAATAATTGCAATTTCTTTTTTTGGCATACGTTTTTCAAAAAAAATTAATTTTAAAAATTACAATTTTAAAAATTTGACAAGTGGAATAAACAAAGAAAGTCTTTTTTTAGCACTAGGCACCAAAATGGGTGTAGGCACGATTATTGGAACAACTCTTTCTATTTATGTAGGTGGTCCTTCCACCATTATTTGGATATACTTATTTACTATCATTTCTTCAAGTTTAATCTATATAGAAAGTTATTTAGGTAGCAAATACAAAGAAAAAACCATGACTAGTTACATAGGTGGCATATACTACTATACAAAAAAAGGTCTAAAAAATAACAAACTAGCTATACTAATGTTAATAATTTTTATAACTACATATAGTATTTTCTTTCTAATGATACAAACAAACACAATAATAAATACATTGTTAATAAATAAGAAGTTATTCACTTTAATTTTAATAATTCTAGTTACTTTATTAATAACTAACAACGTTGACGAAATAAGAAAAATACTAAACAAACTAGTACCAATAATCACTATATTCTTTATATCAATTTCTTTATACACAATTTTTAAAAACATAGACTTACTACCTAACATTATCAAACTAATTTTTAAAGACTTATTCACATTAAAAAGTATCACAATAGGTCTAGTAATAGGCATAAAAAGAAGTATATTTTTAAACGAACTATTAATAGGTACCACTAGTATGTCTAGTGCTGTTGGAAATAAAAATGCATATATAACTGCAAATACTTTAGTATTAGGTTCATACTTTATAGTATTTGTAGTTTCCACATTAATTGCTTTACTTAATTTAATTTATATCTACAAGCTCGGTATACATGACACCTCTTACATATCTTTATTAAAACACGTATTTTATTTCCACTACCATAACTTTGGTAATTATTTTTTATCCTTAATTATCACACTTCTAGCGTCTTCTAGCATTATCTCAGGAATATATATAGGCTTATCAAACATAACACACTTAACAAAAAATAAAATAATTATTCTAATATCTAAAATAATTATTTTATCATCACTAATTCTAGGAGTATTTATAGACACTACTTTAATATGGAAATTCATTGACATAATGATGCTTATATTAATAACTTTAAATTTAATAATTATTCACAAATTAAGTGACTTAAATAACTTTATATGATAAAATTATTATGGTGAAGTAAAATGATTAACAATGACTGGGATATAGTACTATCTAGTGTTTGGAAGAGCACTGGTTTTAAAAAATTTATGGAAATGATTAAAAGTAAATATGAAGAAAGCACTTGTTTTCCTGAATACGATAACATTTTTAATGCACTCAAATTAACTCCATACGAAAATGTTAAAGTTGTAATCCTAGGCCAAGACCCATATCATGGGGTTGGTGAAGCACATGGTTTATCTTTCTCTGTTCTTGATGGAACTAAAAAACCACCTTCATTAAAAAACATATTTAAAGAATTAAATAGTGACTTAGGTTACGCTGAACCAATAAGCGGAGACTTAACTGCATGGGCTAAACAAGGAGTACTTTTACTTAACAGTGTTCTAACGGTAGAAAAAGATAAAGCAGCCTCCCATAAAGACCTAGGTTGGAACTTACTAACAGACCATATAATAAAACTAATAAACATGAAACAAACACCAGTAGTCTTTATATTATGGGGTAACTTTGCTAGAAGCAAAAAAGCATTCATAACAAACAAAAAACACTTAATAATTGAAAGTCCACACCCTAGTCCATTCTCAGCATACAACGGTTTCTTTGGTAGTAAACCATTTTCAAGAACTAATAACTTTTTAAAACAAAATAACATACCAGAAATAAATTGGGACTTAAACAAAAAGAATTAAACCACAAAATTTAATTCTTTTTCTATTTCATCATTTAGTTCCTTTCCTTCATATAAAGTTCTTTCTTTAAATTTCTTAATCTTACATATTACATTATAAGGAAATTTATTACAAATACTATTAAACTCCATCGCACATTTATTATATAGAGTTCTAAGCGATATTAATTTAATCTCATTCTTATTTATATCTTTAATAATACCATCAAAACTTTTAATCTCTTTAAGATTAGGATTATCCGTATATATCTTAGTAATCTCTTCAAATGCACTAGTTAAAAGTTTATCCTTTTCATAAGGACTAGGCTTACTTACTTTGATATTCTTAACATCTTCAAATACTTTGAATTCACTCTTTAATTCTCTTTCAATGATACCAATAACTCTTAAAATTAAACTCTCTTTATTATTTAAAAATTCTATAATTTCTTTTTCACACATATTAAATTTATAAACTAAATTAACAACTCTTTCCCCTTTACTAATAAAAAATATAAGCGTAATACTAACAACAAGTACTAAAACACCAGATACATATAAAACAATATCCATTATCTCACTTCCCTTACTATTACATTTTACCACATATTTTATTATTTCTAAAGTAGAAATTTAATATTTTACCCTCTTACATAATCTGGATAACTTCTTCTAACTAAACATTTAGCCTCTTCTAAGTATTTAATTTCATGTCCTAAGTACTCACTTATCTTAGCTCTAAACATTTTTAAAAACTCTAAAGCACTAACATCTTTACTAATATACATCTCTTTAAGCATAGTATTACTATCAACAAAATGATTAAAGAAACTATCAACTAAAAAACTATTTATTCCAATATCAAAGTTATATCTATTATCTACATAAACATCACTATTTTTAGAGTACTCTAATGTATCTACTATAGCTAGTGCATCTTTAGAATACATTATATTATATAATACATCATAAGTTAAAACACCTTTATCACTAATAATCTTAATATCTTCATAAACTTTAGATATCAAATTCTCAAAATTATCTAAATTAATTCTAAAAGGATTCATCTGACATAAATCATGTCCCCTAAAATAATCTAAAGTATACCCTTCTACTATACCATCTACCATAATAACATCTTTAGGAAACTTGTATGTATCATTAACAACATCAGAAAACATAAGAATATCTTCCATAGTATACATAGAATTTTCTTTTTCTGTGTAAGTATGAAATACTTTATACACTAAATCTCTACTCTTATCAACATAGCAAACTCCTTGACTACCTGAACCCAAATAAGATAACCTATATAATAATTTGTCCAACTGTCTTCTACTTAACTGCATAAAATCCTCCTATATTCTTCCTTCCTTCTAATATTCCCATGAACACATTCATATAAAGAACTTATCTGTGGATACTCTAACCACTTAGGATTATACTTAATTAAATAGTCAAACGCATCTTCAAAGCTAATTACATTATTATTAAAATAACCTACATTCTTAAAATTTCTCATTTTATTTTTATATAGCTCTTCATAGTCAAGCGCTTTTTCTCTCAAACTCTCTTCTAAAAGAAACATATCGTTATATAAAGCTTTCTTATCTTTAATCTTAGAATTAAATATTAAATAGAAAAACTGAACAAATTGATTAATAGCTTCATTATTAACAAAAACTTCTTCTGAATAATATTGATAATTACCATAATAATAACTATCATTAAACTCATGCTCCACAACATAAAATCTAATCAATTTTTCTTTAAGTATTCTAACTGTATCTTCATTAACAATTTTTCTATAATTAATATCACAATACACTTGAAAATGTACTAGTTCATGAAAAACAACAGATAAATTTTCAATATTCCCTTTATATATACTTTCCATTATTTCACTTTGTATAACTATTCCGTTACTAGTTTCAAGAAAAGCACCCGAAAACCAATAATCAAAAACTAATACTAGCACTTCTTTTGATACATTAATTCTTTTAAGATAATAACACATAACATCATTAATAAAACTTCTAATTAAATTCTCAAATTCTTCATAACTTATATAACTTTCAAAAGACTGATTACTTCTTAAATTTTTAGAAAATTTAATTATCAAATCTCCTAACTCACAAGCACTTTCACTATAATCAAATAATCCTTCATCAATTAATTCCATAATACTCTCCTATATTCTTTACTTTCTCTGTCTTTTTTTAATAATCCCATCATTCATTTCATACTCCGCACTTATCTGTGGATACTCTAACCATTCAGGATTATACTTAACTAAATAATCAAACACATCTTCAAAACTAATATATTCTTTTAAAAACTCACCTAAATTACTAAAATATCTTATTTTCTTTTTATATCTTTTTTCATAGTCAGGTGTATCTTTTCTAATTCCTTCTTCTATTAAATACATTTTATTATATAAATCTTTTTTACTCCAAAATACACTTCTATAAACAAGATACAAGAACTCTACTAACAAGTTAATTCCTTCCTTTTCAGCATAAATTTCACTAGATAAATATACATAATTATCTGCATAATAACTCCTACCACTACTCAAATTATTTTTACGAATATAACTACTAATAAGGTCTTCTTTTACTATTCTTATAGTATCTTCATTAACCATTTTTCTATAATTAATATCAAAAAACATTTGAAAATGTACTAGTTCATGAAAAACAGTAACCATATCGCTTATGTTTCCTTCATAAATATTACAAACTACATCTTCATCTATTGTTATCTTATTAAATTTAGAGTCATATCTCCTACTATGTTTATAATGAAAAATACTTACATAAGGTTCCTTATAATTTACTGCATTTATTCTATCCAAATAATATTTCATAATATCTAAAGTAAAATTTTTTATTAATAATCTAAACTCATTATAACTAATGTATTCCTTAATAGGTCTATTATTATTTCTATAAGACTGTACGATTAAACATCTTAACCTATATGCATTTAAACTATAATTAAATAACCCTTCATCAATTAACTCCATAATACCCCTTCTTTTAGCTATGTATGATACCATATTTGGTACAATATGTCAAACAAAAAAACTTTAGATTAAACTAAAGCTTTCCATACTTTAATATTGATAACATCATTTCTGTAACTAACTTTCCAATATCTTCTTTATTTTCCATTCTACTACTCTTATTAACTTCTACTTTTTTATTAAAGTACTCGTTATTATCTCTATCATATATACTTACAAATACAACATTATCACCACCAAATAAATTCTCTTTATCAATACGATTTAACTTACCAGTTATACCTATTCCATAATTAGACTCTGTATACAAGCTAATATTCTTACTCATTTCCATAGATGTTTCCATACTATATACTGAATACTTAAGTATTACTTCACTACTAACTCCCAGTTTCTCTTTAAATGAATTACTATAAGTCACTGCCCCAAAGTTAAATACTTCACTTGACCCCTCTACATTAGTAATACTATTAGCAATATATCCACCAGTACAAGACTCCATTGTACTTACTTTCTTACCAAGCTTTAACAACTCACTAACTACTTCATTCATTATTTATTACCTCGCTCACTAACTTAGTTAACTCATCTTTTCCAGTCTTACTTAAATGTTTATTATCCGCCATCAAATAATCTTTATTATTTTTAACATCAAGCTTAACTACCTTAACATTCTCTAACTTACTTAACTCACCAATTTCATTGTTAACACTTATTACATACACTTCTTTTCCATCTAACATCTTAGCAATTTCCTTATACTCACTTACTTTAATATCTTCATCAAACATTAACACTACACGATTAGTAATTTCTTTCTTTTCTATACTTTCACTTATCATACTCTTTAAATCACTATAACTAAACTTATCTCTAGTTATAAAATTACTTTTACTAAACTCACTCTTAAAATTTTGAAAAACACTAAGTAAAAGTGTATCTCCATAAAATGTAATCTTATTTTTTAACTCTTCTTCATACTTATCAATAGCTTCATCTTGCTTCTTCTTATAATCATTCATATAATAATTATATAGTTCATTCAAAATCACTTCAGTATAAGCTTTTCTACCAACTGGATTTAAATGTATTCCATCACTATAAAAGTATTCATCATGTCCTTTACTCAAACTCTTCCAGTCTATTATATGTAAATTACTAAACTCACTTTCATACTTCTTTAATTTCTCATTAACATAATCTAAATTAGTAGTATTTATCCAAAACACCTCATGTCCTTCAGTTAACTTCATAATCTGCAACTTACAACTTCTACTACAATCCCCATTAGTACCCAAATGAATTAAAATAGGTTCTCCAAGCATATTCTTTTTCTTTAAATCAATAAGTATATCATCCACTTCATAGTCAGTCCTACTCACCTTAGCATCAAAATACCCATTAGGAAAAGCTTCATATAAATTGTTTATCGCACCAAGCATAACTGAGTCACCTATTCCTATTATAGGAAAAGACTTAATTACTTCCATTAACTTATCTTTATCCACATTAAGTTCATTTAATATCTTATCCAAATCTTCTCTCTCTTTTTCAAGTTCTTTCTGATAATTCTCTTGATTTTCATTTACTAACTTTTGATTTTCTTCTAGCTCTTTTTCCAAAGCTTTCATTTCACTAGTATGATCTTTACTTTCAGCAAATTTTAGCCCACCATATATCATAAAACATCCAACTAAAATAATTAATAAACATCTTATCTTTTTATACTTAGAACTCTTAAAATCTAAAGCAATATGTAAAATTATAGAAATAACTATAACTAAAACAAAGATTAAACTTACTTTTTTAAATCCTTCTAACCCACTATACTGCATTAAATATATAACAGGATATTGTACTAAATATACTAAATAACTTATATCACTAAATTTCTTAATAAGATATCCAAAGAAGTTAGTCTCATTTTTAACATTTACATCTACTGTACCATAACTAATTAATCTCATGCTAATTAGACTTGCTAAAATCATTCCAAAACTAAAATACTTTGAGTCATACCCTATAGTTACAAACATACCAATTAAAATTAATAAATAAACAAAATATATAATCTTACTTAATTTCTTATCATTAAATATAATAGGTCTGTAATAATGATGTATCATTCCCAAAAATACACCAAACCAAATTGAAAACATACGTGTGAAAGTTCCATAATATAAAGCCATTGTACTTCCATTTAGACTAACTTTATAAAAATATACTGTACTAATAATACTCACTAAAAATGTAATTACAACAGGTGCACTCTTACCTAATTTATCTCCTAATTTTTTAAGAATCAAAAATATAAAAGGAAAAACTAAATCAAATTGAAGAAGTATAGATATATACCACAAATGCATAAATGGCGAATTAATATGTCTTGAAAAATAGTCTAAACTCGCCCCAACTTGCCAAATATTATTGTATCCTAAAAGTGCACTAGTGCTTTCAGGTTTTAAATTAAACCACGAAACATTAGGAATTAAACTAACCACACCGATTGTCACTAAAACAACTACAAAAAGTGGTAAATATATCTTAAAAAATCTATCTTTATAATATTTCTTTAAAGAAACTTTTTCATTCTTAAATAAACTCTTACAAGTAAAATACCCACTCATTACAAAAAAAGTGCAAACAGCCAAATAACCACCCTTTGATAACCCCAAATGATATAAAAGCACAAATAAGCACGCTATTACTCTTAAAACATCTATATATTTATAATACTTCTTCATATTTACCTCACTTAATATAATATACTATAATTATATCATTTTCTTTCATAAACTTAAACAAAAAAAGAGTTATATCTTTAAATTTGACATAACTTTTTTATGAATTTACACTTTTCTTTTTAACTAGTTTTTCTTCATTATCAGCAAGTATTACACTAAACTTAATTCCATTAGTATTATTAGCTATTGCTTCTTTTTCAAATGTTATCATATCACTTGGCAAATCATCTATTCTAGCCCACACTAATTCTTCACATTTATCTTCTTCGTTAATTTTAATTTCACCAACATAACTTTTAATTTCAAAATAAATATCAAAGTAACTTGGTAAACTTACATTCTTTCTATTAACTACAAAAGTATCAATTATATCTGAAACACTTACTTTAATATCCAACTCTTCCCTAGCTTCCCTTATCATTGCATCATACACGTTTTCTCCTTCATCAACATGCCCAGCTGGAAGAGCTAAAAAACCACACCACAATTTAGTACCCTTTCTACGTTGTAAAAGCACCTCTCCTTTTTCATTCTTTATAATTAAATAAATTGACGATAAAAATTTTTCTTTTGCCACTATATAACCACCATTTTAATTATATCACATAACAAAAGAAAAAGCATATAAATTAACTCTATATGCCTATGTTTTTTTCAAACTTTTTAATTTTAATCAAAACATATATTTCTTCTACTAAACTAATTACTTCACTTGCTAGTAAGAAAATACCACAAAGTGTTGTAATTGTTATAATAGACTCAAATGGATTAGTAATTAAAAGTATACCTATTATCATATTTAAAATTGACATAATAACAAGTAAAAACCAATTACTTTCAGGTACAGTACTTAAATTAATTGATATTTGCATTTTTAATAAACTACTTACTATAACATAAATACCTAACATAATAGGAAATACTTCTACTAAACTACTTCTATAAATGAACACAAGTACACCTGCTATAATATTTGTAATACCACTAAGTAAATCAAAACTAAATAATCTCTCATCACTTTCAATAGTAAAATATGTAACTACTCCAATAACACCATTAACAAGCATTATAATTGAAAATAATAACACAAAAGTCTCAATAGATTTAATTGGTTTAAATATTAAAAACAAAGATAAAACTATCATAAGTATAGAAATAATCATAGAATACATTTCACACTTCTTAATATACTTTTTTATCACTTTCTACTCCTCCTTATAATTATAATACCACATTAAAAAGAAAAATACACCAACAATTTTATTGAAAGTGTATTAATATACTTATTAAAAGTAATAACACTTATTACATTCATGAGTAGTATTACCAAAGTATAAAAGATAATAGCTAAAATTAATAAAAGTTTTAATGTTCTAGTTTCCATAACCACATTACTTCTAAATAAATCCATCACTTTACTATTAAATAAACCAGTTATAAATAATTGAAGCAAGATCATAGATTGAGAAAAAATATAAATAATAAACCCATATAATACTGAAAAGCCTAACTTTGAATTGTTTCTATTGCTTTAGTTCTTGTACCCATTGTGTCGGTGACATTGCAACTGAGTTTCTACCGTATTCAGTTTTAATTTGTTCGAATTCGACCAAATTAAAATCTTGATTATGAATTTCTTCCCATAGTCCAATATAATCAATAGTATTTATCCTTCTTAACCAGTTTTTAACTGTAAAAGATGGATCACTTGAATTTTAATACTTTGCTAAATCAGTTAAAGAAATGTAATTAACATTTCCAACTCTTAGTATTCCCACCTTATTTTCTTTAACTATTATTTCTGCTGTTACTAAATCTTTTTTCAATATTTTTTTCTCCTTTCTATTTAGATTTTAAAAGATGTCAACAAATATAATCATTGTTCACACCTTTATTTTACTACATATTTTTAATATTTTGTGGACAAGTTATAAAACTCAAACCAATTTATCTTTTTAAAAATTTAATTTTTTCCCTTATTTTATGCTATTTTCCACAACAATTCTTATATTTTTTCCCCGAACCACATAGCAAAACGTTAACTGTTCAAAAATTAATTAATTGTCTTTCAGATTTTGATCCTGACGCTAAAATTTATTTTTCAAATAATAATGGTTATACATACGGCAATATTTCTGAATGGGATTTCAATGAAAAATACGGAAATGAAGAAGATGAAGACTAAATATGTTATAAAAGATAATTGGGATGGGCAGGAATGCTACTATGTCGGTATTGATAAAAATGTATCCTTTTTAAGATTCCTGTTGTAAGGCTTTCTACATCTATCGATGAAGCAATGATGTTTAATTCTACTGATTCTGTTAAGAAAGTTTATAACGAAGTATCTCATGCCACTTTTAAAATATATCCTGTGTGTCCTATTTGTTGTGAAGATTATTCGGATCCACCTGCTATTTCTAGAAAGGATAATAAATCAAAAATATGTCCTAATTGTGGCACGGGTGAAGCCCTTATGGATTTCATAGATAATATACAAAAAAAAAGACTACAAACTCGTAGTCTTTTTAATTTAAATTTTTATATGTTAAATCTACAATAGTTTCAAAATCTTTTGTATTAAAGAAATGTTCTGCGAAGTCTAATGTTTGTGGTGCATTGTGGAATATTTCTCTAATTAATTCTTTTTGTTCTTCAGGTGTTCCTGATCCTCTTTTTAATGTTCTATGACAGGTTGGACATAATTTTACCATATTATTTTCATCGTCCAATTCTTTGTTTGAGCCAATAGAAATAACATGGTGGATTTCAAAATAATATCTACCTGTATTTCTATTAATGTATGATCTATCTTCTATATTATATTTATTCTTACAGCAAACGCATTCATCAGGTGTTAAATACTTTATAGCTTCTACTAATGCTCTGCTTCTAATAGTTCCTGTTGTATGTTCAAAGTTAAGTTCATTTCTCATTTTCTTAATGTCTTCTTCTGTTATATCTTTTCCAAAGACATTAGTTGAATAGAAGTTTAATCTTTCATCCAATAGGTTATTAGCTCTTCTTCTTATATCATCGTTATAGAAAAAGTAAACATTCTTCTCAGGATCTGGTAATGATAAATGACGAGATAGTGCAAATACTTCTGCCTTATATCCGTTTATCATTCCTATGTTTTCCATGTACCACCAAATATTTAATCTTAGCTGAGTATTTCTAGTTCTGATTCCTGCATAATAATCGTGTTGTAATTCTCTAAAATTAATATTTACAACGTTATATGGAATAGATAAATAATCAACTAGCATTCTCGCTTTTTTAATTTCAAATACAGAATCATAAAAATAATCCTGTGCTATATAATTTGCTGTTGTATCAATACTACCCCTTAGCTCCATATATCCACGAATAAAAGACTTCTTGTCTTCATTTAATTGTTCATCATAAATCCATTCACAACTCGATACAAGCTTTGCATATAGTTTGTTGTAAAAACTATCATTATTAATATTCAAATCATTTTCCAAGAGAAAAAAGGCTTGACCACTTACACTAAGTTGAACTCCTAATTCATCTATTATCTTATCCTTAGTATACCAATAAGGATATTGACCTGTTTCATGATTTAATGCTTCTATATAATCTCTGTCATATGATTCAAAAGCGATTTCCTTTGTATCTATCTTTTGTGATTTTTTGTATGATGTATAAATAAAAATATATTTATTATTCTCTGTAAAAACTCTTCTACTGAAGAATCCACCTAAAAGTATTGGTGGCATATCTTTTTCAAAAAAGTTGCTAACTTTTAATACTTCCATTAAAACACCTCATTTACATTATAACATATTTTTTTTATTTTTACTTCTAATATATTGAATAAAAATATTAATGATGCTATAATATTATCGAGGTAATAAAATAAAGTCCCTCAAAATATAAGGAGAAGATGATAAATATGCAATTCAATGTTCTTGATTTATTTGCAGGTGCAGGTGGTTTTTCTGCTGGTCTAGATAAAATTAAAAATATGAAGACAGTTGTTGCAGTTGATTTTGATAAATATGCAACTGAAACTTTTCAAAAGAATTTTAAAGACGCTTATGTAATAACAGGTGATTTAACTGATCAAAAAATAAAGGATAAAATCATTAAGGTTTCTAAGGATAGAAAAGTTAATATGATTGTTGGAGGCCCACCATGTCAGGGATTCAGCCTTAAAGGTAAGAATCTTGGCTTTGATGATCCTAGAAATTTCTTGTTTTTAGAATATTTTGCTTTAGTTAAAGCCATTAAGCCTGAAGTATTTGTTATTGAAAATGTTAAGAATATTTTAAATTCAGAAAATGGTTATTTTAAAAATCAAATAATTGAAAAATTCTCATCTTTAGGATATATCATTAATTATGGTGTACTTAATGCTAAAAACTTTGGCGTTCCGGAAAGTCGAGAAAGGGCAATTATAATTGGTTCTTTAACAAGAAGTATAGACTTACCTGTTGGTGGTAAGAAATCTGTTACTGTAAGAGATGCAATTTCTGACTTAGCATATTTGGAATCAGGAGAAGGTATTTTTGAATGCGATTATAAAAATGCTCCTGAATCTGCATATCAAAAAAAGTTAAGGGGAAAGAAACTATATAATCACATGGCTACTAATCATTCTAAGGTTGCCTTAGAGAAATTAGCTATGATTCCACCTGAAGGAGACAAGTCTTCTTTACCTAAAGAACTTCACGGAAAGCAAAAATTTGCTACTACATGGTCAAGGCTTCAATGGGATACATATAGCCCAACAATAGATACAAGATTTGATACTCCATCTAATGGTAGAAATTCTCATCCATTTTTAAATAGATCTATAACTCCACGTGAAGCTGCTAGAATACAAAGTTTTGATGATGATTTTATCTTTTACGGTCCGAAAAGTTCTGTTTGTAAACAAATTGGGAATGCTGTTCCTCCACTACTTGGCAAAGCTATAGGTGATGCTGTGGCTTCAGCATATCAAACTGAAAGGATTAAAACTGACAATTACGAAATCTATTTAGGTAATGCTTATACAATGTATAAAGAGCTTTTACAAAATAATATGAAAGTTAATCATATTATAACTGATCCACCTTATAATATTTCTCAGGATAATAATTTTTCCACAATGAAAAATCCTAGAAAAGGTGTTGATTTCGGAGAATGGGACAAAGATTTCGACTTATACAATTGGATTTCTGATTATTCAAATTTATTAGATAAAAATGGTTCGATGATTATTTTCTGTTCTTATAGATTCATCAGTCATATTATTGACAAATTAGAGTCTTCAGGTTTAATTGTAAAAGATGTTATAATTTGGAAGAAATCAAACCCTATGCCAAGAAATATTGACAGGCGATATGTTCAAGATACTGAATTTGCAGTTTGGGCTGTTAATAAAAATGCCAAGTGGATTTTTAATAAGCCAACCGATAAATCATATTTAAGATCTTGCTATGAAACTCCTACGGTTTCAGGCAAAGAAAAAACCAACCATCCTACTCAAAAGAGTTTGAAATTAATGGAGAATATAATTAAAGTTCATACAAATGAAAATGATATTATTCTTGATCCATTTATGGGTAGTGGTTCTACAGGTGTTGCTTCTATCAAAAATAATAGAAAATTTGTCGGTATAGAATTAGATAAGGAATATTTCAATATTGCTAATGATAGATTAGAAAAAACAAAGTGCGATTAATTCGCATTTTTATTTGACTTTTTTTTCTTTTTAAGTGATATGTTGAATGATTGATGAAAGGTCGGTGATATTTATGTTTAGAGTTTCTACCTAAGTTTTATACTAAGAAAGAAGTTGAGACATTACCTGTTGAGATTCTAGGTGTAGCTAAAAAACTCGTTAAATATTTATAATAAAAAAGAACCCACTTTGTCGTGTGAATCCAATGAAAAACCAAATTAAAAGTTCTTACTTCATTATTAAATTTTGTTTCAACTCATTATGATTTCAATTTTAATAAAGTTAAAAACTTAATGTCTAAGTTTCAGGATACTAATCAAACTCGCAAAGAGCACGACATCTATACTCCTGAGAAATTTAATACATTCCTTAGTGGAGAAGATGAGCTATCATTCAGGTGCTTGTGGGAAACTTTTTATTATAATGGATTAAGAATTAGTGAAGCTCGTGGTCTTACTTGGAACAATGTAGATTTTGATAAAAAAACAATTTCTATAAATAGGCAGTTTCAAAGTATTGATAATTACTCTGCTAACTATTATATCTGTGATTTAAAGACACCAAGCAGTTATAGAACTCTTCCTATCTGTGATGCTCTTTATCAGGATTTAAAGCAGTAACATGATCAAATATCTCAATATAGAAACTATACAGATGACTTCTACTGCTTTGGTGAATTTAGTGGTATCATTCCATTATCCTATGCTAAGGTTCGTAGAAGATAAAGGAAAATAGCAAAGGAAACAGGGGTTAGAGAAATACGATTACATGATTTCAGACATTCGTGTACTTCTCTTCTTATCAATACAGGAGCTCCTGTTACTTTGGTTTCTGGATATATGGGACATTCTAGTGTAACAAAAACCCTTAATACTTACTCACATATGTTTCATCATGATCTTGATAATATATCTAATTTACTTGATAAAATAACAAAAATTGCTGAATAGCATCTCTTTTTTTATATAAAACGTATCTAACGGCATTTTTTTACTTCAAATTACCTAAATATTGTAATCGGTCAATTCTCACAAACCCTTTTATTTATCTAGGTTTAAGCGATTATTTACCACAGCATTGTTTATATTTTTTCCCTGAGCCACAAGTTCATCCTTTTTCAGTATATATGATACTATGAAGTATGTATAGTATTATAGGTTTTTCAAGGTTTAAAAGGTCTGAACAGTATTGGTATAAATGTTACATATAGTATTATTTTTACCATACATTTTTTAGTCTGTGAGCACAAAATGTGCACATTGTTCCCATCACATATTAAAAAATGTATAACATCATATATGATGTTACTAATTATTTCAAATTTTTCCAACGTTATGTGTTTTATCTATTTTTTTATCTAATTTTTTGTAAGTTGATTTAAAATTTAGTAAAGTTTCCATTGCACTTATAACTGCTGAGGATTCAAATATATCTCTCCTATAATACCCAGTTGTTAGGTATCCAGTTATTCCATTATCTTTTTTATTACTACTATTACCAAGAATACTTTCAATAACTTTATTCAAAGACTTCCCATCTTTAACGTAGTTAAACATTCTTTCAGTAATTTGAAGACCACTTGATTTTCCTATAAATTCATTACCATTTTGGTCTAATATTGATGCATAAGTAACAATAAAATATGTATTATCTATCTGTTCATATCCACCCTCAATACTAATTAGTAAATCAAATGAAATATCATTTTCCATGCAATAATTATATAAACCATGATTTCTATTTTTTGCACCTATTAAAGTTTCATCATTAATAGGTTTAGAACTTACTAAAGAATTAACATTAACAGGGACAATAGAAATATCATCAAATCCTAATTCATTCATTGCAATTAAAATTGACCTTTGTTTAGAAACATTCATAGAGCCTAAAACTATTTTCATATTTTCACCATCCTATTTTTTTATAAAACAAGCTATTTACCACAACATTGTTTGTATTTTTTTCCCGAACCACATGAACTATATTTTCTAATATTTATAGTATTTATTATATTATCATAACTATTGTTATTACTTTATTTACTAGACTAATAACAGTTTTTATTTATG